>DASZEU010000246.1:0-7156 GCA_035940535.1 Candidatus Angelobacter sp.
GCTGCCGCCGTATTTTGGCTGGTGAAGTACTTGTCGGGCACGCCGGCGATCACAGGACTTCAAAGTAAACGAAAAATATTAATTAAGAAGGAAGGATATCTCCTAGTGGCTTACTCTAATCTTCCCATTGGAACTGCTAACCCTTGTTTAATCATGATCCTCGTTGACCAATCGTCCTCCATGGAGGCAATGAACGGTACTGAAAAGAAATCCGTTTTGGCTGCTGATGCCGTGAACCGCGCGCTTTACGAGATTATCTTGTCATGTCAGGCTGGAGGCCGGGTCAAGGACCGATGTTTCA
Organism: Candidatus Angelobacter sp.; assembly: GCA_035940535.1. GTDB lineage: Bacteria > Acidobacteriota > Terriglobia > Terriglobales > Acidobacteriaceae > Angelobacter. The sequence goes on from DASZEU010000246.1 coordinate 302, forward strand.
TCGGCGTTGTCGGCTATGGTGAGAAGGTCAACGCCATTCTTGGCGACATGATCTCAAAGGTTGCTGAAAATCCAATCGCAGTAAAAAAAGTGAAAAAGAAAGAACCTGATGGGGCCGGAGGCCTAGTCGAACTCGAAGTGGAGATGCCTATTTGGTTGAAACCAACCGCCGCCAACGGCACACCTATGGCTGAGGCGTTCGCTGCCGCCGCTGTCGTCATCCAGGAATGGATCAAGACAAACCCATCCAGTTTTCCTCCGGTTGTCATCAACATTACCGATGGTGAGCCCAACGACACCAAGCAGGGGTTTGTAGAAACCAAAGCCGCCGCCAAAAAGCTCACTGATTTGAGGACTGCTGACGGCAACGTCCTGCTGCTGAACGCCCACATCTCGGATGCGAATGCCGGCGAGCATCGCTTGCCTGCTACAGAAAACGGCTTGAACGACAACTACGCCAAGTTCCTTTTCAACATTTCCAGCGTTCTTCCTGAGCCGTTATTCAAGTCCGCGGAACAGGTTGGCTTCGCACCTCAGTCGGGGGCGCACGGTTTCGTCTTTAACGCTGGAGCGGAGACGATGATAAAACTGCTCAGTTTTGGATCCATGGGCACCTTGCGTTAAAGATTGAAAGCCCTATTCAACAGTTTCTTGGTGGACACCAAGTGACGATGCGAAAAAGGAAGGACTTTGATGGTTACCTCCCGTGCGGCTGGGGAATCAATCGTCTGCAGGAGTTTTCAAACTCACAAGCAAGACGAAGATATGCAGTCTTGTCAGGATGCGGCTGACGGCAATGCGCAAGCCGGACGCTATGCGATTGCGGACGGCGCCACGCAGTCCTTTTTTCCAAGGGAATGGGCCAAGTTGCTGGTACATCACTTTTGCCACAACGGCGCGGACGGCAAGCCTTTCTCATTTCTAAACAAGAATTGGAAAGATTGGCTGGATCCCATTCAACGCGAATGGTACAAGACGATTGAACGCGAGGTGAAAGAACAACCGAAATATTACAACACCAATCGGTTCACACTGCGCGAACCAGCCATTTCCACGTTCATTGGATTGGAGCTCAGCGGCGGTGAGCAGGAGGAGACACGCTGGCAAGCCATGATCATTGGCGATAGTTGCTTGTTCCACTTATCCGATAGCAAGCTCACAAGTTATCCTCTTAATCATCCAAACCAATTCACAGCCCGGACCCCGTACTTTGCAAGCTATGCCAGCCGTAACAAAGACTTTGAACCCAAATTTGTCGATGGCAATGCCGGGAAAAGCGATACCATTTTCATGGCAACGGATGCACTGGCGAAATGGATTTTGCTACAGTATCAAGCTGGTTGCACGTCCTGGCAAGCCTGCTGGCAAAGACTCTCGCAAATAACAAGTGACAAAGAATTCCAGGATTTCGTCCAAGAAAAACGCCAATCCGGCTCCAACCGCTTGGAAAACGACGATACGACTCTCCTTCTTATTTCGTTCAACCAGTTTGCGAATGTCTCCAAGACAGCCCCCACCGGGAACAGCAAGGAACTCGAGATTTCGAATGCAGGGCAGCAGCCTGGTTTGCAGGGCGAAAAGGACGAGCGACGTACTACGGAGTCGCAGCCACCAACTCTCCCACGGAAACCGGACTCTTCTAACGTCGATAGAGCCCTAGCGTTGCTGCTATCCCGAACCGAGGCATTGGAGCGGACAGGGTTCTTCAACCGGATCATGGCCAGCGTAGCCGCCGGTTTGGCGATCATAAGCCTTGCCATCTCCTCACAAGTGTTGTTTCACAACCGCACCCATGATTCTTCAACTCAAAGGACTCCTCAGCCACCACCCAGCCCATCGGTCACTCCCACTGGCCCTTCCGGCACAACTCCGCCTCCACATAGCCCGCCTGCCACGGTTACAGAGATGGATTTGTCCAAAGGAACACCGGTCTACGAGAAACCGGACGGACCGGAAATGCTCATCCTGGCTACGGAGGTTAAAGCGAAGCCGATCCATCCTTCTGAAGGCAAGGATAAAAAGGACGCCTGGATTGAAATAAAGCTGCAAGGCTGGGTTTCGTCAACACTTGTCCATGAGAACGGTAATACCGTAACAGTCAAACCCGGAGTCAACATTCGCACTGGACCCAGCACGCAAAGCTCTGTTCTCGGACAACCGAAGCAGGTCCAGAGTTTTGAGAAGTTAGAAGTCGAGCAAGGATGGCTTCGAGTTGCAATTCAGGGAGCCATCAAGAAGTAAGTACGCGTCCCACCGAGCCGTGCGATGGAATAGAGGCGTTAGGCTAATGTCACTTACTTTGCACAAGGAACCGTCCGTGCGTTTGATTTATACGAAGTGCGGCTTCGCGCAACTGGTTTCTGCCGGAAAAATCGAGCGTTGCCGAGTTGCCTCTTAATCTGACGTGGAATATTTACACATTCTCGGGGTCCTTCAGGCGCAAAGAGCGCGCCTTCAGGATGACAGGACGTTTTAGAGGGAGAATTGATGCTCAGCCGACGAAAAGTAAGTGACATTAGATACTTACCGCGAAATTGTTTGACAAAACCAGTGCAACAAAATTCGAAAAGACTGTTCATAAGATTTCGCAACTTGTTCAGAGCCGAATATGAAATTTCAAATGTTTTTATCTAAGCCTTAGTCCCCGTAACCGGCTGGTTTCTATTTGGGATGTTTTCAGGAGAAAGAAGAGAAGAGATGACTTTTCCAATGGGGCAAGATTATGCGGATGCTGTGCAAAACCTCAAGCAGTGCATCCTGGATCCGGAGTTCATCGGAGGCGTAGCCCGAAAAGCCAACGGGAGACTGGAGGTATACGCAGGCGGGTTCTCGCGGGTATTTCCTATCACTGTTTCCCGTCAAGTGCTCGCTTTGCGGTGCTGGACAGCGGATGTCGGTGATGCTGAAGTCCGCTATCGGGAGATCACAAGTTATCTTTCCTCGCTCAAGCGCGATTATTTTGCGGACTTCCATTATGTAAGGCGGGGCATAAGGGTAAGGGGTCAAGAATTCCCCATCATACGGATGGAATGGATTCATGGTGCTACGCTGAAAGACTATATTGCTACCCAGATCCATAATCCAGATGAAATCAACCGGTTGGCGGATTCGTTTCTGCAAACCGTAACCGATCTGCACCAGCATGGAATCTCTCATGGCGATTTGCAGGATGGCAACATTCTAGTTTCTTCACTGCGGCACCTTAAATTGATTGATTATGACAGCCTTTTTGTGCCGAGTTTGCGGGGCAGCACGAACCCGATCGTCGGAGTTCCAGCCTATCAGCATCCGCAGCGATTCAGGAACGGCAATAGCGGCGTCGCCGGCGAACATATAGATTATTTTTCAGAATTGGTAATCTACCTATCTTTGCGGGCGCTTGCTGAGCAGCCGCGCCTATGGCGCGATCTCAAAATCGAGCACGCTCAGGGCCTCATTTTTTCGAAAGAGGACTTCGAACAGCCGGCAGGATCAGAGATATTCCGTGAACTTGGCTCTTTCTCGAGGGAAGTAGCTGCTCTCGCGGATCAGTTAAAGACATTTTGCTTGGAGACCTCCTTGGATCAACTCCGGCCCCTCGAAGAAGTAGTATCGCAAGTCAAGAAGGGCGCCAGTACTCCCACGGATGCCAGTCTGGACGAGTTGCGCCATCGAATCGAATTGTTGCCACAAACGCCCCCGACAAATACGACCCTAGGGATTGTGCCGACGGACGTGGACGGGTTAATAAAAAAAGCCGGGGAGCACAGACAGGGGCACGCCTCTCCAGCCATTCCGATCTTGCAAGGAGCCGTTATCCGCATCGAGGTCAGTGACAAGAGGCCCAGTTGGCAAACCGCGATCCGATTGTGGTTTACAAATTTTTTCAGAGAGATCAAAGACTTTTTCAGCCGGAAGTTTGCTTCCTTGCAGGCATCTGGATCCACAACGCCCAAATCGCCTTCTGGTCCTACACCATCGGTGGGTATTCAGGATATGGCTCATAAGATCAAGTCTTCATCGCCGAGTAGCCAACCAAAGCTTGAGGACATACTAGCCAAGGTGCGAGAGCGGGGATCATAAACGAGAAACGGGCTTCCTTCTGTTTCTCACTCCAAACTAAACGCGAGCAACACATTCCCGGGTATTCCAAAGGAATTGCCGTATCCTGAATTCACGAACACCATGCCGCCGGCCACGGCTGCTCCTGCGCCGTCGAGTGAGCCGCCCTTGGCCCGCACCTGGTTTACAGTGGGGAAGTCGCGGATGGTGGGGAAGTCCCAGAGCACGCTGCCATCTTTGGACGAATAGGCGCGGAAATGGCCGTCGACTGAGCCTGAGAACACTACTCCTGGTATCGCGGTTATCGCAGCCGATTGTGCGGGACTACAGCCTGGCGTATCGCAGCCGTTCTCCTTGGGCAGGGCGCTCCATAATTTTTTGCCAGTGCTGATTTCGAGCGCGAAGAGTCCGCCGCCAGCTTTTGGGTCAGGCTGGAGTCCCTGGGGGCCGGTTATGATGCCGAGATCTGACAGGGCGACGTAGGCAACTTGGTTGTCGGCTGCTGGTCCCCACTGGATTCCTCCTACGACTCCGCCTTTGCCCAGACGCGCTTGCCAGAGAATCTCGCCCTTCTTGTCGGGATCGAGGGCATAGACTACCCCCGATTTCTGGCCAGCCAGCACTACACTCTTGCCGTTGGGCAAGGTGCGCAAAATGGGGGATGAGCCGAAGTCGAAATCCGGACCGGCGCCCTTTGGGCAGTTGGGATGGCCGGGTTGAAAACAACTGATGTTCCAATTGTCATTGGGAGTGACTTGGCGCGACCAAGCGACCTTTCCTGTGGCCAGATCGAGGGCCACGACCGCATCCGTGAGCGGAGTGGCGGGTGGGGAATAGCCGTCTCCAGTGCCGATGTACAAGAGCTTCCGTTTCGGGTCGATCGTTGGCGATGACCACACTCCTCCGCCGGAGGGGCCCCAGATTTGCACCTTTCCTTTCGTCATTGATAGAGGATGCGGACGAGCAGCGACGGTGTAGCTCTTCCATATCTGCCGGCCGGTTGCGGCATCCAGGGCCACTACGCTGCCCCGGAAAGTACAGCAACGATAGTTGGCCTGGGCTGAAGCCCATTCTTCATGGGAAGAGACCGGTACGTAGAGCCGACCCTGATATAACTTGGGCGTACCGGTCACGCGCGCCACTGGATGCGGGTCAACGGTCTGCTTCCATAGCAGTTTTCCGGTGACCGCGTCCAGCGCATAAACGTTGGCCCGCAGGTCTCCGAAATAAACAATGTTGCCGGGACCAACAACAATGGCGGTGCGGACGCTGCTCTCTGCTTGAAAGCTCCAATAGGTGCAGCCGGTCGCCGCATCCAGAGAGTAGACCAAGCCGGGAGCGCTGCCCACAAATACCCGTCCTCCAGCTACTGTGGGCTGGGCATAGGCGCTCATGGCGGTGGAGAAACCAAAAGCCCACTTCAGCTTCAGTTTGGGTACCTGTTCGGCGGTGAGATTGGCAGCGGCCTGCGGCTGAAAACGGCTATTGTCCAAATCCGCGCCCCAGCCGTTCCACTCCGGGCCGGAAAAAATCGCGCTCGGCGGTTGCTTGCATTGGCTGTCGCCTGCCGGAGAAAACCCTCCGAAACGCTTGCCGGTGATGAACTCAGCAATCACTTTACGTTGCTGCTCACTGAGTCCGGCGCCCTGTTCGCGCATGGTGCCCGTGGCCAAGGCCCTGGCCACGTCTTCCGGGGCCAAGGTCTTGAATGCGTCCCGGTTCAGGAACGGTGGGACATTCAAGTCGTGGCATATCGCACAGTGGGCGGTGAAGAGGCGGGCGCCATCGGCAGGGGTTAGCTGTCCCACCATGGTTACGGGCAATAACAGGGTGATCAGCAAAACTGTTTTGCGCATTGCATCAACGTGGCGATCCATAGTTTGCGTTTTCCTCCCGGGAACGATTTATTCCACGCTCGGATAACATCATTTTCCAAACGCGGTCCCGGCCTAAAAGCGCGTTCGCAGAATTAGTCCGGTACTCCAAACGCTCATGGTTTTCCTTAAGCGAACGGTATTAGGCAACTCTTTTTCGCTCCTTCGGCTTCTAGCGATTCTGGCAAGCTGCGATTCGACTTCACGTCCTCGCGCAGAGCCGCCTTATGCTGCGGTCAATTCATGAATGATGGCGTCGGAGATTTGTCCGCCGCTGACCTGATCGAACCGCGCAAACATTGGCGAGGTATTCAACTCCAGAAAGATTAGCTGCCCGGTATCTGGGTCCGTCTTGAAATCGGCTGCGCCAAAGTCCATAGCTAATCGTGACATCAGTTTCCGCAGCAGCGATAGCTCCTGTGGTACATCGGGCAGCAGGTGGAGTTCGGCGTCCTGGTTCACGCGGTAGTCCAAAGAACTGCTGCGGACTTCAAAGGCAAACGCGGACTGGCCTATTACGTAGATGCGTATTTCCGGGGGCGCCAGGCGTTTCTGCACGATGGCCGGTGTGGCAGCCAATCCATTGCGGAGATCCGTTTTGGCCAACGCCTCCGCCAGAGGATAACAGTAGTCGCCGCCGCCCACCGGCTTTGCGACCATGAATTCCACTCGATCAGCAGCGATTTTGCTCGCCTCATTGGTGACCAGCGTTGGCGGTATGCGCAGGCCAGCCTCTCGTGCCAAAACCAGCGATGCAGGTTTACTGGTCGCGGAAGGGGACATCTGACGGTTGAAAATACGAATTCGCGGCTCGGACAAGAGCCATCCCATTAAGGTCTGGTACCAGCCAAAAGAGCGCGCGCTAACTTCCGGCCGGGGATCCTTCATGCCACCGAACACATCATGGCGAATGAATGCGCCGGTGACGTTGATTTCCTGGC
>DASZEU010000247.1:0-9976 GCA_035940535.1 Candidatus Angelobacter sp.
ACCGGGATGGTTGCGAAAGCCAGAAACTCTTCTGGGGACTCCGCAACGGGTGCCCCCTGTCATTCTGAACGAAGCGCTACCAACATGCCGTTCGTAACTCAATCCTATGGCGCGTAGTGAAGAATCCCTTTGCCTACGACGTTCTTTCGGGACCGTGTCCAGCCGGTACTGCATAAAAAATTCAACTTGGCGAAGCGCCCACCTTATTCATTCATCCAAGGAGTTTCTGGAGAGGGCACGGCCTGTCCTGAGGTTCGCCGAAGGAAGTTTACTCGTGCCGCAAGTCGTTTAAAATCAACCGGGCTTTAGCCTAATGTCACTTACTTTTCGGCTGAGTAGCAAGTTCTCCTTCTAAAACGCACTGTCATCCTGACAGGCGCGTTCTTTGCGCCTGGAAGGACCCCGAAAATGCATAAATATTCCACGTCAGATTAAGAGGCAACTCGGCGACGCTCGATTTTTCCGCCAGACGCCAGTCGCTCGAAGCCGCAGCTCGTATTAATCAAACGCACGGTCGATGTTGCTTGCTATAAAGTAAGTGACATTAGGCTTTAGCCCCTACAGACTCTCTTCCCCTGACGAATTGATTTTTTCCGCAGCCTGTGAAGCCCGTTGTCTTCATGCTTTCAGCACAGCCCAAAAAAGCCGTTGTTCCGGCTCATTCTTCCGGCCGATTTCTAGCCGCTCCTGCTCAGGCTTCTACCAGCTCTCGTTGGGTGCTGGGCTCGTACTCGACTATGTATCCGGCTATGGCGCTGGCAGCAACTGTGTAGGGGCTGGCCAGATACATCTGGCCGGGGCCGCTACGCCCCGGGAAGTTGCGGTTTTGTGCGCTCACGACTACCTGGTCGGGACGCGTGGAAACCCCCGGCCCGGCGTTGATACATGCGCCGCAACTTGGCTCGATTACAATCGCGCCTGCCTGCTCAAAAACCTTCAGATAGCCCTTCCGGATACAGTATTCGCGGGTCTCCTGGGAGCCGAATTGCAGATAAAACTTGCAGGAGGCGGCCACCCGTTTTCCCTGTTTCAAGGCGCTGGCCAGAACCTCCGCGTACATATCCATGTCGGCATTTTTGCCGGCGGTGCAGGTTCCGCCGTAGGCAATCTCTACCGGCACGGGCGTATTCAGATCACGGATAAACTTGCCATTGCCGGGATCTCCCGGTGTCGCCACCATCGGGGTAATTTCGTCGGCGTTCAACTCGATGACATGGGCGTATTGGGCGTCGGGATCACTGTACAGTCCTTCACACAGCTTCTCGGCTTCTTCCTGCTTCATCCCCCGGCGCTCTACAAGGAATTCCACGGTCTTGCGGTCGGGCGCGACGATTCCGGTGAATCCGCCGATCTCGGCGGCCATGTTGGTCATGGTGGCTCGCTCGTCTACGCTCAGTTCCTCGATGGCTTCGCCGCAATATTCCATCACCTTAGCCAATGCCTTGCCGCTGCGGATGTAGTCCATACTTAACAACAGCAGGATAAAGTCTTTGGCTGTAACATTGGCGTGCCGCCGGCCTCGAACTACCACCTTGACCGATTCCGGAACTTTGATCCGGACATCCTTGGTGATCCATGAATTGAAAACATCTGTTGTGCCGATGCCGAAGGCCACACAGCCGACCGCGCCTACATGCGGAGTATGCGAGTCGGAACCGACATTCAACTGACCCGGCAAGGCGTAAGTCTCGGCGATCACGGAGTGGCAGATACCCTCTGAGCCTTTGCGGTCTTTTAGCTCTCCGTGCAGGCGGATTCCCTGCTTGCGGGCAAAGTCTTCCTGCTTGATTTTGAGCTGTCCGGCAAGATCGAGAAGGCCCATCTTCTTCTTTTCTTCCGAGATCACTTCGTCAAGAAACGTGAGATGGTCACGGAAAAAGAGGATGCTGGCAGGATCATTTACCTTGGCATCTTTGCCCACAAAATGCTCAAAAAAGATCGCGGACATGGGCGTGACATATTCGTGGCTAAAGCGCAAGTCGGTGCGGGCAAACCCGGTATCGCCGGGCTTGACGCAGGGCACGCCAGCCTCGCCTTTTTCGTTGAGTATATGGCGAGCAAAGATCTTTTCGGCAATGGTCATAGCCCGCTTGCCCGTGCTGATAGGCGGCAGAAAGACTTTTTTCTGTAATCGAGCCACGTTGAACGGGAACAGGCCGCCGTGCTCGATAACCTGACGGGTAATTTCGTCTTCGCCCTTGGTGAATTCACTGAGAGGGACCTCTTCTCCGGCGCGGATCTTGTCGATGAGGCTGACCTCGGTGCAGGTGAGCACGCCCAGATTCTGGCAGTTCTGCTTGTAAATGCGCTCGATGTTTTCCGCAATCACCAGCTTGATGCCGGCACACAACTCTGCATAAGGCGACTGCTCGCGGCTTGATCCTTTGCCCCGCCGCTTGCCGCTCACCGCAGCCACAAAGCCGCCCTTCTTAAAGTCGCCGCGCTTGATCGGCAGATCATTGCCGCACTTCAGGCCGGTATAAGGAAACTCGCCCAGGGTCTCATCGAAGAAGAAGCAGATATGAGCAGGGGTAATTTCGTCCGTAGAGATGTCATCGCGCAGCTTAGGATTTTTCTCAGGATTGCGGGTGTCCCAAGGCAAGTCTTCACCAGCAAGCTGGCGGCGGATCAACTCCGGATCTTCGGTGAGAAAGAGGATGCGTCCGGCAAGCTTAACTTTGTCGGGGCGCTTCTGAATCGAACGGGTTAAGAGCGAGGGTTCCACAGTGAAATTTTAACAAAAAGCTCTCTCATAACTGGAATGCATCAAACATTTGTAGACCAAAACGGGCTTGGGTAGGATATACAGGACTTCCGAAAACCCAAATGCCTGCCGTAAAACAAGAACCGCGCTATGATGTTTTTATCAGCTACCGGCGCGGAGGTGCCTATGACTTGGCCCTGCTCCTGCAAACAAAACTACAGCAACTTGGCGTGAATGCCTTTCTGGACCGCGATCTAAGGCGCGGGGTTTTCGATGAAACGCTGCTTCGCACCATTGAAGAATCGACCACCTTCCTCATCATCCTTACCCCCAATGCGCTTGAGCGCTGCTCTGATCCGGAAGACTGGTTGCGAAAGGAAATTGTCCAGGCCATCCAGAGCGGACGAAACATTATTCCTCTCACTGATTCTTTTCAGTTCACCCCTGAGGTAGTCAAAAACCTGGACCCGGCCATTCGTGAACTTCCCCGATATCAAGCGGTCGTATGTTCGCGTGACTATCTTGACAGCACTCTCGAAAGGATCGTGAAAATCGTCAAAGAGGACAAGGCCGAGCGCGCCGAAAAAGACCGGCTGGCCATCCTCACAGCAGAAGCAGAGAAGAAAGAGCAAGAACAGCGTGAAGCCCAGCAGCAGGCACGAGAGAGGGCGCAACGGATTAGGGAGCACAGGCAGCTCATTGTGGAAAGGTCGCCGGAACGCCTGCGACCAGCCCTAGCAATGCTGCCCGCGCCGCCAACTAGGCAACTCAGTCGTTTGCCAAAGCGGCTGTGGGCCACCGGCATGGTTGCTGTTGTCGGCGCTATTATCGCTTTTGTTGGATATGCCGGTTGGAAGACGGTAGGATCTAGCCGGAGTCCAGGCAATCCTTTATCCCAACCGACGCCAACAACCACTCCGCATGATCCGGTACCATCTTTGGAGAGTGCTATTGCCGGAACTGTCAAGGTAAATCTCAAAGACGGGCTGAAATATGTTTGGATACCCCCCGGCACTTTCCAAATGGGCTGTTCGGCAGGCGATGCGGAGTGTTTCAGCGACGAAAGACCGGCGCACTCGGTAACCATCAACAAAGGTTTTTGGTTGGGACAAACTCCAGTAACGCAGGCCGCGTATCAGCAAGTGATTGGCTCTAATCCAAGCCATTTTCGAGGAGAGCAGTTACCGGTAGAAACCGTAACTTGGAATCAGGCGAAAGCCTATTGCGAAGCAATAGGAGGACGGCTGCCGACTGAGGCGGAATGGGAATATGCAACGCGGGCGGGCAACGACAGCTCCCGTTACGGAGACCTCCATGAGATCGCGTGGTACAGCAGCAACAGCAACAGCAAAACGCACGATGTCGGTTTAAAACGAGCGAACCAATGGGGACTCTACGATATGCTTGGAAATGTTTGGCAATGGGTAGGAGACTGGTACGACGAGAAGTATTACTCAAAGTCTCCGCCCGTAGACCCGACAGGCCCAACTTCGGGACAAAACCGAGTGCTTCGGGGCGGTTCCTGTTTCGATTTATCGAGGAACCTGCGTTCGTCGAACCGTAACAGGTTCGAGCCTCTCTACAGGGACTACTTTATCGGGTTTCGTTGCGTCCGGGAAGTGTTCCCTTGATGCTTTTCCCTTTTTTCCTTAAAAGGGGGTACAGGGGCGGAGCCCCTGTCTCTGGCGTTTCTACGTTTTTAAGCAGAAGAGAAACAAGCAATAGGGCGTAGCAGTCGTAGGAACGTATTCGCGCCAAGCCCGCGCAGTGGGCGATATACAGGCTTTCAATCCCAAACATTCACACCCCAATATCTTGTGGCTTGACACAGCTACAACCGGTCGGCATGATAATAGCGAACAAAAAGAGAAAGTACGGGAAAACGACGACGGAAACGACCTATGGATAATCTGAAGAATCAAGACTCACCGGCTACACCGCTTCAGGGCTTCGACGCCCTGGAATCTTTCATCCGCGCATTCCTCCTCTGTGACGACCACCAGCTCACCATCCTTACTTTGTGGATTGCCAATACCTGGTGCTTCTCCCGCTTTCACACCATTCCCTACTTGGACATCCGCTCTCCTGAGCCCCAATGCGGGAAATCTGTCTGCCTCAAGCTGCTGGAACTGCTTGCTTGTGAACCGGCCCTCGTGACCGCCGCCGCCCCCAGCACCCTCCTCCGTAGATTGTTGGAGAAAAGATCGCTCTCCGAGCTTAAGAAGAATATTTCTGATTTCAAGAAGAACATGGATAATTCCGATCGTCCCCGGTTTCCCATGACCTTCTTGATTGATGATTGTCACCACAGCTTTGGCCCTTCGGAGCGGCAGCCCATCGTTGCCCTTCTCAATTGCGGCGCAGACGTAAATGCCCGCTATTCCCATGGCCAGGAGGAATATTTCGTCGCTGGCCCCAAGGCTTTTGCCGGCAACACTGGGTTGCCTGCATCGCTGGCTTCTCGCTGCATTCCCATCGTCCTCCACCGCCGGAAATTTTCTGATCAGCTCAACCGCTTCTTTCCCGATGAACTGCTCGATCCCAGCAACGCTCTCAAGCAATGGCTGAAGCACTGGACCGATGAAATCTCTCCCCGGCTCCAGGAAACCCGGGACAAACCCATTCAACTGCCGCCCGCCCTCACGCCCCGGCAACAGCAATGTGCCGAACCCCTTCTCCGCATAGCCAATATGATTGGCGGCTCCTGGCCGGCCAGGGCCCGCGCCGCCCTCATGGCCGCTTTCGGCGTCGCCGAATACGGCAATCAGGTTCAAGTTCTCAGAGATATCCGCGATCTCTTCCTGCTCAACCACCAACCCGAGAAACTTCCCACGCGTGACCTCCTGTCCTATTTGCGTAACCTCGAAGATCGCCCTTGGAACAGGTGGGGCAGTAACTCGCGCAATCATCTCAGTAATCTTCTCCGTCCCTTCGGAATTTTTAGCTGTGACATCAAAGTGGATGGGGCATCGCTGAAGGGCTACCGCTTGCGCGATTTCCAGGATGCATGGGAACGCTATGCCGGTCCGGTCGCGGCCAGTCGCGAGCGCGAAAACTCGGTCGCGGCCAGTCAACTCCATTAAACTCAAGAGCTTGCGCGACGTCGCGACCTTAGACCCCAAACTGAACTCACGCCGGACCATGTTGATAGGTGGGTAAAATCAAGGTTGAAGCACAATTACAGTGTTCGAACTGAAATCCGCAATATAGGTGCGCCCTGTTGCGGGGTTTACCGTCACCGAGTCAGGAAATGCGGCTGGGATCGGCAAGGTCTGGATGATCTGGTTGGTGTTGCCATCAATGATGGTTACGCTGGCGCTGTTGGCATTGGCGACGTAAATCTTGTCGTTTAGCAAGTTGACATCCACACTGTGCGGAAAGGCGCCGGTGGGTACATTGGTGACAAGCTGGTTGGTAGCGCCATCCACAACCGCCAGTTCATTTGCATCAACCGTGGAATAAGCGCGATTGAGACGGAAGTTGGTTGCAACCTGCTCGGTGCTCGAATCCATAGGAATACGCGCAATCTGAGTGTTGTTGGAACCATCAAAGACAAAGAAGGCCCCTGGAAATCCACTGCTGGCCACGTAGATCCGGTTGGTCTTGGGATTCACGGCCACTCCCGCAGGCGAAGGAACCGAAAACTGGTCGATCTGGGTGTTGGACCCGCCGTCAATCACGTACACGCGGCTGTTGTCTCCGTCCGAGACATACACATGGTTGGTTACAGGATTGACACCAACTCCTTGCAGCCCGATCCCTGGAATGGTGGGCAGAGGGATGTTGGCAATGATGGTGTCGGTACGGCTATCAATCACATAAACACTACATTGGCCCGTGCCGAAATCGCAGCTTGTGGAATAGACACGGTTCGTGAAAATGTTGACCGCAACCGCGAGCGGATGCCCAGCCAGAGAAATGGTGGACGAAACCTTGTTGTTCTTCCCGTTGATGACCGCTACTTTCAGATCGGCATCGAGGGCAACATAGATCTTATTCAGTCTGAAATTAGCGGCGATGCCTGCCGGCTCGTTGCCAACAACGATAGTGGTCAACACCGAGTCAGCCCAGAGCGGCAAAGAAAACAACATGGCGCAGCACACGAAAGTCGCTATCTTTAGAGCTTTCATCTTCATACCTTGGAATCCTTTGATTGGAATTGCAAATACTTAAAGCAAGAGCAATTCGGTAGCCAAGAGATTGCGAGAGAGCTGCTGCATGTTGGGAGAAGCAACATGGCCCAAACTGGAACGGGAGTACTCAAATTGGGGATGGCGAGAAAACCGATTTGCAAGCTACGGAATGATGAAACCGTTGTGGTCGATCCGAGGTCGTTCTATTATCTGACTTTTGGTTTAATTTACAACTTACAAATTTTAATTTTCAAATTCTTCTCTGGAGCTTGATATGTCAACGTTTGGACTCATTGAATACAAAGATGCCAGCGCCGAAGTGCGGGCGGTTTATGACGACATCATGGCGACCCGCAAGACCGACTGGATCAATAATTTCTGGAAAGCCCTGGCACACGATCCGGCAACCTTGAGGCGTACCTGGGAAGATGTCAAGCAGATCATGGCGCCGGGCACAATCGACGCTCTGACCAAGGAACTGATCTATGTAGCCATCAGCGTGAGCAACCAATGCGGGTATTGCATCGCCTCCCACACGGCCGCGGCGCGCAAGAAGGGGATGTCCGATGCAATGTTTAAAGAATTGATGGCCGTAGTGGGTATGGCGAATGAAACAAACCGTCTCGCAGCCGGCTACCAGATCGAGATCGATGAACAGTTTAAGATGGGATAGCCTTTAGCCTTTAGCCTTTAGCCTTTAGCTCTTGGCCTTTAGTCTCTAGCTTTTGACTTTTTATTTTCCCATGTTTCCTCTGTGTGGCTACGAGGTGCTTTGAAATCGCGTTTTCTCGGCAAACCAAAAATCGATTCTTCTAAGTTAATTTTTCTCTGCGTTTCCTCTGCGCTCTTTGCGGCCTCTGCGGTGAGGTTTTGATTTTGGTTTTCTTTTGCGTCCTTTGCGGTGAACGTTTGGGTGGCTCTTGCTACGGTCTTCGTGCCTCCGTGACAGGTTTGCTTTAGCCTAATACCTCGATTTTTTGTTATTGTTCGGGAATGAGGAAAAAGTTGGTTCTGCTGGGCGTGCTGTTGGCGCTCTGTCGTTTGGCCTTGGGTGAGGATTTTCAACATCCTGGGCGAGTGAAGCTTGACCGGGATGGTGATCGCTGGGCACAAAGAACGCTGAAGAAGCTTTCCCTGGAAGAAAAGATCGGGCAGTTATTCATGGTCCGGGTGCAAGCGCAGTTTCTCGATCTTCGCAGCCCCGATTACCTGCGATTGCAGGAGCAGATTGCCAAATTTCATCTTGGTTCTGTGTTGGTTACTGTACCCGCCGAAGGACCATTTCTCTACAAGACTGAGCCTTATGAAGTAGCCATGCTGGTGAACCAGCTTCAGCGGGACTCCAAGCTGCCCCTAATCGTGGCTGCGGATTTCGAGCGGGGGCTCTCCATGCGGCTGAATGGGGCGACCATATTTCCACACGCCATGGCTTTTGGGGCTGCGGGTAAACCCGAATTGGCCGAGCAGTTCGGAAAGATCGTGGCCCGTGAAGCGCGCGCAGTGGGCGTGGAGTGGAACTTTTTTCCGGTAGCGGATGTAAACTCCAATCCTGCCAATCCCATTATCAACACTCGCGCTTTTGGCGAGGATCCGGAGCAGGTGGCAGCCCTGGAGGTGGCTTACATTCAGGGAGCGCGGCAGGAAGGCATGCTGACCACCGCCAAGCATTTTCCGGGACACGGCGATACCGCCTCCGATTCTCACCTGGGTCTGGCTGCCGTGAACCGGACGCGCGACCAGATTGAGCAGATCGATCTGCTTCCTTTCCGCTCGGCGATTTCAGCAGGCGTGGACTCCATCATGGTGGCGCACATTACGGCCCCGGCGCTGGAGCCCGATGCTGCCAAGGTGGCCACCACTTCTGAGGCCATCATCAACGGACTCTTGAAACAGGAGCTGGGGTTCCAGGGATTGGTGGTAACCGATGCCCTGGAGATGGGCGCCCTCACCCGTCTGTATCCGCAAGGGGGCCCTGCCGCCTCGGGGCGGGCGGCGGTCGATGCGTTTAAGGCCGGCAATGACATGCTGCTGCTCCCTTCCGACTTGAAAGGCGCGTACCAGGGTTTGCTGGAGGCTGTCCGTTCCGGCGAGATTTCTGAAGCACGGATGAATGAATCCGTATTGAAAATATTGCGAGCGAAAGCCAGCGTGGGATTGCACAAAGCCCGGCTGGTGGATATGAACGCTGTGGCAGCGAGGGTGGCCCAGCCTGAGAGCTTAGTCCTGGCGCAGCAGGTTGCTGTCTCCTCCCTGACTCTAGTACGCGAAAACGGGCAAGTGCTTCCCTTACAGTCCGCTCTGGCGCGGCGCAACGGCCACCCTGACAAGGAGCTCTCAATCAATAACGGAACTTCTACCGCCTCTCGTGCGTATGGAAATCTAGAGCGTCAGGCAACGCCGTTGCTGTGCGTGATCCTGAGCGACGACGTGCGTACTGAAAATGGACGCCAATTGGAGCGTGAACTGCGCCGGCGGGAGCCCGAGGTGCAGGTGGTCTATCTTGATTCACGTTTTGCAGCCGCGATGGCCGCGGAAGTACAGAATGCGGCCAGATCGGCTGGAAAAATTCTGGTTGCAGTGTACATGGTGCCAACAGCAGGAAGGGCAATCAAGAAAGAAGGGAGCGTGGCCACGAATAGCGTCTCCCTGGCGCAGACGCCGGCCACGGTTTTGCAGTCCATTCTTGATGTTGCCAGGCAGAAAACAGTAGTCGTTGCTTTCGGCTCGCCGTACATCGCAGCGGATTTTCCCGAAATCGAGAACTATCTTTGCGCCTATTCCAATGTTCCGATTTCAGAAAGCGCAGTGGTGCAAGCGTTGTATGGACAAGCGGCAATTCAAGGCCATCTGCCTGTGACCATCCCAGGGATCGGACCACGGGGAGCGGGAATTCAAAAACCGGCGATAACACCCTAATGTGTTTCAAATTTTGAAAAGATTGGAGTGGTGATATGACTTCTGCAAAACAACTTGTGATTGGCTTCACGGCCTTGCTGGTCCTGATCGGCTGCTCGGTCCACACCAGCGAAAGGCGAGACGCAAACGGAAAGTCGGAAGACGTGGACATCCACACGCCGTTCGGCTCTGTCAGCGTAAAGGAAAGCAGCACCGATGCCAAAGATACCGGGCTACAGCTTTA
>DASZEU010000248.1:0-3571 GCA_035940535.1 Candidatus Angelobacter sp.
GCGCCAAAACTGGAATCGCCGGCCAAGCACGAGGCCTGGTAAAAGCCCGCGCCAACGGCTACCAGAGTTCCCACCAGGGAGAATATGCCCAGTCCCTTGCGGCTG
This sequence comes from Candidatus Angelobacter sp., assembly GCA_035940535.1. Lineage (GTDB taxonomy): Bacteria > Acidobacteriota > Terriglobia > Terriglobales > Acidobacteriaceae > Angelobacter. Next base: position 106 of record DASZEU010000248.1, read on the forward strand.
GCTTTGGCGGGTAAGAATGGGTCGATTAACATGACCCCGATGCCGAAAATCGTGAGCACCAGTTCAGGCAGGATACGGATGTAGTCAACTGTTGAAATTGGATTCATCTTGTCTTCTTGTTCTTCTTCGTCTTCTTGGCCTTTTTCTCGACGTCGTTCTCCCACAACCGAAAGCCACCTATGAATGCATTGGCGTTGTCGCCTGTCCGCGACTTTGGAGGCAGTTCCTTTAGTTCTTTAACGTTACCCCCTCCCAGGACTACATCCTCGGGCTGCAGAGCAGCAACCAAGCGGTCCACCACATCGAACACATGACGCCGCCATTTCTTTTTTCCCCAGCGTTCGAGTCCCTGCGCTCCTACGTAAGTCTCGTAAGTTCCCTTCTTGTACGGAAGGTGGCCCAACTCCATCGGCTCGAGAACCCCGTCGCAAATCATGGCTGTTCCCAAACCTGTACCAAGTCCAAGGAAAAGCATCTTGCCACCCTTGTAACTCCCTAGCGCCTGCATGGCGGCGTCATTCACGATCTGCACGGAGCGCCCGAATGCAGTTCTAAAGTTAAAGCCAACCCAGCCGCGTCCTAAATTGTGCGGATCCGCCAGCGGACGATCATGAAGCACCGGACCGGGATAGCCTATCGACACCACATCGTACTTCCAATCTTGGGCAAGCTTCTTCACACCCGAGACCATTCGCGCCGGCGTCAGCTTAGGCCCAGAGACAAATTTCCGTGGCTCCTTTTCTCCCGAGGCAAGAATCTTGACATGAGTGCCGCCTACGTCAACAACGAGGACTTTCATACGTGGAACTCTGCTGCTAGCTGCTGGCCTCTAGGCTTTAGCCAAATGTCACTTATTTTTCGTCGGCTGAGCATCAATTTCTCCCTCTAAAACGCTCTGTCATCCTGAAGGCGCGTTCTTTGCGCCTGAAGGACCCCAAAAATGCTTAAATATTCCTCGGCAGATTAAGAGGCAACTCGGCAACGCTTGATTTTTCCAGCCAGCGCTCAAGCCGTGCCCTGTTACTTGTGTTCACCGTACACACCATTTCGTTACGTTTTCTCATTTCATTCCCAGCATTGAAGAAGCGACTGGCTCTTTTGGGCTGATATATGCTCCGGCATCTGAACCGTTCCTGTTCTGCGCTGAACGGACCTGCTGCGCGGGCGTGATTGTCTGGGCTACCGCTGGATCAATCGACTTCATCCACAGCGGAGAAGCCACACCCATAATCAACGCCATGGCCACTAAGGGCCACAACGATATCTGCTCGCGCCCACCGATATCCGGCAGTCGATTGTTCTCTTCGTACTTGATGGGGCCGTAAAACACCTTCTGATACATCCAGAGAAGGTAGGCAGCGCCCCAGATCACACCCGTCGTACCCAGGATTCCAGCAAGCATCTTGTACTGGAATGCCCCGCTTAACACCAGGAATTCACCTACAAAACCATTCAAGAGAGGCAGCCCCACGGACGACAGCACCGCGATCAGAAAGAACGTTGCGTACACAGGCATGGGCGTGGCCAAGCCTCCATAAGCGCTTAATTCGTAGGTGTGTTTGCGCTCGTAGATCATGCCCGCCAGCATGAACAAGGCTCCCGTGGAGATGCCATGATTCAGCATCTGATATACAGCGCCATCGGTCCCCATCTGGGTAAAGGTGAAGATGCCAAGCACCACAAATCCCAGATGGCTTACCGAAGAGTAGGCAATAAGTTTCTTGAGATTCGGTTGCACCAGGGCGACCAGCGCGCCATAAATGATGCCGATAATAGCCAGCACGATGATCCACGGCGCATTGCGTCTGGCCTGCTCGGGAAACAATCCAACATTGAAGCGGAGCAGACCGTAGGTGCCCATCTTCAGCAACACGGCGGCCAGCAGGACAGAGCCAGCCGTAGGCGCTTCGACGTGTGCGTCCGGCAACCACGTATGGAACGGAAACAATGGAACCTTGACCGCGAAGGCTATGAAAAATCCCAGAAAGAGCCATTGCAACGCCGCCGGGCTAAATGCGTAGCTGCTGCTACTGTGCAAGGCATCCCGAATCACGGCGTAGTCAAAGCTGTGCGTCTGCGTATAAAGATAGATGATGGCAGCCAGCATAAAGACCGACGCCACCATGGTGTAGAGAAAGAACTTTACCGCTGCGTAGATGCGCCGCTCGTGCCCATACATGCCGATCAGCAGCGCCATGGGAATCAGCGTCGCTTCCCAAAAGACATAAAACAAAAACATATCCAGCGAGACGAAGACGCCGATCATGGCCGTCTCCAGCAGCAGGAGCAGCACAAAGAATTCCTTCACGCGGTCGTGGATGGATTTCCACGAGATCAAAACGCTCAGGGGCACCAGCAGCGTCGTCAACAGTACCAGCCACATCGAGATACCATCGGCCCCAAGGTGGTAATGAATGGCTTGCCCTATCCAGGGGTGGTCCACGACGAACTGAAAACCGCTCTGGCCGCTTTGGAAATTTACTGGCAGAAAGATCGAAACCGCGAAAGCCAGCAAGGAAATCATCAAGGCCACTGTGCGAATGATTTGGTCGTTGCGCGGCATCAGCATGAGCACGATCGCGCCGGCAGCAGGGATGAAAGTGACCAGCGTGAGAATCATATCGTTCACTTGCCCACCCCTCTCCAGATCATGTAGGCAATCACTGTTGCTCCTCCGATTGCCACCCATGCAGCATAAGAGCGTATGTTGCCGGACTGCATTCGCCGCAACTCGCTGCCAATTCCCTTCGAAGCCGAACCTGCGCCGTTGACCGCGCCATCGATGATAGTCTGGTCAACGCCGCGCCAAAGCACATGAGTAGACAGGGCCAGCAAGGGCTTGACGAAGAGCGCTCCATAGCCCTCGTCAACGTAATACTTGTGATAAACCAGGCTGTAAAGGCCGTGAATGCGCTCTGCGATTCGACTGGGAAGCTCAGGCCGTTTGTAGTACAGCCACCATGCCATCAAGAAACCAACCAATGCCACTGCAACCGACGATGCTGCAAAGATCAATTCTTTCGAGTGCTCTGCAACTTCAAGATTAGCTGTCTGTGCTGCTTCTGGGGCCGATGCAACTGCGGGAGCGAGGTAGTGCGTAATACTCCATTCGCTTGGTCCGTGCATCGATTCGGGTATGCCAATCCATCCGCCAACGATAGACAGGATCGCGAGAATGACCAAAGGCGCCAGCATGATCCACGGAGATTCGTGGACGCCTCCGTGTCCGTGATCGTGGCCATGGCCATGAGCATCGGACGCGGCACCATGCTGCGCGTGTGCGGGAGCGTGAGCTGCGTGGGCTTCTTCGCCAGCATCAACCTTGCCTAATCTGAATTCCCCGAAGAAGGTCATAAACCACAGCCGGAACATATAGAACGAAGTAAGGCCCGCAGTAACAAGTCCTACAATCCAGAGTATCGCGTTGCCGCCATGAGGACTGGAGAAGGCCTGCCAGAGAATCTCG
>DASZEU010000249.1:0-3896 GCA_035940535.1 Candidatus Angelobacter sp.
CTGCCGCATTCCTGTCCTGGCCGGCATCTGGCCGTTGGTCAGCGTGCGCAACGCCGAATTCATGAAGAACGAGCTGCGGGTCTCTGTGCCCGATTCTATCGTCGAACGCATGAGCCGCGCTGCCAACGCCGAATCTGCCCGCGCTGAGGGAATTCAAATTGCACGCGAGATGCTTCAACAGGTGCATGGCTTGGTGCAGGGAGCCCAGGTGGCCGCGCCTATGGGGCGTTATTCTGCCGCCATCGAAGTGCTCGAAGTCGAGAGTCCGGCATCTGCGGGGAAGTAACAAAGGATTTTTGTAACGCGTCTCCACCTGGCAACACTATCTTTAAGAAGCTTCCGTTATCATCTTTCTCCAAGCTTCGAGGCAGGAAATAGTGATGAATTCGACCATGAGGAGAGTCATTCTGTTTTGAGCAAACAGTAGTCATGAACTGTTGGTGCACCGGTAGCGACGTAGCGGCAGTTTTGCACACGGATCATTGGATCCGCTGCAATCCGGGTGCTGACTGCTGAGTGCTTCTGCGCTGTTACAATCCACTCATGTCCACTGAGAGAACGGCTTGAGATTTGAACTTTTCATTGCAGCGCGTTATCTGCGGGCCAAGCGCCGCCAGGCTGTTATAGGGGTCATTACCCTCATCTCGGTGATTGGAGTGGCCGCGGGCGTGGCTTCTTTGATCGTTGCCCTGGCTATTACCAACGGGTTCCGTCAGGACTTGCAGAACCAACTGCTCGGCTCCACCTCGCATATCAACCTGGTGCAGGCCACGCAGCATGAAGGCATCAGCGACTGGCGCGGCCTAATGGCGCGGCTGCAGAAACAACCCCATGTCATCGCTACAGCACCCACTATTTATGAACAGGCCATGGCTTCCCGAGGCGCTCGGGCGGGCGGAGTGGTGCTCAAGGGTGTGCTGCCGGAATACGAGAATAAGGTCAGTGAACTCCTCAAAACCATTAAGCTAGGCTCAGCGGCCAAGCTCAACCCTTCCGACACTCCGCCTTGCCCCAGTTCCGATCACGACTGCTCGCCTGAGTTGCCACCTGTTGTTCTTGGCAGGGAACTGGCTTCAACCTTGGGGGCCACCGTTGGCTCCGTCGTCACAGTCACCAGCCCGCAGGGAGAGTTGAGTCCGTTTGGGCCGGTTCCCAAGTTCGAGCGGTTCAAGGTCGTGGGTATCTTCAACTCCGGTTTTTATAACTACGATAGCGCCTGGGCCTTTATCCGCTTGAAGGACGCGCAGCGCCTCTTTGGCCTGGGCGATGTGATCACGGTATTAGAGTTCAAGATTGACGACATCTATAAGGCTCCTGAGGTGAGCGATCAACTGGCCCAGGCAGCCGGGAAGGGCTATGCAGCCACCAACTGGATGGAAGAGAACAAGGCTCTTTTTCGAGCGCTGGGGTTGGAGAGAATCGTTACTTTCATCACTATCGGCTTGATCGTCCTGGTGGCTGCCCTCAATATCCTGATCTCGCTGATCATGATGGTCATGGAAAAGACCAAGGATATCGCCGTCCTCATCTCGATGGGAGCGCGCCGCCAGCAGATCCGTAAGATTTTCATCCTGCAAGGAGTACTGATTGGAGTCTTAGGCACAGTGGCAGGCTTGATTTTAGGTTATGGACTCGCAATTGCAGGAGCTAAATATCACCTGATCCCGCTCTCGGCCGAGGTTTACTCGATCGATTACGTCCCTTTTTCGCCAAGAGCGCTGGACGGGGTGCTGGTGGCTGGCGTTGCTTTGCTGATTTCGTTCGTTGCGACTCTTTATCCCTCGTGGTCGGCAGCCCGCGTGCTCCCTGCAGAGGCATTGCGCTATGAATAAATGATGAGGAAGGGTTCTAATGAATCTTTCTAATGAATCTAATGTTCGACCTTTTTTGTCTAACAAGTGTTGCCTATGAAAAGACATAAGTGTTTTGCGATTTACTTTTCCTCAAGGCTTGAGGAACTTTCGTAATTGATTAAGGTAAATCGGGGCTTCCATCGCCGGGTTCTTATGATGTAGGAAGGAGTTAAACAAGAAAGCGGTGAAAAAATCGGCAAAAACCGCGATTTGTACCTTTAAGGGAGCTGGATGCATCCAATAGAGCAAGAATTCGAAGTTCTTCGTGTCGATGGACTTAAAAAAGTCTATCGAACGGGTCAGACCGACCTCGTGCTCTTTGACAATTTGTCCTTCCGAATGAGGAAGGGGGAGATGTTGGCCATTGTAGGCGAATCAGGCTCTGGAAAAAGTAGTTTGCTTCACATTCTCGGAACTCTTGATCGGGCTTCAGGAGGTGACGTATACTGCGCCCAGATTCCTGTGGCGAAACTTACAGATGATGCCGCCGCCAGTTTCCGCAACCGCGAGATCGGCTTTGTCTGGCAGTTTCACTACCTGTTGCCGGAATTTACGGCGCAGGAAAACGCTGCGATGCCATTGTTGATGCGTGGCATGCCCTATCGGCAGGCGATGGAAAAGGCTGCCGGTTGGCTGAGTGAGGTCGGATTGCAAGACCGCAAGCACCACAGGGCTGGGGAACTTTCAGGGGGCGAACAGCAAAGAGTGGCTCTGGCCAGGGCGCTTATAACCGGGCCCAAGATTTTGATGGCCGACGAGCCAACCGGCGACTTGGACAATCGTACGGCGGAATTGGTCTTTGAGTTGATAAGGAGGCTTCATCGCGATTATCAGCTTACCTCCCTCATCGTCACCCACAACCTCGACTTTGCAAGGCAGTGCGACCGGGTGTTGCATCTGCATAGAGGACAAGTCGAGGAGGTGCCACCCGGTTCGCTTCTAAATTGAGGCGGGCTGAGTGAAGGACGTTTTGAGTTTTTGTCGTTTGTGGAAGCAGGCGATTTTAAGTTTTGGTTTGGCAAGCCGATCCGAGTAATAATGAGACCAGCAGCCAGACTTACAAGCTTCTCCCTGGAACAGCCCGTGTCGGTTCGGGTCAGGGGAAGAGAGTGATGCTTCGGCTGAGGTGATCCGGGGCATCCGGGTGAGGGAAATATGTTCGAGCGGTACACAGAAAAAGCCAGACGGGTAATCTTCTTCGCCCGCTATGAGGCCAGCCAGTTCGGCTCTCCGTACATTGAGACGGAGCACCTGCTGCTGGGCTTGTTGCGCGAAGATAAAGCATTAACAAATCGCTTCTTGCGTTCCCATGCATCGGTGGAGTCCATTCGTAAGCAGATTGAAGGGCACACCACTATCCGGGAAAAAGTTTCTACCTCAGTGGATCTCCCGCTGAGCAATGAATGCAAGCGAGTTCTGGCTTATGCCGCTGAGGAGGCTGAACGCCTCAGCCATAAACACATTGGCACCGAACATCTGCTGTTGGGGCTTCTTCGCGAAGAAAAGTGCTTTGCCGCCGAGATTCTGCATGAACGCGGCCTGCGCTTGAGTGCCATACGCGAAGAACTTGCCCGCAGCACCCAGGAAAAAGCCCAGCCCCAGCGGGGCGCTTCCCGCGAGTCGTCGCTGCTGGCGGAGTTCTCCCGCGACCTGACCCAGGCGGCCATGGATAACCAACTCGATCCGCTGGTGGGCCGCGAGGGCGAAGTTGAACGAGTGGTCCAAATCCTATGCCGTCGCACCAAAAACAACCCCGTCCTCATTGGGGAGCCTGGCGTGGGCAAGACTGCCATTGTCGAAGGACTGGCCCAGCGTATTGCCGATGGCGACGTACCCTCATTCCTAGCAGACAAGCGAATCCTTGGACTCGATCTTTCCTTGATCGTTGCCGGAACCAAGTACCGCGGCCAATTCGAAGAGCGGCTCAAGACCATCATGAAAGAGCTGATGGAAAATCAGAACTGCATCATCTTTATCGATGAATTGCATACCCTGGTTGGGGCCGGCTCGGCGGAAGGATCGCTGGACGCTGCCAACATCCTT
>DASZEU010000250.1:0-12105 GCA_035940535.1 Candidatus Angelobacter sp.
TGTCGCCCTGGCCGGTGAGGAAATCGCTGACTTCTGCGTGCAACAAATCCAGAGTGGAGTGGTCGCCGATCATGTGGTGTAACAGCTTCAGCAATACCCAGCGATCGTCATCGGGATCATGAGCGATGGCAAAGTGCAGCAAGGGGGCTTGGGTCAGATCGATGCGATGCCGGTGTGGATCGAAATGCCGCGCCAATTGCTCTCGAACAGGTCCGGCTTTGGGATCGAGTTCGATCTCGGTAACCGGAATCTGCGCCCTCCGCAATACTACCTGTGCTGGCTGCGACAATCCTTCCCACATAAAGCACGTGCGCAAAATGTCGTGACGGTCCACTACCTGCTGCGCGGTGGAGAGGAACCGGTCGAGCAGCGCCCGATCAGGAAATACTATTTGCGTGATCCCGAGATATGGATCACCCTGGCCTGCCAGCAGATGGTGAAACAAAATTCCTTCCTGAAGCGGCGATAAGGCGTAGATGTCCTGAATATTTGCGATGCCGCCGGGAACCCGCTCTACAATCTGGTCAATGTCTCCCTGGTTGAGATCAATCAAGGGCAGCATCTCCGGTGTTATCACTGTGCTGTCCGGTCTAATCAATACTGGTGGTATCAAAGCTTCACGATAATGGTCCAGCGTGGCAGCCAGTTCGCTCAGCACCGGCGTGGCGAACAAGGCGCGCACCTCAATCTGTAGATTTGCGCGGCGCAGCCGCTCAACCAACTGCACAGCCAACAGCGAGTGACCGCCTAGCTCGAAGAACTGGCCGTGCCGTCCAACACGATCCACGCCCAGCAGTTCCTGCCAAATATTTGCCAGAATCTGCTCCATCTCGGTCTGCGGCGGCTCGTGGGTGCGCTGGGGATATGCTTCTCCTTCCGGCGCCGGCAAGACCTTGCGGTCCAGCTTCCCATTGGGCGTCAGCGGCATCGCCTCCACCCGCACATACGCCGCTGGCACCATGTATTCCGGCAGCCTGCTCGCCAGATAGGCACGCAATCTCCCCGCCAGTTCCCCCGCATCCGGCTCCGATTCCGCCACCATATATGCCACCAGCCGCTTTTCCCCGTTCCCATATTCCCGGGCCACCACCACCGCCTCCCGCACCTGTTCATGCTCCGCCAGCCGAGCCTCGATCTCTCCCAGCTCGATCCGATACCCGCGGATCTTCACCTGGTCATCATTGCGTCCCACAAACTCGATGTTCCCGTCCTGCAGCCATCTCCCAAGGTCCCCGGTCCTGTACATCCGCGCTCCCGCCTCGCGCGCATACGGGTCAGGCACAAAGCGCTCCGCCGTCAACCGCGCCCGCTTCAGATATCCACGCGCTACTCCTGCTCCTCCGATATATATCTCCCCCGCCACTCCCACCGGCACTGCCTCTCCCCGCCGGTCCAACACATACATCTGCGTATTCAGTATGGGACGGCCAATCGGTACCCCCGCTCCAAACGGGGCCGTCATTCCTCGCCAATATGTGGCATCAATCGTTGCCTCAGTTGGCCCATACAGGTTCACGATCTCCACATGTTTTTGGTCAAGGATTCTCTCTACCAATTCAGTCTTCAGTAACTCTCCCCCGCAGCAGACCAGGCGCAATTCTTCTGCTGCAGCTATTCCGCCGACTTCCACTAGCGCCGCCAGCAGCATCGGTACCATCTGGACTACTGTGATCCCTTCCTTCTTCAGTATTGCTGTGAGGGATTCCACATTCGCATGTACCTCGCTTCTGGGCATCACCAGCTTTCCACCACACAGCAAAGGTGCAAAAAACTCCCACACTGAGGCATCAAAACTCATCGGGGTCCTCTGCAATATTCGATCATTTGGGCTGTACCTGAATTCCCGCTGCATCCACTGCATGTGGTTCAACAAAGCCCGATGTTCGACCATCACCCCTTTGGGTGTCCCCGTCGACCCTGATGTGTAAATCACATAACAGACGTTCTGCGATGTCCTTCCCAATCCCCCCGGGTTCCTCTCCTCTTCTCTACCTCCCCGCTTATTCATCACCACGCCCAATTCGACCACTCGCGTCCCGTCTCCCGTCCCTTCCACCATTCCACGCAGCGACTCCTGGGTCACCACCACCACCGGCCCGCTGTCCTCCACCATGAACCGCAGCCGCTCCGCCGGATACGACGGGTCCAGCGGCAGATATGCGCCTCCCGCCTTCAGTATCCCCAGAATCCCGATCACCATCTCCAGCCCACGCTCCAGGCAGATTGCCACCCGGTCATCGGGCTTCACTCCCAAACTGATCAGATAATGCGCCAGCCGGTTCGCGTGCCGGTTCAGATGTCCATAGCTCAGATGTAACTCCTCATGCACCACCGCCACCGCGTCCGGCGTTCTTTCCACCCGCTCCTCAAACAGCTCATGCACGCATTTCTCCCGCGCGTACTCTCCCTCCGTCTGGTTCCATACGTACAACAGCTCTCTCTGCATCCTCCCAACGATTGGCAGAGCCTCTATCGCAGCCTCCGGCTTTGCCAGCGCCCCCTCCACCACCGTTTCCAGCTCTTCAGCAAGCCATTGCGCTGCCTGGGCGTGCATCCCCGCTACGTCGTAATCAATTTCTCCGCTCAGCTCCGCGTATCCCCCACCTCTTCTCCGCTCCTCCACCACCAGCCGTTGCGCAAAGCCGTCGCTTATTCCCCGTACTCCTGCTATCCGAAAATGAATCCCTTCACCACCAATGCTTTCCTCCATCGAACAGCTTTCAAAGCACCACCTCAATATCGGAACCGGCTCTGCTGCCCCGACCTGCTTCCAATCGAAAAACTGCTGCCATCCCACTGCTTCTGATGTCGCCGCGGCAACCTTCTCCACCAGCTCTCTCAATGGCGTTTGTAGATCGACATCCACCCACAGAGGCATATAGCGCACCAGCAATCCCGGCGACTCGGCAATCACCTCATGATTGCGTCCACAACCTCCAAACCCGAGCACCGGCGTCCATCCTTCACTATGACGTAGCGCCAACGTCAACCAGCATGCCAACAGAAAGTCCTGCGGCGAGCAGCTCCATTCGTTGCACCTCCTGAGAATTGCCGCCGATTGCCCGGCAATGCCCTGCACCCGCACGCTGGCCTTCTGGAAGGCTCCAGCGTCCTGAACCCAGAGGCTTTTCGACAGCGCCTGCTGCCGTGCTTTCCCCAACCATTGTTTCCCCCAGTAACTGCGGCCGCTATCAAACTCCGGGGATTCGAGGCTCTCATTTAAGCTCTGCGCAATATCGGCATACTGCACCTGCATCGGGCTTTCCTCGTCTTTACCCAAATAGCGGAGTATTACTGCACGCACGATGCTTATCAGCCCCATCCGGTCTGTAACCAGACCCGGCATGCAGAACACCGCCACAGCGCTCCTCTCCGAAAGACTGATGAGTTCTACCCGCATCTGCCGCGCACACGTTCCCGCCGCCCTGTTGACGATTTCCTGCTGCTCCTGCGCTGAATACCCGATCAGATCCTTCTTGCTCCATTGCCATTCCGCATCATCGCTGATGACCTGGAGCGGTTCTGTCATTCCACTCAACTGCGGAAACTTCGTGCGCAGGATTTCATACTGCTTCACAATCCAGTCCACGCAGCTACGCAATCGACCACTATCCAACGGCCCTTCAACCATCACCACCGCCGAAGCCCCTAGCTCCGCCCTTTTGCTCTGCTGAACTACCCAGGCTCGCCGCTGCTCGGGAGAAATCCGGTAACCTTCTAGAATAGGTATCGTTGACATTGCAATGCACCTTCCTTAATGGGCCAATGCGGCCAATTCTCGCACCAGATCCCGCTCCACCGGTTCTGCCATTGCAAACAATATTTTTCGAGGTCCGCTGTATGTATCCCTGCCATGAGCAGTAAGGATATTGTCGAGTACAATGAGGTCTCCCTTTTCCCATGGGAATGAAACCCGTTCGGTCAAGTACGCGTGTCTTAATTTTTCAACGACGGCGTCCGGGATGGTCGAGCCATCACCGAAGAATGTGTTGTTAGGCATCTCATCCTCTGCAAAGGAAGATCGTAAAATTTTCAGTAGAGAAGGCTTCAACGTAGTCGCGTGAAAGAATGTAGCGTGATTGAACCAAACACGTTCACCGGTTGCCGGATGCTGGACCACCGAGGGTCGTATCTGGCGGGTTCGCAGCCGATCTCCACTAAGCCATTCCCACTCTATATTCGAGGCGCGGCAGTACTCCTCTACTACCGCCTGATCCGTGGTCTGGAATACTGTTTGCCACGACAATCCAAAACCCGTATTGAAATTGCGGACGAACATCCAGCCCTTGCGCTCAAACTCTGATCGAACTTCGTCCGGAATGCTCTTGTAGACACGACGAGTATCAACCAGCGGCGTCGTACCGCCGCTGCCGGCTGGTGTCTGGCAGCAGAAAAAGAGCTTCATCGGAAATGTTTTGCTATAGGAATGCTCATTGTGGGGAAAAATTTCCTCGTTAGGCGGGTAATCGGTAGAGGTATATACATTGCCGGCTACCTGGCTTCGTGGAGAGCTCCTTTCTTTATAGGCCATCGCTTCTCCACAAAGGACGGTGACAGCCGCTTGAAGTTCGCCGGGGAGCTCGACACCAAATCCACGGAAGAGAACGGCCCCATGCTGAAGGATTAATTCCTGAATAGAATCACGCTGATGGACCAGCCAATCCGAAAGACTCACGCCTCGAACCGCAGGTTGGACCACCAATGGCATATACTTTGCCTCGCCGAACGTCGAAAGAGTCACCAGCGATTCCTCGGAAAGGCAAAGCTGTTTACGCTGACCGAGCCTGAATCGTGGCGCTGGTTGTGATGTCATTTATGTACCTCCAAACCAACATTGGTCTTGTGCTTCTAGAATGGCGATGCACGGCTACCAGCCGCCGGGACGAGACCCGAGTCACTTAGTGTGGGGGGAAAAACGAATGTCGTTGCAGCGCCACTATGAATGCGATGGCCGGCATTACCCGCAATCAAGATGCCGGTCTGAATGAGTCCATTCTCTGCAGCAAACGCACTGCTCCCATTGAATGTCGGAGAGGCAATCAGCTCAGGACCACTTTTACACGCCTTGCGGAGCTAAATCTTCGCTCCAGTTCATACTGCAATGAAACTTTCTTTTGCCGTTGATGCGATTCTTTCAGTCCATGTAACTGTTCTCGAATAGCGTTCAGTCGAATGCCGGGATTTGCAACAGCCAGATCAAGAATTTCCCGGAAGAGCAACAAGAACAGCTCAATGCTGCTCTCTTTAAACATCTCGCGCGGGTACTCCAGCTCTCCCTGCAAAGCCTCTGCCCGTTCCGCCAACGTGAAGGCCAGGAGATATTTTGGCACCGAAGGAGCCACCGGGATTGTTTCGATCTGCAGTCCGGGAAGCGAGAACTCCAGCGCCTCCGGAGTGTTCTGCATGATCATCTTGACATTAAACAAAGGCAATCCATCGCCAATCCGCGCCGGCGCCAGTTCCTCCACTACCTTTTCAAAAGGAACGTCCTGATGGGCATAGGCTCCCAGAGTGGCGGTCCGCACCCGCTGCAATAACTCTGAAAACGCAGGATCGCCGCTGAGGTCGGTCCGTAGCACCAACTGGTTGACGAAAAACCCGATCATACCTTCCACTTCTCTCCGGTTCCGGTTTGCCACATCGGTGCCCGCCACCACGTCCTCTTGGCCGGCATACCAGCCCAACAGTAAATGAAATGCAGCCGTCAGTACCATGAACACAGTCGCATGATGACCATTGCTCAATTGCTTGATCTTCTGCGTTGACTCTGTAGTGAGCCGAAACGGCACCACTCCGACGCTCTGCCCCAGATCGGTTCTGCAACTGTCGACTGGCAGCTCCAACATATCCATCCCGCGCAACTCTCTCTTCCAGTAGTCCACCTGCTCGGCCAGCACCTCGCCTCTAAGCCATTTCCGCTGCCAAACAGCAAAGTCGCCGTATTGCAACTCCATCTCCGCCAAAGGCGATGGCCGCCCCACAGCAAATGCCGCATACAAACAAGCAAATTCCCGCAACAGAATGTGCTGCGACCATCCATCATTCACAATGTGATGCATGACTACCTGCAGCACATGCTCTTCCCTCCCCAGCCGCAAAATCCGCGCACGCAATACCGGACCATGCTCCAGATCAAAAGGCCGGTCGGCTTCCCCCTGCACTCTGCGCAGCATTTCCGCCTCCCGCTCCTCCAGCGCAACCCCGCAAAGGTCTTCCACTTCCAACCTGAACTCCGTGTTCCGCTGCACCAGTTGCACTGGCCCCTCCTGTGTCTGCATGAAAGTGGTCCGCAGTGCTTCATGCCGCTTCACGATCTCCGATAATGCCTCCCTCGTTGCATTTACATTCAGATCACCCTTCATCCGTACCGCATAAGGAATGTTGTATGCCGAAGAGTTCGGATGCAGTTGGTCGAGAAACCACAACCGCTGCTGCGCAAAGGACAACGGCAGCCCCCTCTCTCGCCCGGACACAACCGATATAGGAGCCACCATTTTCAACGCCGGGTCTTGAGTTTGGCGCTCAACTTCGCAGGCCAATTTGCGAATCGTTGGTTGCTGGAGAAACGCGCGCAGCGAGACCTCGCAATCAAAAACATGGCGCACACGTGAAATCACTTGAGTGGCCATCAACGAATGCCCACCCAACTCGAAAAAGCTGTCTTCAACCCCCACTTTTTCCAAGCGCAAGATCTCTTCCCAGATGCCACACAGAATCTCCTCAACTGCGCCGGCAGGGGGCAAATGCCCAACTCGCAGCAGCCACTGCTGGGGCGCGGGCAATTGAGAACGATCTACCTTGCCGTTAGACAACAACGGCAACTTTGGGAGTTCCACATAGGCTGCCGGCCTCATATACTCGGGTAGCTTCTGGCCCAGGAAGTCCCGCAGATCGACCGCATTGACTGGAGCGCGGGAAACGTAATAAGCACAGAGAGTTTTTTCTCCAGAGGGTGCTTCCGGAGCTAGAACAACACAATCTTGGACCTGTGGGTAAGTGCGAATCACTGATTCTATTTCGGAAAGCTCGATACGGATGCCTCGCAATTTGATCTGACTATCAATCCTGCCCAAGAATTCGTAATTTCCGTCCTCTAAAACTCTACCGATATCGCCAGTCCTATATAGAAGATCATTGGGATCATTGCGAAATGGATTGGCGATAAATGCCTCTTTGTTAAGATCCGGCTGCCCATAATAACCAAGAGACCGATAAGGAGTACGAATGTAGATTTCGCCGATTGCGCCGTCAGGAGAGGGTCTGCCGTGTTGATCAAGCAGAATGGCCTCGGCGCCGCGGATTGGCTTTCCAATAGGAATTGCCCCTAGCTCTTGGTCGCCCGGATTTACACAATAAGCGAACTTCGTCATGGTGGTCTCTGAGGGGCCATACAGGTTAATTAATCTTGCCTGGCTGCCATTACGACACTGAAACCATCGCCCTACGTCCCCTGGGGTCAGAACTTCTCCAGAAACAAAAAGATGCGTGACTGATTGCAACGTCCTTTTACCGGCCGCACTGAGCAGAGCACGAAGCAGAGTTGGGACACAATGGATAACATTCACCTCTTCTTCTTCAATCCAAGCGCATAGAACGTTGGGATCAACGCCATTTTCCGCCATTGGGGGGAGACAGATCGTCCCGCCCGAGCAAAGCGGGACAAAGATGTCTCGCAAAAATGCATCGAAAGTTGGGGAGATAAGCTGGCTTGTCCGTCTGCCAAAAGCAATTTCACACTCTTCAATCTCCCATCGGACGAAGTGATCCACTGCCTTTATTCGTCCGGCAATCGGCTTGGGTTGACCAGTTGAACCGGAAGTAAAAAAGATGTAGCAGCAATCATCTCCGTCCCAACCAGGGGAGTAGACATCTTTCCCTGCTTCATCGCAGGTAACCAGCGTTGTTTTATCCACGAGCAGGCTCGTACCACCCAACCCCGATAGTAGCTGCCGTAATCGCCCAATTTCTGCCGATTCTCCAACCACGACTTTCGGCTGAACCAGGTGCAGCATCGTTTGCAAGCGCTCATCCGGAAAGAACGGAGAAATTGGCGCGAATATACCGCCCTGTTTCAATACACCAAGTATGGCAGCAATGAGAAAGGAGCGGTCCTCCGTGGCCAGTGCGATTACATCTCCCTTTTGAACTCCAATCGCCGACAAAGCTCTTTGGATATTGCAGGACCGCTCTTCGAGTTCTCGAAAGGTCGCAGTCACTCCGTTCCCTTGTAGGGCGAGCCGATAAGGATACTGCCGCGCGCTGTTAGCGAACCATTCGTGTATCAATAAATCTTGCATATACCATCCATATTCTGTTTTGGAGTGCAATGTCGATTTTCAGTTTTCTTGTAAAGCATGCCTCTCAGCCTATTTTGCAGATCTCGGACAGCAGACCCTACACCTATCCATGGCCGGAGACTATCAAGCGAGAGAAGGCATACTGAAAGTCTCGAGGAAAATACCAAACGTGATCACTATGAACAACAAATCCGTTTCAAAGGGCTGATTCAATCTGAATCCAGGACTACCGTATTTTTGCTTTAAACTGGCAACCGCTTGAGGATCAAAGTAACCATCACGCCGAATTCTCTCAGGCGAAAGAAGATCAGCGATCCGCTCTGAATTAAGGGACAGCAAAGCGGCAGAACTGGGAGCAAACCAGCCGAATTTTTCCCGATCAATAATTCGGGGAGGAAGATAGCGCTTCGCAACTTGCTTGAGCACATATTTTTCCTCAAAATCTCTGATTTTTAGAGTAGGCGGCATCTCGGCGCAAAAGTCTGCGATCTGGGTGCAAAGAAATGGGTGCCTCAATTCAACAGAATGGGCCATGGCCATGCGATCTCCATGATCGCCCAGCAGGTGGTCGGCCAATCTGAGTTTAAGATCCAAGTAAGACCGTTGATGCACCGGGTGCCGGCCCCGCAGCCTGTCAGTTTTGATGTTCAAGGCGCGATAAGAATCAAATTCGCCGAATTGATTCCTCAGCAATTCCGAATAGAGCCGGAGCTTCGTTTTCTGAGTAACAGCATAGTTTCCTTCATAGGATATCGAAGAGTCCGCCCATAGTTGCTGGCGCATATCGGCCTCGGTTTGATCGTCCGTTGCGGCCCTTCTTACCTGCAACCCATCGAACTTATATCCTATGTAGCCCGCAAATAGCTCATCGGCCCCCTGGCCGGTCAAGGCCACGGAAACTCCAGTTTGATAAGCAATTTCTGAAAGCGCATGACAGGCAGTGTTGTAGGTATCTTTCATCGGACATTCGCTGTGGGCCACTGCCGCTTCAACCCGTTCAAATACCTGCGCCGCTGTGAAGCGAATATCCTCGTGATGGCCAGAGATGCATGCTGACATCTGCTCTTGATACGCGCGTTCCGACATCTCCCGTTCGGCAAAAGAAATGGAGAACGATTTGGGGCCAGCAGGCCCGAGGAAACGCACCATGGCTCCAACTAGAGATGAATCAAGGCCACCACTCAAGTAAAGCCCAAAAGGCACATCGCACCGTCTACGCAACTGTACTGATTTAAGGAGCAGTTCATGAAGACGTTCTACGTAATAACTCTCCACACGTTCGGGCGCGGCATCGGAGAGCATTGGGTAAATGAGGTCCCAAAACTCAAATTCCCGCACCCCATCACTTGAAACTACCAAGCGATGCCCGCTGCCCAGACTATTGATCCCCGCAAACATTGTTTCAGGACTGACTAAGCCCGGAAAGGAAAATATCTGGTCAAGGCCCCGTAAGTTTACGGCCCTTTCGACACAAGGATGCGCGAGAAGCGCCTTGATTTCAGAGCCAAAAATAAACAAGCCATCTTTAAAGTAATAAAAGAGTGGATTGATGCCGAATTGATCTCGCGCGAGGTGCAGGGTCGCACTACGACTATCGTAAATGGCCATAGCAAACTGGCCATCTATCTTCGCAAGCAAATCCATTCCATATTCTTCGTATAAATGCGGGAGTAGATCGGTATCACACTTGGATTTAAGATGATGACCTTTGGACAGCAGATCATCTCGCAGTTCGGTATAGTTATAGAATTCGCCGTTGCAGATAGCAATGATCCGGTCATCTTCGCTGCTTACAGGCTGGGTATCTGCCGCCAGGTCTACGATCGCGAGGCGGCGGAAACCAAACCCCATATTGTCTAGATGGATATGCCCAGCCGCATCCGGACCACGGTGGCGCAGGCGTTCGGTCATCGCCATGAGCGTGGTTGAATCTGTGCGCTGCTGCCCACGAATATCAAAATACCCGGTGATTCCACACATGGTTGGTTTCTACAGTCTGCCAGGTCAATATGTTAAAAAATTTGATTCGAGCATGGATGAGCTTTGCAAGGTTCTGACCGTAGCTTTTTGCCGCGTTCCAGACGCCCGGAAATGACACCTCGCGTAAGAGCGTGTAAAAGCAGATTAAGACTATTTGAGCGCCTGCTGAAAGGCTGACAAAGTGGACGACTCGGCAAGTGAAACAGCCGCGACCAAATGTATTTCCATGTCCATAGCGTCTGAGACTTGGCGCAGCAGTCTTTGATATTGTTCAACAAAATCCAGTATTCGGCTGCGAGTGAACTTAGAAGCCCTATATTCGATAACCCCACTCAAAGATCCCTGCCGTTCTTCCATGAACAGGGTCATATCCAGCTTGGCTAAACACGAGGCCCCAGAATCACTGAGCGGGGTGATTGTGAGCCCGGGTGGCATGATCACTTCCAGTTCATCTTGCAATACGAACTTAATTTCGAAAAACGGGTTGCGATTCATGTCGCGCTTGGCGCTGATATCCTGCACTAGCTTTTCAAACGGCAAGTCCTGGTGCGCATACGCTCCCAACGTCATCTCCCGCACTCGCCTCAACACTTCCCGAAAACTCGGCCCTCCTCTCAGGTCCGTCCGCAACACTAACTGATTCACAAAGAATCCTATCAACCCTTCGGTCTCTAACCGGTTCCGGTTCGCCACGTCCGTCCCCACTACAATGTCCTCCTGCCCCGTCCATCGCCCCAGCAAAACCTGAAATCCCGCCAGCAAGGTCATGAACATCGTCACCCCTTCCCGCTGACAGATTTCCTTCAACTCCTCCGTCAACTCCTTCCCTAACTCAAACCTCACTCGCTCCCCGCGATGACTCGCCACCCCAGGCCTCACCCGGTCCGCCGGCAACGCCAGCACCTCCATCCCCGCCAACTGCTCCCGCCAGTACCTCAACCCCTTCTCCAATACTTCCCCTCTCAACCACTCCCTCTGCCACACCGCATAGTCCCCATACTGTATCTTCATCTCTCCTAACCGCGGCTCTCTCCCCTCCACATATCCCCCATACAACTCCGTTATCTCTCGCACCAAGATCCCCACCGACCACCCGTCACTCACGATGTGGTGCAACGTCAACAACAGCACATGCTCCTCTTCCCCTACCCGCACCAACACTGCTCGCACCAGCGGCCCTCGCTCCAGATCGAATCCTCGTACCCCCTCCTCCTCCGCTAGCCTCCTCACCTCCTCTTCCCGCTCGCCTGCGCCCTTCCCCATCACATCCACTCGATTCACCTCCATTCCTCTCCAATCCTCCACCCGCTGCACCGCTTCCCCGTTCTCCTCCACAAACCGTGTCCGCAACACCTCATGCCGTCTCACCACCTCCCCGAGGCTCTTTTCCAGCGCATCCTCGTTCAGCTTCCCCTTCAAGCGCAATCCAATCGGCACGTTGTAGATCGCCTGTCCAGGCTCCAACTGCTCAAGAAACCACAACCGCTGCTGGGCGAAGGACAACGGCATCGGCTCCTGGCGCGAAATCGGCGTCATTGGCGGGAGTACCTGTTCTCCCGCACTACGTGCCTGCTTCACCGCCTCCGCCAACTGCTCCAACGTGGGCCGCGCAAATAGAACAGTCATCTCCAGTTCCACCCCGAACACTTTCCATATTCGCGCCAGCAGACGCACAGCCATTAACGAATGCCCGCCTAACTCGAAAAAGTGATCATGCCGCCCCACGCGCACCCCCAGCAACTCCTGCCAAAGATTTGCCAGGACTTCCTCCATCTCCCCCTGCGGCGGTTCGTAGGTGCGTTGGGTGTACGCCTCTCCCTCCGGCGCC
>DASZEU010000251.1:0-7136 GCA_035940535.1 Candidatus Angelobacter sp.
GTCGCGCATCAAGATCATGTCGAAGATGGACATCAGCGAGAAGCGCCTGCCGCAAGACGGGCGCATCATGCTGAAGATGCAGATTGGCGGCAAGAAAAAGCAGCTTGATTTTCGCGTCAACTGCCTGCCAACGCTGTGGGGTGAAAAGGTTGTTCTGCGGCTGCTCGACAAAGAAAATCTGCGCCTCGACATGACCAAGCTGGGCTTCGAGCCGGAGTCGCTGGAAAAATTTCAGCGTGCAGTGCTCAAGCCTTACGGCATGGTCCTGGTGACCGGCCCCACCGGTTCGGGCAAGACCAATACTTTGTATTCTTCCATCTCGCTGCTCAATAAGCCTGACACCAACATTTTGACCGCGGAAGATCCGGTGGAGTTTCAGTTGCACGGCGTGAACCAGGTACAGATGAAAGAGTCTATTGGACTGAACTTTGCCGCCGCTCTGCGTGCTTTCCTGCGGCAGGACCCCAACATCATCCTGGTGGGCGAGATACGCGACTTTGAGACGGCGGAAATCGCCATCAAGGCTTCGCTCACCGGACACCTGGTGCTTTCCACGCTCCACACCAATGGCGCTCCCGAGACGATCAGCCGATTGATGAACATGGGCATCGAGCCTTTTCTGGTGGCCACGGCCGTCCACCTGATCTGCGCGCAGCGGCTGGTGCGGCGCATCTGCCAGGAATGCAGAGAGCAGGTGCCGATGTCACCGCAGGCGCTCATGGAGGCGGGCTTCGGCGCCGAAGAATCGAAGACCGTGAAGATTTACAAAGGCAAGGGTTGCAGCAGTTGCAACGGCAGCGGATACAAGGGGCGCGCCGGTCTCTATGAAGTGATGGAAGTGGATGATGAGATCCGCGAACTGATTCTGATCGGAGCCTCGTCGGCTGAATTGAAGAAGAAAGCCATGGAGCGCGGCATGATTACGTTGCGCCGCAGTGGCCTAAGAAAAGTAATGGATGGAGTGACTACGCTGGAAGAGATTGCCAGAGAGACCATCCACTAGGGAATTTGGTAATTGAGTAATTTGGTAATTGGATCATTGAAAAATCAAAAGCGAAAGCTTGCGATACCAAAGGGCGAAAGTACGAGCCCTTGGTTTCTTGTTAATTTACCTAAATTACCAAATTACCCAATTACCAAATCTGGTTAACTGAAGGGAATGCCGCGAAATCATGAACGTAACATTGAGTGATCTGCTGAAGAAGATGCTGGAGATGAACGGCAGCGATCTCCACATCACTACCAACTCACCACCACAGGTCCGCGTCCACGGGCACCTTCAACCTCTGGATATGCCTCCGCTGACGCCCGCTGAAACCAAGCAACTGGCTTACAGCGTGCTCACCGATGCGCAGAAGCACCGCTTCGAGGAAAACCTGGAACTGGATTTTTCTTTTGGATTAAAGGGGCTGGCGCGTTTTCGCGGCAACTGTTTCAACCAGCGGGGCGCGGTCGGGGCCGTCTACCGCGTGATTCCGTTTGAGATCAAATCCTTTAACCAGTTGAACCTGCCCGCGATTGTTTCCAAGCTGTGCGAAAAGCCGCGCGGCCTGATCCTGGTAACCGGGCCTACAGGGTCGGGCAAGTCCACTACCCTGGCCGCCATGCTCGACAAGATCAACTCTGAGCGGCACGACCACATCATCACCATCGAAGACCCAATTGAGTTCGTCCACCAGAACAAGAGCTGCCTGGTGAACCAGCGCGAAGTCCATTCCGACACCAAGTCGTTCTCCGATGCCTTGCGCGCCGCGTTGCGTGAAGATCCCGACGTGGTGCTCATTGGTGAAATGCGCGATCTGGAGACCATCGAGTCGGCGTTACGAATTGCCGAAACCGGACACCTTACCTTTGGCACCTTGCACACCAACTCGGCAGCCTCCACTATCAATCGTGTGATCGACGTTTTTCCTTCGCATCAGCAATCTCAGATTCGGGCCCAGCTCTCCCTGGTGTTGGAGGGCATTCTGTGCCAATCGCTGTTGCCCAAAGTGGGCGGGAGCGGACGCTGCATGGCCATGGAAATTCTGGTCCCGAATTCCGCGGTCCGCAATCTTATCCGCGAAGACAAAATCCATCAGGTTTACTCAGCCATGCAGTCTGGCCAAGACAGGTTCGGGATGCAGACCTTCAACCAGTCGCTGGCCACGCTTTATTACCAAAAACAGATCACCCTGGAAACGGCGCTGGCGCGTTCGTCGTTTCCTGACGAGTTGCAGGACATTATCAATCGCGGCGTAATGGCTAGCAAGGCGGCTGGAGCGCCAGCGCGAAAGCAGTGACCCCCAAGCCATGACCATGACAATGAGAGTTCCCATCACCGTGTTAGGCAGTTAGGACGAGAGGAGTTTTGGATATGCCGGTATTTACATATAAAGGAACCGATGCGCAAGGCAAATCGATTTCTGGCCAAAGAGAAGCCGATAACAAGGCCCACTTGCAGAACCTTCTGCGCCGGGAGCGCATTACGGCCAGGGCCATCAAGGAAAAAGGCAAGGAATTCAACTTGCCGACATTTGGCTCCGGGAAAGTGGCCACTAGAGATATAGCCATTTTCTTCCGTCAGTTTTCGGTGATGATCGACGCCGGATTGCCCTTGGTGCAATGCCTGGAGATCCTCGCCGGCAACCAGGAAAACGTTGCCTTTCAAAAATGCCTCAATGGTGTCCGCAATAGCGTAGAGGGCGGCTCCACGCTTTCCAACGCCATGCGTCTCTATCCCAAGGTCTTCGATGACCTCACCACCAACATGGTTGAAGCGGGTGAAGCTGGCGGTATTCTTGACGTCATTTTGCAGCGCCTGGCGACTTATGTGGAAAAAGCCGTAAAGCTGAGGTCCGCGGTGAAGTCGGCCCTCATCTATCCGGTTTCTGTAATTTCCATCGCTACCCTGGTGGTGGGCCTGCTGCTCAAGTATGTAGTGCCGGTTTTTGCCAATATGTTCAGCGGCATGGGCGTGGATTTGCCCCTGCCTACCAGGATCGTGGTCAACCTCAGCAATATAGTGGGACGATTCTGGTGGATACTGATCCTTGGCTCGGGCCTGATCATCTTCGGCATCGTTCAACTCCGCAAAGATCCTAAATGGCGCTACATATTCGATAAGTTCTTGTTGAGCGTGCCCATCATGGGCGACGTGCTGCGCAAGATTGCCGTGGCCCGATTCACCCGCACGCTGGGAACTCTGATCACCTCCGGCGTTCCGATTCTTGAGGGCCTGGCAATTACTGCTCGTACCTCAGGCAATGCCGTCTTGGAAGACGCGCTCATGAAGGTGCGCAAAGCCGTAGAAGAAGGCCGGACCATTGTCGATCCTCTGAAGGAAAGCGGCGTCTTTCCCAACATGGTGACGCAGATGATCGGAGTGGGCGAAGCGACCGGCGCCATGGACGCCATGCTGCAGAAAATTGCCGACTTCTATGAAGATGAAGTGGATTCCGCAACCAGAAACATGCTCACCTTGATGGAACCAATCATGATCGGCTTCCTGGGTATTGTGGTGGGCGGCATCGTCATTTCGCTGTATCTGCCATTGTTCTCGATGATCGCCAAGATGTCTGGGTAGCAGCAAGCAAAACCCTACCGCGGATTACGTGGATGCATGCGGATTCAGCTTACTGAAGTCCCGGCGGGGTGCAATTATTGAACCCAGCACTGCCTGCCCTTGAGCGAAGCGAAGGGTCAGTGCTGGGGGAGAGGTACGAGAACTGGGGAGTCCCGGCGGCAGGGACAAACAGTAAACTAGTGGAACACCACCACTCGATGTATGGAAGAAACTAAGTTCAACGAGAGATCATGGCTGGCATGGCTTGTGAAAGTCCGTGTCGTCATCATTTCTTTTCTGCTGGCCGTTGAACTGCTCATTATCGACTTTACCCCCAACCGTGTTCCCACCACGGCTTTTGTGACCATCGTGATGGTGTGGTTCTCGGTATCGGTCTTTCTTACCTTCCTTCAGTCTTTGTGGCGCGAATACAAGGCCCAGGCCATTACCCAAATCTTTGTCGATCTGGCATTCACGACCGCTGTAGTGTACGTGACGGGCGGCATTGATACTTTTTTTAACTTCCTGTATCCGCTAGTGATCATTGTTGCGGCCATTTTGTTGCCTCGTTATTGGGCTTACCTGACGGCCGCCATCTCTTTCATCCTTTTTGGTTCTGTGCTGGAACTCTCTTATTTTGAAAGAATTCCGTCGTTTCAAATCTCGCGCCATGGCGACCTGAAATCGCTCCAGGCAGTAATTCTGATTAACTTCTCCGCCTACCTGGCAATTGCTCATTTGGCCAGCGCGCTCACCACCAAGCTCCGGCAGACCGGGCTTGAGCTGGAAGACAAGAGCGGAGAGCTAATGAGCCTACAGGCATTGCATGAGAACGTAATTCACTCCATTCGCAGCGGCCTTATCACTACCGATCTGCAAGGCCGGGTGACGCTGCTGAATGCGCCCGGACAAAAGTTGCTGCAACGCACCGCTGCGGCCATCTACGGAAGATATATTTCCGAGCTTTTTATGGACCGCTTGCCGAAGGTTGATTCGGCTTCCGCCCAGGGCGAGGTGCGAGGGCTTACTCCGACCGGCGAGGAAAAAACATTCGGCATGACGGCAACGCCGCTCAGCGTGCCCAGCCGCGGAATCATCGGCTATGTTTACACGTTTGAAGACCACACTGAAATTCGCCGGCTGGAACGCGAAGTCCGCATGAGGGACCGCTTGGCTGCGGTGGGCCGCCTGGCGGCCGGCATTGCCCATGAGATCCGCAACCCCTTGGCCTCCATTTCCGGCTCCATTAACGTACTTTCGCGCGTCTCACCCTTTAACGACGACCAGAAAACCTTAGTGAATATCATTACCCGCGAATCCGAAAGGTTGAACCACATCATCTCTGATTTTCTCGTCTACTCCCGGGAGAAAAGCTACAAGTTCTCCCGTGTCGATTTGATTCCTCTGCTGGAAGATACGCTGATCCTGTTGCAGAACCGCTCGCAGTGCGCGGGCCTGAAAATTGTCAAACAGTTCGCCGTGCCCCACGCCTTTGCCACGGTTGACAGCGACAAAATCAAGCAGGTGTTTTGGAATCTTCTGGAAAACGCCGTTCGGGCGATGTCCGGGGAAGGCACGATTACGGCTTCGGTGCGCGCCGATTCGGACAAATGGAGCATCGGAATTCGCGATACCGGGGCTGGAATTCCGGCGCAGCAGATGGAAAAGATCTTCGAGCCCTTCCAATCCCATTTTGAAGGGGGAACCGGGTTGGGCCTGGCAATCGTCTATCAAATCATCCAGGCGCATGGGGCCAAGATTTCAGTCCACTCCGAACCCGGCAACGGCGCAGAGTTCGTTCTTGAGATTTCGCGTGCCGCCAGGGC
Source organism: Candidatus Angelobacter sp. (assembly GCA_035940535.1). Lineage (GTDB taxonomy): Bacteria > Acidobacteriota > Terriglobia > Terriglobales > Acidobacteriaceae > Angelobacter. The sequence continues at coordinate 5,371 of DASZEU010000251.1, forward strand.
GGAAGAGATCGAGCCTTCGGTAACCACCGTTGCGGGGGCCTCGCATGGCTAGCATTTTGGTATGCGACGACCAGCGCTCCATCTGCGAGATGCTCGATATTTCTCTGCGCCGCGAAGGCCATCGTGTAGAAACAGTCAACGCCGGAGAAGCCGCCAAGAAGAAGCTAAATTCCGCCAATTACGAGGTGCTGATTACCGACATCAAAATGCCGCAGACCGATGGCATCGAGGTCCTGCGTTTTGCGCGGCAGGTCTGCCCTGAGACTTCCGTCATTCTTATTACCGCCGTGGAAGATTATGAGGCCGCTGTTCAGGCCGTAAAAGGTGGCGCCTTCGATTACATCCATAAAGGTCCGGGGCTGCTGGAAGAGCTGAAGATTTCTGTGGGACGGGCAGTGGAATCGCTACTCCTTCGCCGCCAGAACCTGGCTTACAAGCGCGATGCCGCCACCCGCAATTCGCTGGAAAACATTGTCGGCAACAGCCCGGCCATCACCAAGCTGAAAGACACGATTCGAACCATTGCCAGCACCACCAGCACCGTGCTGATTTATGGCGAAAGCGGCACTGGGAAAGAACTGGTGGCGCGGGCCGTCCATGCCTGTTCGCCAAGAGCTTCGGAACCTTTCGTCTCCATCAATTGCGGGGCCTTTCCTGAAACGCTGCTGGAGAGCGAGTTGTTTGGATATGTGAAGGGGGCCTTCACCGGGGCGAGCCACAACAAACGTGGCCTCTTCGAAATTGCCGGCGGAGGCACTGTGTTCCTCGATGAGATTGGGGAGATGAGCGTGGCTATGCAGGTGAAGCTGCTGCGGGTGCTCCAGGAAAGGTGTATCCGTCCAGTGGGCGGCGCCCAGGAAAGCCCCATCGATGTCCGCGTGATCGCCGCCACCAACCGCGACCTGAAACAGATGGTCGCCAATCACGAGTTCCGCGAAGACTTATATTATCGAGTCAGCGTGATTCCTATTTCTGTTCCTTCTCTGGCGGAAAGACGCGACGACATCTCGCAGTTGGCCCATCATTTCCTCAAGAAATATGCAGCGGCCGCTCACAAGGAGATTGCCAGGATTCATCCTGATTCACTTGCAGCATTACGCTCCTATAGCTGGCCCGGCAATGTGCGCCAATTGGAAAACGCGATTGAGCGGGCTGTGGCCATGGAGACAACTCACGACCTCACCATTGACCTGGAGCCCGCTCCTCCTCGCGCCCGCGCCGCCGCAGCCGGAGTGGAGAACGGCTTTGGAACCAGCGTGCCGGCCGAAGGAATGGATTTCGAAACCTACGTAGCCGGCATTGAGCGCTCGCTGATTCGATCGGCTTTAACGCAAGCCGGTGGCGTACAGACCCGGGCCGCCGAGCTACTGAAAGTCTCATACCGGTCATTCCGCCATCTGCTGAAGAAGTACGATATCTGAAGAAGCACTCAGCATTCAGCACTCAGCCTCCGTAACATTTTCTTTTTCTGATAGATCCATTTCGAGTGGTTGGAATAAGGACGTGCGCATACGTTGTTTTGCAAGATGTTTCATAGGCTGAATGCTGACTGCTGAGGGCTAGGGGTTCTTCGGCTTCGGGCGCGCGTAGTTCTCCATCTGTGCCGTCCATTTCAGGAAGCGCAACAATTGTTTTCGCTCGCGGAATAAAAATCCCCAAAATTCAAGGAAGCCGATCTTGTCCATCTTCAGGCCGCTATAGGTTTCCATACGCCAGCGGAGATAGGGGCTTCGCCAGGGCGTGAGATGATGTCCACGAGTTGCGTT
>DASZEU010000252.1:0-2714 GCA_035940535.1 Candidatus Angelobacter sp.
CCCAGGGCAGAGAGCCGGTCAAGCGCCGGGTAGACCCAGCTATCCAGGGGCACATAAGTTGCTCCTGAGGCCCGCACCACAAACTGCTCTTTGTCACGGACGAATGTTCCAATATTCGCGCCCGGCAATTGGGAGCTATGGTGGGCCGCATACACCTGGCGGCCGATCAGGTACCCGGCGACACTGCCTATGACGATGTCCGAAGGAAAGTGGTCCCGGCTGGTGATACGCGAAATAGAAACCGCTGAGGCGATACCGTAGGCTGCGGTCTTGACCAACGGGTCAGGATACTCGTGGGCAACCACGCTGGCGATCGACCATGCGACGATAGAGTGCTCGGAAGGAAACGAAGTTCCTCCCTGAAAAAACCTGCCTCGAACATTGTCGGAAGGTCTTTCGCGGCCGGTAACCGTCTTCAGCACCTCGGCTACGACCACGCTGTCGATGGCCGCTTCAGAAGACAGCACGCCGGTTTCGCGCGAATGTTCATCGTGGGTGACACGGCCATACAGATAGAATCCCGCTCCTCCGGCAACCATCGATGCGACCCCCACGTTGGCCAGATTGCGGCTGTTGGAAATCAGCGAAGGACTCCGCGAAACCTGCTTGGCAACATTGGAATCCGTAGCAAACAGACCTCCGCTGACCGAAACAAAAGGAATGAGCCAGGGAAGATGGTCTTGACGAATCTTTGCCGGGCTGGTCCAAATGGCCTTTTGGTCTAAAAGCACATTCTTGAGGTACCCTCCTCCCAGCGTATTTTCCTGCTCGGGGCTTGATTGCACCGCAGCCACCCCGAACGGGGCCAGCAGAAAGAGGCAGGTTGCTGCCATGATTGCCATGTAACGTGTGGTTGAGACACCCGAATGAATGCGGTTGATTCTTAAAGTCATGGAATAAGTTTTTTCCGAAAAACCTGTGACAGAGATAATAATTTGACCAGCGTACTACCTCCAAACGGTAGAATCTAGAGAGTTGACACTCCCATCGCTGCAAACCGCTCGAGGTGATTGAAGAGTCATGTTTGAGAGATACACCGAGAAGGCCCGCCGCACCATCTTCTTCGGACGTTTCGAAGCCAGCCAACTTGGAAGCCCCTGCATAGAAACCGAGCATCTACTGCTGGGATTGCTGCGCGAAGACCGGGCCCTGAACCGCCGTTTCCTGGGGACTGCGGCCGCTTATGAATCGATTCGCAAACAGATTGAAGATCACGCGGGGATGGAGAAAAAACCGCCCATTTCCACTTCCATTGATCTGCCGCTCACCCCGGAATGCAAGAGTGTTCTGGCTTACGCAGCCGAGGAGGCAGACGGACTTTCTCATCGGCGCATTGGCTGTGAGCACTTATTCCTGGGACTGCTGCGCGAGGAGAAATCGTTTGCGGCGCAGCTTCTCAATGAGAGAGGAGTCCGCATCTCGGAGGTACGTGAAGAACTGGCTAAGGCAGAGGGTGGACCAGTGCAAACAGGCTCGGGTCAGAAACAAGAAGGTGGCCCTTCTTTGGAGCTTGGCCTTGATCTCGTGATACAGGCTTCGAACAATAAACTACCTACCTTGGTAGGACGAGAGCCGGAACTGGAACAAGTGCTTCGCATCCTGGGCCGCTTCAAAAGGAATAACCCGGTTCTGCTGGGTGAGCCAGGAGTAGGCAAAAAAGCCATTGTGGAAGGGCTGGCGCAGCGTATAGCCAACAACAATATGCCTTCAGCTTTGCCTTACTCGTCCCTGGTGGCGCCGGATCCCACGTCGCTGGCTCTCGCCATGGTGGTCTTGGAGGTTCGAGACCGTGGCCAATATCGCGAACTTATGAACGACCTTTTGCAGGGCAGTCCTCAAGTGCTCTTCTTCATCGATGGATTGCAGCAGTTAACCGGTTCAGGAGTTTTTGATGCATCTCTTGGAATTGGGCACATTGTGAAACCGGCCCTTTCACGCGGAACGATCCACTGCATTGGGACAGCAACCCCAAACGAATATCAACGGCTCCTCGCAATCGAGCCGTGGGTGGAGCGATGCTTTGAACCAGTGGAGGTTCGGGAACTCAGCGAGGCCGAGGCTCTGCAGGTTCTCTTGGGCGGGAAAAAGCGCTATGAGACATTCCATGACATAACCTATACCGATGAAGCCCTTCAATATGCGGTGTTTCTCTCGAACAGGTATATCGTCAACCGTCATCTGCCGGACAAGGCTCTTGATGTGATGGATGAAGCTGGGGCTTGGGTGAAGTTGAAGCAGACTCCACCGCCTGAGGAAATCAAGGAGTGCCACAAACGGCTCAAATTCATCAACAACCGCATGGAGAACGCCATCTCCAATCATGAATTGGAAAAGGCACGCTTCTACACCGTCGAACTTCGCAAGGAGCAAGATGCCCTGAAGCTGTTGCACGAAAAATATAAGATTGATGGCCCGACGAACGTCGTCACCCGGCAGATCATCGAGGATGTAGTGTCCCGCCGGACAGGCATTGACGTAAATGCCATCCGAAAAGCACGCCTACCCGGCGAACCCAAGGCTTGATAACTCGGCATTTCCTCCGCAGAGCACGACTGCCACACGCTCGCCAACCGCAGGCTTAAATCTGCTGGAAAGCAGCGCTGCCAGGGCCGCAGCACCGCCAGGCTCGGCAACCATTCGCAGCTTGTGCCATAGGGTCTTTTGCGCTTCGCGAATTTGGTGATCCGCCACCAGCACAACCCGCTCGACATGCT
>DASZEU010000253.1:0-4133 GCA_035940535.1 Candidatus Angelobacter sp.
CTGGCCGAAATCCTGGGCGCGCTGCGATGCTGCCTGTTTCTGATAGGTCGTGGCATCCGTGGCCAGATAGCCAGTCCGATAACGCAACGTGATGTCCGGACGGCTGGCCTTGACGGTAATCGTCCGAAACTTGCCATTCCATTTTTTGTTGAGGGGATAGTATCCAAGGATGTAATAGGTAGAACCGTCATCCATGCTCCTGACAATCCCCTGGCCAAGATCATTGCGGTTGTAGAATGCTTTGCCGCCGGTCATGTCGGCTAGCTGGTTCATGGCACTATGCGCCTCCAGCAGAGCAGCTGACTCCTTGCCGAGTAAGGCCATCAGAGCCGGCCCCGTAATCCCTCCCTTAGTTTGTGCCTGGAAAGCTGTACTGCTTGCCGTTCCTCGGGCATCCACCGGATAGACGGCAACCTGCGCATTGCTCAGCAAGTCCGCCGTTCTGGTAATGGCAGCCGTATAATTTCTATCGACGATATTCCCCATTTGGGGAAATCCTCCTGAGATCCATATCAGGTTCTTGCGTCCTGCATAGCCGGCCAGGGCTCGGGCCAGCGAATTCATGGCGTCGAGCGTGGAGTACAGGCGTTGCTCCGTCCAGTTCTTTCCGGCATCATTCGCAATTTCTTCCAACTCGGGACGAACATATTCGTATTTCGGCCCGTTCGTAGGGTTTTCAATCAGAATGGAATTATCGGCCTGGAAGCTCGCTATGGCTTTTTTCAATTCTGCCGGGTCGTTGGTGAAATCGTGAAGCACCTGTAGCTTGGTTTGCAGAGCATAGACTGCCACGACCCGTCCTGGAGGGAACTGCTCCAATGCCTGGAGCGCATGATCTCGGGCTACCACCTGATCGATGGTAGGGGTATTGAGGGAATCGAGCAAAATTACATTGAGAGATCCATCGGATGTGTATTCAGGAACGTTTGTAACAATGTTGGGAGGCAGTTGTCGGTGTGGCACTGGTTTAGCAGCAGCTACAGAAGGAGAGCTGCCGCTCTGGAAGCTGAAACCGCGAATCTGCTGAGGTACGCCATCTTCCAATATCGTGAAATCGGCAGGTTTAAGATTGGCCACCGGTTCGCCATTTTTGTTGGTAGCTACTACGTCCACGACTACCAGCCGGGTAATGGCTTTCAACACAGTCGAGGACTCGTAAACCGTCCTGGATTTTTCTTGAACTGTTGCTTTAGCATTTGCCGGAGTCGCCGGTACAAAAGGGGAAGAGCCAGGGTCGGACTGCGCCCCCGCATGGGCACAAAAAATCACTACTACCAAAAAAAAGTTTGCCAGATGCGCACGGCTCATTCTTACTTTCATGCTCTCTCCTGCAAACGACCTGGGTTGTTGGCCCACGACACGCATTCGTCGCCAATCTTATAAGTGGCATGTTTGTTGCCATTTGGGATTGGCATTAATGAGCGCAATTCCTTTGGTTTTTGCGCTTATACCGATTCCAATAGGTGCCGGACTGGTGGATTTGGGCCAAAGAGTGGTGAATTTGGGCCAAGCTCTAGACCATCCACATCAGTTTTGCCGCACCGGCTTCTGATTTGCTTCTTGTACGGGGACGTTGAGTTTACCTGTCACTGTCCCGATCAGGCCTGTGCGGTTGTCCCGCACTCCAAGTCGCAAAGTGTAATCACCGGGCTGGAGATCAAGCGTCTTTTGGTAGGGGAATCCGGTTTGCATCACATGGGCAAAGGCATCCGGTTTCAACGCGGCGGCGATGGAGGTCACCTCGGTCTTGATTGGATCGCCCTTGGACGAATAAATCTCCACCGCATAATCCAGGTTGGCGTGCTGCAATCCATCATCTTGTTTTTCGAAGATGATCTGATGGGCATCGACCAGGTAATTCAGTGCAACCTTGTTATGAGTTTTTTCGGAAGGCGGAAATATCGCCGCCCGGAAGAGCAATGCCGTGGAAACGGGATTATCAAGGTTCAGGGCCTGGCCAAACTCCTGGGCTCGTTGCGCGGCGTCCTTGTTCGAGTAGGTGGTTGGATCGAGAGCGAAGTAGCCGAGACGATAGCGCAAGCGAGCGTCGGGGCGGTCGAGCTTGACCTTGATTTTCCGGAACTTTCCGTCCCACTGCTTGTTGGCCGGATAGTAACCCAGAGTGTAATACGTCGAGCCATCATCAAGGCTCTGGCGCACCGCTTTGTCGAATTCGTTCACGTTGTAGAACGCGCGGCCCCCGGTAATTTCAGCAACATTGTTCATGGTGCTGTGTGCATCCACACGCTCCGCGCTCTCCGTGCTCATGTTCTGTTGTAATCCCCGGCCGAACTGTTGCCTGCCGACTTGGTCCTGGTAGGTTTCTGCTTTGAAAAAGGTGTTGCCGGCCACGCCCCGCGCGTCAATCGTATAGACCGCCACCTGCGAACTGGCCAGGGCTTCCGAAGTCCGTGAGACGTCGTCACCAAAATTGGTCGAAGCCGGATCGATGATGATCGGGAATTCTTCTGAGATCCAGATCAGGTTCTTGCGGCCTGGATATCCAGCCAAGGTCCGGGCAAGTGTATTCAATGCTTCCAGCGTGGCATGGGTGCGCTGTTCCGTCTGCGCATCGTTCGCTTCGCCCACAAATCGCAGCAGCCGTTCAACACCGCTGAAAGGTGTTTGCGCGGCAATCGAACCCATGTACTGTGGGGGAGGCCCTCCGGTTGGATTTTCAAGGAATGCAGAGTTTGTGCTCTTGAGTTCGGCAACTGTATTCCTTAGAAGAACGGGATCGGTGGTGAAGTCCTGAAGCAGTTGCAATTTCTGCCCCAGCATATAAATAGCGATGGGACGATCGGCCGGAAGTTTGTCCAGCACTTTGACCATCTGGCGCCGGGCAGATGCCTGGTTGTTCGACGTGGTATTCAGTGAATCCAACAAGAGGACATTCAAAGCGCCACGCGGCTTGCGATCAGGAATATTAGAAACAACGTTATCCGGAAACTTAACCGGCTGGCCAGTCAGAGCCATAGCTGCGTCTGGCCCGGTTTCTGGGCTTTCGAATGAAAAGACGCGGACCTCCTGCGGGCTGCCGTTTTCGGTAACGATGAAGTCTTTGGCCGTAAGGCCTGGGATGGGCACGCCTTTGCCGTCGGTTGCGACCACGTCCACAATCACCAGCCGCGTGGTTGCCTTCAAGACCGCCGGCGACTGAAAATCACCAGACGAGGCATTGTCTTGCTTCCCCGCCTGTCCCTGAGTTGCAGGCTTGGCGCCGTTCGCCTGAGATTGTGCCAGCGCAGCAGCGCACATCACGAGAACGGTCGCGAGTTTCGCCAGATATCCAAACCACTTAGATTTTTGGTCCATGGTGCTCATTCCTGGGCCAGTCATAAACCGGCGCGTTTTTGTTAATTGGGGCTGTCCCTAGTGTGCACCAAATCTCGTGGTTTTTCACGCTAATTAACCCGCGTTCTACATCTTTGTGGGCTATCTGTTCCGATCACCTGATTGCCAAGCCTGCTTCCAATTTCCAATAGTTTTGGCTAGTATTTAGTCGTTATTGATTAACTTAAGCAAGAGTCCGTTAGGGTTGCTCCATCGAAATATCCAAGCCTCGATCAGGAAAGGCTGCCGTGCGAAGGCTTTCAATATCCCAAAGAATCATTGCTGAAAAGACCGTTTGTGTTCTGCTTGTCCGTGGAGAGAATCCAGAAGGCCAGCCGATCTTTGCCTATGTCGCCGTTCGAGCTGATAAGCTCACGGAATTTATGGAGGCCCAGAAAACCGGGTTGTTTTATCCAGAGGAATTTGGAGTCATTGTGGAATCGGGCGAGGGCGAACCACCACCCGAAGTTCGCCGGAAAATGGAGACTGAGTATGGTTTCGATCATGAGGCCATGATCGATATTCCAGATCAGGACAAAGCGCTGGATGTCAGTTTACATCTATCCCGGAAAGCCCGGGGAGACGTTCTTCCGTAGCTCTGAATGAAAATCGATTTCCATTACCGTCTCCAGCACGGGCTGCATAGCCATGCTTGATCGATCTCCACAAGATTATAGATACTGGGTCGGGATATCGTTTCCCCGTACTTTGGAAAGCCAGGCCAAGATTCTTCAAGTCACGTTGGAGGCGACCGCGCCACATTGCCTTCCCAGAGGTCCGAAGAAAGTGTTCTGTGAATC
>DASZEU010000254.1:0-8850 GCA_035940535.1 Candidatus Angelobacter sp.
TGCCTATTTCGATGCACTCGCTCTCCCCCGGCTGAGCGGCTAGTGTTAGTTCAACTTTGTCGAATCGCCGTATGCGGACCCGCATGTACGGTGGTGTGGGAGGGGAGAGCGGGTGACCGCTCCCCCTATCCCGATTAGCGCCTCCGGCGCTGACCATCTGAGTCCCTGACAACTTCGAATTCCTTAAGTGAACCGTATTGGGGCTACTGTCACACGTCCCTGCGGGACTCTAGCACAGATTCCAAGACAGGACATTTTAAAGAGAGAAATTGATGCTCAACCGACGAAAAGTGACATTTTGCTTCAGCCTCTGCTCTTGGCTCAAATCGTCGCAAGATTCAAAATGACCCACTACCAATTCTCGGGTGCTTTTTAAAATACCCAATTACCAAATTGCAAAATTACCCAATTCAATCAATCCCTATAACTTGTCTAACCTTTTTGATCAGTCCCTCGGCAGTGAATGGTTTCTGCAAGAATGGCATCTCGTGGCTGAGGACGCCATGGTGGACAATGGCGTCGTCGGTATAACCAGAGATATAGAGAGTTTTCATTTCAGGGCGCATAAGCGATAGTTGCTCCGCGACTTCGCGACCGCTCATTTGTTCCAGTATCACATCGGTCACCAGCAATTGGATGGGGCCTTTGTGGTGCTCGCATAGATAGATGGCTTCCTGGCCATGTTTGGCCTCCAGCACGGTATATCCCTGTTTGCGCAGCATGTGGCGCATCAAGGCTCGCACTCCATCCTCATCTTCGAGCAGCAATACCGTCTCGATTCCACGATAGCTGGCGAATGCACTCTCCTGCCTTCCCAGAGCTTCGGGCTGGGCATCGACGCGGGGCAAATAGATTTTGAAGGTTGTTCCGCGCCCGGGTTCGCTGTAAACCCATATATATCCGCCACTTTGCTTCACGATCCCGTATACCGTTGAAAGCCCCAGCCCCGTGCCCTTGCCTGTTTCCTTGGTGGTGAAGAACGGTTCGAACACGCGCAACCGCGTGTTCTCGTCCATTCCTACGCCGCTGTCACTCACCGCCAGCATCACGTATTGACCGAGACTCATTTCGGAATGTTCGCGAACATACGCAGGATCGAGATCTACATTGACGGTCTCGATAGTCAGCTTTCCGCCCCTGGGCATGGCATCCCTGGCATTGACTGCAAGATTCATGATTACTTGCTCCATCTGCCCAGGATCGGCCTTGATCTTTCCCAGCTTAGGCTGCAAGGCAGTGCGCAGATCGATATCTTCTCGCAACAGGGGACGCAAAAGCGTGTCCATGTTTGCTACCAGAGCGTTCAGGTCAATGACTTTGGGCGCCAGCACCTGGCGGCGGCTGAAAGCCAGCAACTGCTGGACCAGCGCGCCCGCACGGTCGGCGGCCTTCTTTACCTCCTCGGCTTCAAGACGCAGAGGGTCTTTGCCTACCTTCAATTCGCTAAGCATCAAATCGCTGTAGCCTTTGATGACGGTGAGCAGGTTATTGAAGTCGTGGGCGATACCGCCAGCCAGGCGTCCTACCGCTTCCATCTTTTGCGATTGGCGCAATTGTTCTTCCAGCATCCGGCGCTCAGCCAGGTCTTCGGCGATCATCTCAAAGCCGGTGGTCTCGCCCTTTTCGTTTAACTTGGCGCGTCCGGCAGCTCTTACTTGGATGATCTTTCCATCTTTGCGCTTCCATGCAACCTCTTCCCAGCGGACCTCGGTGCAGTTTCGATATTTCTCAACCAGATGTCTTCTCTCTTCGGGATCAGCATAGAGATCGGTTGAAAGTTTCAGGCGCAAGACCTCTTCTTCGCTATCGTAGCCAAGCATATTGACCAAGGCCTGATTTACATACTCGAACCGATCCTCGATGCTGGAGTAATACATGCCGTGGACGGCGCTATGCACCAAGCTGCGATACCTGCTCTCCGATTCGCGCAGAGCATCCTCATGGCGTTTTCTGCGGAGGGCGCTGGCTACATGCTGGGAGACAAAGGTGAGAATGTACTTTTCCTGCTCGCCATAAGTAATGTGGCCATCATAGCTCTGCAATGCCAGTACGCCTATGACTGAACCGCCAAAGCGCAACGGAACTCCCAGCCATATCCGCGAATCCTCTCTGCAACGTTCCAACTCGCCTGCTTCTACAAGCCTTTGCACAACCTCATGGGTCGCGAGCAACGGCTGTCCGCTGCGCAGGACATATCCGGTAAGGCCTTTCCCCCGAGGCATAGGCTCTGGCGGCGGGACGTTCCTCTCATCCCGGAAATACGGGAAGGTAATTCTCTGGGAAGCCGGGTCCCACAGGGCAATATAAAAATTTCTGGCTTCCATGAGCTCGCCGATGATTTCGTGAATGGACTGGTACAGCGTGTCCAAATGCTCGGCTGAGCTGGCCTGCTCAGAAATGCGGTATAAGGCGCGTTGCAACAGTTCGTTGCGCTTTAGCTCGGTAATATCGTGCGCGGTCCCCAGGATCGCTCGCTCGCCGCCAAAGTTAATGACATTGGCGCAGTAATCCAGCCAGCGAAGTTTTCCGGACTTGGTGATGATTTTCAGCTCGTAGCGTGAAGAATTTTCCCAGCCCCGGAACCTGGCCTTCGCCCGAGTGGCAGCCGCTTCTCGGTGGTCAGGATGGATGATGATGGCTGGGCTGCGTCCCAGCAATTCTTCACGGCTGTATTCGAGGACCTTTTCGGAAGCAGGATTCAAGTAGATCCACTTTCCACTCTCGTTGAGAATGTAGATCACCGTCATGGCCATCTCGGCCACTGCGCGAAACTTGGCTTCGCTTTCCAGTAAAGCCCGTTCTGTCTTTCTCCGTTCCGAGAGATCTCGGCAACTTACAACCAAGCCGGAACTGTTGCCAGTCCCCTTCAACGTGCTTCCGGCCACTTCGAAGGAGCGCCAGTTTCCGTCTTTGGTGTGCAGCCGCAGCTCCACCGGTTGGTCGAGGCGAGAATTCTTAAGGGTGTATTCAAAGGCGGTCCGCGCCGCTTGCAGGTCCTCTGGATGGATTAGAGTGAAGGCGTTCGTGCCGATGACGTCGTCTCCGCTGTATCCCATGAGCCGCTCCACCGAAGGATTCTGATAGCGGATGGCGCCCTCGGGACTCAGAATGACGATGCCGTCGGAAGAGCTTTCCACCAGGGAGCGAAAATGCTCTTCACTGTGCTGCAAAGCTTCCTGGTCGCGCTTGCGTTCGGTGATGTCGCGATAGATGCAGTAGCAGGCGATCTGTCCGTTGCCTATATTGATGGGCGTGACCAGGAAGGATACGTCCACCAGAGAGCCGTCGCGCGTTTGCCGCACAGTCTCTAAGGACGCAGATTCTCCCCGCAGGCTAAATTCCGTAAGCACCTGGCTTTCCTGCATCTTGTGCGGCGGAACAATCAACGGGTCGAGCAGCTTGCCCAGAACTTCGTCCCGACCGTATCCGAAGAGCCGTTCAAACTCGCTGTTGGCCCGCAAAATTACATTTTGATCGCTGACAATCACGATGGCTTCCGGAGCGCTTTCAATCAACCTCTCCAGATATGCCTTCTGGATCACCAGGTTTTCTTCCACTTCTTTGTGAGAGGTAATATCCATGGCGACCGCCAGAACAGCGGCCGATCCTTCGTAGGACATGGGCGCAGTCATCACGTCCAGCCAGCGCTCCTCGCCACACTTGCTGACAAACTTCACTTGATAACGACTGGTCAGCAGCTCTTCGCTGCGCAGGTTGTCATTTTGCGTTGCCTGCTCTGAGACTTTTCCACTCCCTCGAAGATCTTCAAGCCTTTCAGGCTCGCCTCCGTGTAACTCGGTGGGCTCTGTGGTAATGGTTTTGTCTTTGTGTCCCTCACAGGTTGTGAAAGGTTTCTTTGTGGTGCGGCTTGCTGGTGTCAGTTCTACCCAAAATTCACCGCTATACATCTCCCCGCGTCTGTAACCGGTCATCTTCTCCGCGGCCCGATTGGCGAAAACTACTCTTTGCCCCCGATGGATGAACACCGCAGCCGGCGTGGTTTCAGCCAGAGCCTGAAACTTGGCTTCGCTCTCGTGCAGAGCAGCGGCAACTTCTGCGGTCTCAAGTCCACCCACCTTTGCAGTGTCGTGGTCAGAATTACGCTGATCGGGAGTCGCGGCCAGACACAGCAGAAAAACGGCTCCCTGATAGTGGTTCATGCGGTGGGCGGTAAGACTGAACCTTTGCTTGCTACCATTTCGCGGGATGCTGTGGACATCCAGGCTTCCGGGAGCGGACGCCCGCAACCAACTCTTCAATTCCAATCGGCTCTCGCGGGCAAACAGATCAAGCAGGGGACGGCGGAGCGGCTCATCCGGACGGAATCCATACTGCTCTAAAACACGCCGGTTCCACCCCAGGACACGGTAAATCTCCGCATCGATGAGCAAAACCGGATCAGCAAAACTCTCCAGCAGCGCTCCGATTTCCGGCAGCGCAAGCGGGATGACATACTGCTCCTTGGCACGAGCAGTGCCGTCGGGCTGTAGGCCCATGAAAACTCCTGAAATGTGTGCTTCGAAACCTGGACGAATTTCGGGGGAAGATTAACAACTTATAACCCATTTCCCGTAACATTGCAGCAGATTTCTGAATTTCCCCTAAGAAATATAGACTCATATAGCTGATGTCTGTCCGGCATTGAGCCAAGATTCTTGTTGAGTCATTGGATAATTCTTATAATTGCATGATAATAAAAGGCTTAAACACGCCCACATTGACGCATCAACAAACATTAGATTTGTTAAGAAATATCAGGCTGTTTCGGGGTGGGAATCGCGAGGTTCAGAGTCCTCTTCATCACACTCTGGAGCTTGCACTGAGGCGTGCCGAAGTGATTCTGAAGCCCAGACTCTATCTTGATCTAGGCGCTGTTCATGTACACGCGGAATCTTTGGTAGAATAAAAATTGTCGCTCCTTTCAATTGCACCGCGTTGCTTAGCCGGTGCATCCCAAGTGCCGAAGTGGCGGAATTGGCAGACGCGCATGGTTCAGGTCCATGTACTCGCAAGGGTGTGGGGGTTCGAGTCCCTTCTTCGGCACCATGTACTAATATTTTCTTGCACGAGACCAAGTGGCCCAAGTAGATATGCCAGATTAATTTTCTCGAATCTCTGTTCTGATGGAGGTGAAACCGCAACTCACAAAAGGCTGAAGAAATTAGAAGGTAGCTGATGGTTTTCTCAAACAGCGGCGAGGTGCCGGTTTCGCGAAATGAGAATGAACTCGTCACGAAAGATTGAGCTGCGAAGATTGGTGTTTCGTCGCAGGATTGGTGGCGGCGAGCAACTTCGCTTCCGCGTCCGCTAACCCAACAAGACTTCACGACTGCGTTCCATAGCTAGCTTGATCTTGGGACTTTCGTTACCAGCACAGGAGTCAACTTGGCCAGGGTCCAACTACGGTGCATAGAGGAAGACTAAGGACTTCTGTTAACTCCCTGTCCACGCCACGTATTCGTCAACCACGCCCATTGAGGCGAGGCAGGGGTGCTGGGGGTAGGGGCGCCCAAAATTTCCCGAACAGCAGCGTGGTTGATTGCCATCTTGGTCGTATCCGCGCCTGGCCCCATCTTAGCCGCAGATGCTAGGTTTTGCATCCGAACGTGAATTCCACTAGCACTAAATCTTGCAATAGGGTGTAGGAAGTGCTTTGCCATAGCTGCGGTTGCTGTTGAAGAATCGGTTTCCGCGGCTGTGGATTCCGAGTATGGAGCAGTGGGATCTGCGGCAACTGCTACTGCATCGTCACAAGCTGGTAAGTATGAGGGCCCAGGTGAAGAACCAGTTGCAACATCTGGCGATGAATCAGGGCGTGCAGCGGAAATCGAAGCGGATTGGTCAACGATTAGTGGATGATTCTGCTTGGGGAAAAACGAAACGATAGATTTATCCCAAGAAACTTTCAAAGGGAATCTTGGGCTGGACGTTTGAAGATTACGGTTTGGATTTGTGCTTTGAACTTCGTTGACATGTCCACATTTCCTGAGGGCAGACCGAGTCAATTGCGCGGCAGAGGCTGGGATGGCTGAAGAGCCGATGCTGCTTTTGATGCATTGCAAGACGCGGATTTATTGGCGAGCGCCCGCAGCCAATCCGCGTTTTGCTCAGGGCAAACCTTTGCGCCGTAAGCGTAAAGGTTGCGCAGGCGCCCCAGTGCCGGAGCCAAAATGCCCGCCGGGTTTGCTCGCGCTTCCCATCGAGCAGGCGGGGGATTTTGGGCACTCCAATCCGCCCGCAGTGTGCTCGCGTATCCCCGCAAGCCGGGCGGATTGGTGTGCTTTCAGCCCTGCTCAGTGCGCGTTTCCCAGCGCACTAGGGCTGAAGGTTTTTGAGAACCTGGTGTGCGCCAGCACAGCAGGTTCGTCGCGCGGCAGCGCCCCGACCGCGTCTTCGCCTGGCGTCTTCCTGGACGGTTCTTGGCGAGCGCCCGCGGCCAAGTCCAGGTCTTCGCCCGGTGTCTTCGCGGTCGGTTGATTTTGCTATTGTTTTTGGGGGGTGTTGCTTTTGCCCTTTAAAAATGCGTTTGTCCCGCGACGAGTCGCAGGACATGCCCATTTTTACTGTCTTTGCCGGTTCTGGCCGTGCACTTGTTCCGGCTTCGATGGCGAACCCAGCGAAGCCGGAGTTCAGCAGCCTGCGGCATACCCTACGGGCAACACCTCTCGATGACAAGCGTCGATGACAGCGACTTATCGAGGCTGTCCATCCAGCAAGTTGCTGTACAGCAACTGAAAAATTCGAAGTCGTTTGTTTTCTTAGGTAACCCTACAGCAACTCTAGGTTGCTGTGCAGCACCCTTTCAGGGGTGGCGTGTCCGCATCCTGTGATAACTCTTCTGCAAGTGTGTCATCTTCATTGTCCCAGTTGGGACAGCCTTCACTATCCATTCGTGAAGAGGCTTCTTGATCGTGGCGGTGATGTTCAGAGCATCCAGGAGATTTTATCCCACGACCGAACGGAGCCGATTCTTGCAAAAAGTCTTTGGTGATTTTCATGTTAGATGCTTCCGCTGTGACCGGTTCCAGAAGACCGGGCCGAATTCGCAAACTTAGTTTCCATTCGAGAGTCGGTAGATTGCCGGCTGGACGTCAAAAGGAAGAATCCAGCAACCGCTTTGACGCCTCTTGATAGCTCACCTCCACGTTTGGGTGTGGGAGATCTGGAAACATCAGAATGGGCGGGCCATCCTGACAGACTCTCACATAAATCAGGCCCGACTGCTGTTGGTTATCGCGCTTGACAAACTGTATGTACTGAATATCGTTTTTGTCCGTCAGGCTTACAGTCACCAGCGCCTCCGCTTTCTCCAGCTCATGCACTTCGAATGTTGTGTGTGTGTGCCGGAGAGTGAGTCCAGTATTGAAACGCCTGTTCATATCTTCAACACGTTCCGTCACAGCGTCTTGCAAACGGCTGAACGCAACAGGAATCTGAACGTCCCGGAGCAGGTCGAGCATGTTTGTACACTCGTTCATAGCGGTAAATTGAAATGAGCGAAGTTCCGTCAGGTCCGCAGCGCGGAGGAAACAAAACTCAAGGGCTCACCTCGCCCAAAATGGGCTCTCGGATCATTATCCGGGCTGCGGCCTAAACCGTCTGTTCAGAATTGCTCACCCTTGCCGGCTGTCTGCGCTTGTTTCGCGAATGTCAGAGAACTGTTGATCGGCCTGGCATGAATCGCAATTCTGTACAAATTGAACAGTTCATCGCATTTTTCCAAAGCCAAAATCGAGATTCTGAACGCTCATATATTTATTGAGAATTCTGTCAGCAGACGCCGAGGGGGCATGCCGCCTGTCGGCTGAAGTCTGGTCACTATTGGACAGACTCATCCGGTCTTTGGGCCGTAACATTTAGGCAGGGTATGGAGTCGCAGTCAGGTTGGCTTGGGCGGGCGACATGCGGAGATCTTTTATGAAAAAGAAAATTTTGTACATTGCCGGTGGACTGGCCGGCTTGGTAGTAGTTCTCGTTATAGCAGCATACTTGCTGATCGATGCCAATAGCTTTCGTCCCACGATCGAGGCACAGCTCAGCAAGTCACTGAACAGGAAGGTGCAAGTAGGTAATTTGAGCCTGTCGCTTTTCTCGGGCGGAATCTCTGCACGAGACATCAGTATTGCGGACGACCCGGCCTTCAGCCACACGCCATTTCTGAGCGCAAAATCGGTCGACGTCAGTGTGAAACTCATGCCTCTGCTGTTTTCGCGTTCCGTGCGGCTCACCGCCCTGACCCTGAAAGAGCCGGAACTCGTCTTGCTGCGTTCCTCCTCGGGTAAGTGGAACTTCTCCAACCTGGGCGACGGGCCGAAGACAACAACCAGTGGGCCGAAGCCGGACACCACCTCGGCGCCACCGGAGTTGACCATCCAAGTACTGCGCATCATCAATGGCCGCGTGTCAATCGGCAGTTGGTTAACCCGGGACAAAACCAGCGTCTATGAAGCGGTAAACGTGACTGCGCACAACGTCTCCTTCGAATCCCCGATTCCGTTTACGTTTGCAGCCAAGACACCCGGCGGCGGCGCGGTGAAGGTGGAGGGGACGGCGGGACCGATTAGCCGCGTAGATACCGCGGAAACTCCGCTGTCGGCAGAAATTACGTTGCAGCACTTGGATCTTGCCACCACCGGCTTTATCGATCCTTCTTCCGGTGTGGGTGGCGTGCTCGATTTCAGGGGCACCGTGAAGTCCGACGGCAAGAGCGCGCGCACCGAAGGCACAATGACGGCGGACAAGCTGAGGTTGACACGCAGCGGCGGGCCAGCCAAAGCGCCGGTGACAGTTGAATATACGTCGGACTACGATCTGATCCAACAGTCCGGCGTACTTTCCCGAGGAGAAATC
>DASZEU010000255.1:0-4379 GCA_035940535.1 Candidatus Angelobacter sp.
AGACATTCACAAAGCGTATACCAATTACCATACCCATCAAGACCCGCTTGCGCCTCACGATTCCTGGCTCCGCCGCGCTTACAACTTCGTAAAACAAGGCTATCTGGCGAGCAAGTATGGCTATCGGCCCCTGACCTCCGGCTGGCAAAAAGCCTTGGGGCTGCTTATGTATCTTGTTCCCAGCCGCAGGGCTGCTGTAGATGCGCAGGTCCTGTTTCTCTCTTCCAAAGAAGGAGGCAGTCTGCTGGATGTGGGCTGTGGCAACGGTCAGACGCTGGAGTGGATGGCCGCGCTCGGCTGGCAAGTGCAAGGCTTGGACACCGATCTTGTCGCTGTACAGGTTGCGCGTTCGAAAGGCTTGAAGGTAATGGAGGGCGGCTTGCAATCGCAGGAGTTCGCGACCGGGTCCTTCGACGTAATCTTCATGGGCCATGTGATCGAACATGTACACGCCCCGCTTTCATTGATGAAGGAATGCTATCGTGTTCTAAAGCCTGGTGGGCGGCTGATTGTCATTACGCCAAATGTACGAAGCTGGGGACAGCGCTTCTACAAGAGTGATTGGAGAGGCTTGGAACCTCCGCGACACTTGCAGATATTTGCTCGCCCGTCTTTGTCCCGATTGTCTGGTCTGGCAGGGTTTGTCACCTGCGAATGCCGGGCGATCACCCGCGGGGCTGGTGACATTCTATTAGCCAGCCACTTCTTGAAGAGCAATAGGACACTTGGCCTCCGCCCTAGCCGTGTCTTTCGTATGTGGGCGGAACTCGTGAGCATCGCGGAATGGGCGGGAAGCTATCTCGATCATGACTCTGGAGAAGAACTTGTTTTGGTCGCGAACAAGTAACACGGTCAACCAATGGTAGAACCTCGCTTCTCAGTTGCGATGTGTACGTACAACGGCGCCAAGTTTCTGCAAGAGCAACTTCGCAGCATCGCCGCCCAATCTTTGCCCGTGCAGGAAATTGTCATTTGCGATGACTGCTCCGAGGACTCAACCTGCGCCATCGTCGAATCTTTTTCCCGTGAACATCCGGGCATGGTGCATTTCTATCGGAACGCCACGAGACTCGGCTATTCCCAAAATTTTGCCCAGGCCATCTCGCTCTGCCGGGGCGACATCATCTTCCTTAGCGATCAAGATGACAGTTGGCTGCCCACCAAAGTGGAGAGAATAGCTGCTCTGTTTGCCAACGACGGCCAATGTGCCGTGGTTTCGGTTGCGGCCATCGTAACCGACGAGGACTTGAAGCCAAACGGAAAGAAAGTCTCCCCGATGTTTAAAACCTTGGAGGAGAAACCAGCGACATTCTCGGCCCGAATTCATCAGTCCTCCGCCTACGGTTGCACGCTGGCATTTCGCGCCTCGCTTGCACCGCTGATTTTTCCCATTTCACCCCATTGGGGACACGACAATTGGATCTGCTTTATTGCTTCACGATTTACGGAAATTCGGGGCATAGAAGATCCATTGATGTTCTATCGGCGGCACCGTGCCACCACAGGCATCAACGATAAACTGGATTTTGGCCCATTCGGACAAATTGTTGCTGCGGCTAAAAGGAGCAAGCGCATTGACTATGAGCATGATAGGGAAAAATGGGTGGACATGAATGAGCAGCTAAAAAGAATCTTGGAAAGTAATTCTCCGGCCAATCTTCGCGATGGCATTCTCGGCAGCAAAAATGCCATTCTCGATGAGGTGCAGGCGAGATTGGAATTCTCGGAGCAACGGTTGCGCATCGTCGCCAGGCCACGACCGTTGCGCCTCGCGCCGGCACTACGCGTTTATTTCGCCGGACAATATGCTGAGTTTGCTTCAGGTTGGAAAAGCTTTGTGAAAGACCTGCTCATTGCCTGATTTTCGCCGCAAGCGGATCAGCTTTGAAGAGGAATTCAAGAGATTATTGGCGGCTTACGGAATCCAGAAAGAATGATTCAGCCGTCCCTAACGGGACTCGGTTGGTTTGGAAGCTAACCCAGCATTGGATTCGGCGCCTGACCGCGCCGAATCATGCTGGGCTACTGTCAGACGTCCCCTTCGGGGACTTAACCCCCTAAAATCGTGAGTACAAATGTAGAAACTCCAGGGTACGAGTTCACTCGTGCCGTAAGCCGTTTAAAATCAACCGGGCTTCAGCCCCTGCAAACTCTCTTTCTCTGACGAATTGAGTTTTTCAGCGGCCTGTAAAGCCCGATTGACTCTAAACGCTTTGCAGCACGAGTAAACTCATGCCCTGATACAAATCAACTCTGATCAGCGTGAATCAGCGGCAAGAAGGTTTTGGTTATTGCCTCCGGCGCTGGCGACCTCATCGCAAATTTCTGCTATCTGGCTGGCGAATCGTTCCCAATTATAGGTGGTGCGCGCCAGTGTCATACCTGCTTGCGCGATTCTCTGGCGTAGCTCAGGTTGGGTCGCCAATTGATCGATCTTCTGGGCCAGCTCTTTTGGGTTTCTGGGTGGGAACAGGATGGCGTTGTCATTGTCCGTGAGCACCTCGTGAACCGCAGCACCCCGCGATACCAACACGGGGCAGCCGCAGGCCATCGCCTCCAACACGGCAAGGCCCCAGGTTTGGTTTTCGTTGGGAAACAGGAACGTATCAGATGCGCAATAAAAGTCGCGGATCTCCTCGTCTGCCACCTTGCCGGTGAAGGTCACCCGTTCCTGGATGCCCAGTTTGTGGACCAGGGCCTTGAGCGAATCGCAGTATTCCGGGAAACTACGGTCGGAGCCGGCCAATAGAAGCCGCACCTTTGCGCCGCTCGATGTCAGGAGGCTCACCGCCTCAATGGCATCCTGCAAGCGCCGATGAGGCATGAAGATACCTAGCCAGAGCAAGACAAAATCGTCTGGATCGTAGCCGAATCGTTGTCGAATCCTGAGCCGGTCTCCACCGGGAGCAAAGCGATTGGGGTCGGCCCCGCTTCGTACCACGCGCGTTTGGCCCGGATAAATTGCCCTGAATTCGCCTTCCGCCCAGTTTGAAAGAAACAAGGTGAGATCGGCTTTGCGGTTCTGGGCCCGATCATAGATGTAGTACAACCAGGAGAGCGCTGACCGAAAGAGTCCAAGAGTCTCGCGCTGGCGGGCCTGCTGATGAAAATTGGGAACATCATTGCACATCCATACGACTTTGCCGCCCAACTTATGTTTCAGCCATATTGCACCCCATTGCGCCGGCCAATGATGAGGGTTCCAGATCTCATGGGTTGTGGTTACGCGACGGGCAAGCTGCGCCATATCGAGGTAGCCACGAACGAACAAGGGTTTGCGCAGCCAGCGAAAGCGGCCGCGGCCAAGTTCTATGATCTTAAGGTCTTTGCAGATCTCTGGAAAGCAGTTGGAAGGATCATAGGCAGAGGTGTAGACCGTGACCGCGTGTCCTTGCTGGGCTAGTGCGCGAGCAAGGGACAAACACTGTCTCTCTCCACCTCCTTCAACCAGCAATTCGTGCATGAGTAAGGCGATGTTCATGCTGGGCGCATGTCATTTGCGGGGAAAATGATTGAATTCCGGAGTGCAGCGCAATGATTAATGGCCGGAACCTCTAAGCACTTCGGGTATGGTCTTCAGCAGGATTTTGATGTCCAAAAAGATGTTCCAGTTCTCGATGTACTCGAGATCGAGCAAAACATTTCGTTCAAAGGAAGGATCGTGTCGCGCTGTGACCTGCCATAAGCAAGTGACTCCAGGTGTAACATCCAAACGCCGCAGATGTTCCAGGTCGTAGCGCTGGAAGTCATCCACGGGATGAGGGCGCGGACCTACAACGCTCATGTCTCCTTTAAGGACGTTCAGGAACTGCGGTAGCTCATCAATGCTGTATTTGCGCAGAAATCGTCCTACCCGTGTGATTCGCGGATCATTGGCGATCTTGAAAGTAGCTCCATTGCGTTCGTTGAGATGTCTGAGGCTATCTTTGCAATCGTCAGCATTGGCAACCATGGTGCGAAATTTAAAGCAACGAAACTTGCGGCCTTTGCGCCCCACGCGCCAGGCTCGGTACAAAACCGGCCCCTCGGAATCCACCTTAATGGCAATGGCAGCCGCCAGCATGATGGGGGATACCAGGATCAAAGCTCCCACCGTAACGACCAGATCCATGATCCGCTTCAGGAAAAGACCAAAGGCAGGAATCGGCTGGCGATTCAGTTCCAGCACCGGTACCGCGCCGATGTAGTTCATGGTTGCGCCAATGGCCAAGCCTCCATAAAGATCAGGAACCACCTTCACTCCGATGCGCTCGCGGCGGGCCTCCAGCGCGATGTCCATTACCAATTCGCGGCTGGTGCCGGGAGTAAAGTAAATTTCGTCGATGAAGTGCTCTTTGAGAATGCGCGGCAGGTCTTCGGGCGTGCCCAGCCAGTTCTGG
>DASZEU010000256.1:0-11439 GCA_035940535.1 Candidatus Angelobacter sp.
CCGGAACTCACCCTTCCGCGCGTGGAGATATCCTGGACGCAGCAAGAGTTGGAGAGCTTGTCCGCCCTCGCCTCCGGAGAGCCTTCTGCACCTACGGAAGCCCTAATCAGAGCGATGCGAGGCTGAGTGTCCGTCCTCATCCGTCGCTTGGAAGAGCAAGACGAATTTGAGTCCTTCGACTGTGGCGACGAGCCGCTCAACAACTATTTGAAACGGCACGCTTGGCCGAATCAGCAGAGGAGTTCGATCGGAGTGACATATATCGCCGCCGACGAGGCTGCACCGCGTTCGGTCATTGGATACTTCACACTTGCGACGGCAAGCCTGGCCCGCGATAGATTCCCTAAGAAGTATGTGCGGGGGATGCCGCCATACGATTTGCCGCTTATTTTGCTCGCCAGGCTTGCAGTAGACCGGCACTTTTCGGGAAGGGGACTCGGACACGCTCTTATCTCCGAAGCCTTCAAAATAGCGCTTCGAGTGGCGGATGATGTTGGGTGCCGGTGCATGATTACCGACGCGTACAGGGACCGGGTTGAATGGTACGAGCGCTACGGCTTCGTTCCCTTGGAAGGCGCCGCTGAGGGTGGTCCGCAGCGTATGTTCCTCGATATCAGAACAATCCGTGGGGCAGTCAAGAGGCAACGGTAGAAAAGTCGTTCTGTTTTTGAAGGCACCACCTCTCATTTTGTAAAAGCGGCCCAGACTCGCGTAGCATTGACTCATAGTGTCCAATGGAGTACAAGAGAGTTGTGCAGACGGTTGTCGAGACGCCCACTTACCTCGCGGTTGCCAACAAGCTCTTTAGCGAGGAGGAGCGCGCGGATATTGTGGCCCTCGTTGCGACTGATCCGGAATGTGGAGATCTGATCCGTGGAACGGGCGGATTTCGAAAGGTCCGGGTCGCACGCAAAGGAATGGGGAAGAGTGGCGGGGCACGGGTTGTGTATATCTGGCGCAACGAGAGATTTCCAGTTTTTTTTATCACCGTTTTTCCGAAGAATGAGAAAGAAAATCTGTCGATGGCAGAGCGCAACACACTAAAGAAACGGGCCGACAGTATTTTCGAGACTTACGGGAGGTAGCATGAAAACGCAATTCGAGCAGATGATGGATGGCCTTAACGACGTTGAGGCTTTTCTTGCTGGGGAGCAAGAAGGATTCAAGGCGCACGTGCCCCAGGACGTTGATGTGAAAGCGATCCGCAATCGACTTGGTATGACACAAGCCAGATTCTCTGACACCTTTGGGTTCAGCCTTGATGCTATCAAACACTGGGAGGGAGGGCGGAGGATCCCAGAAGCGCCGGCTCGCACTTTGCTCACTGTCATCGACAGGAATCCCGTTGCCGTGCTCACCGCACTGAATCCCGCTGCATTCGCTGCCGCCGTCGCCTCTTCAAAACCCACCACTATCCATGCCAAGGTTGATAGAAAGCGTCAGAGATCTAGTGGCGTTATAAAACGGAAGGCTTATTCTGCCGAGCGTGGGAAGAGAATCACCAAGTAAAGGGGAACAGTCTCCGATTACCGCGAAGGTGGATGCGGAACGACTTTTCAAGGACGCAATTGCGAGGCGATTACAGCCCGGTTATAGGCCGTCAGTACCGGGCAAGGATTCGCGAACGACTTTCGAACTTTTATTGCTTTTGAGTCCCAACCACCATGGTTCTGGCCGCCGCTACAGTGTAATAATTTCCTAACCTCACGCCAACCGCAGTCTCTCGCCGCAGGTACTCGACCGCTTCGGGACTAACGCTTCGCCTCGGGAGCGCTCCGGGCTTCAGCCCGGAACAAAGTCACGCTCCCGAAACCGGCAATCACAGGTCTGGAATCGGTGCATACGGGACGGAATACAACGAGTTCGACCCTGGGACCGTGATGTAAATCATTCCGTTCTCGGTGGCTATTCCGCGCACCGGGTTCGATGTTGCAACATCCAACATGTCGGTTTTACTCTGCATGTCCAGCACCTTGAAGCCAGTTGGTGTACCGATCACGCAGTAGCGATTGCCATAATTCTCGCTGACAAGCGCTGAGTTGGAAGCCAAGAACCCCGGCGCGGCGCCTCCTCCGGGATTCGGATTTGCAAATGCCGTATTCGCAACATCGGCCTGCTGATATACCTTTGTTGTGGTGAAAGCCGCTGCGTTGGGGGCGGCGCCAGTTGAGGATGCTGCCGCTGTCGCAACGTTCGCCTGCAGAGCAGAAAACGTGCTGTGGTCTGTGGAGATCGTGGTGTAAACGATTGCATTTTCTCCCGCCGATACTCCAATCGATGTTACCTGGCCTGAAACCGAGGGCAGCGTTTGCAATACGGACAAGCTGCTCAGGTCAATCTCGGAAACGTAATTTAAACCGCCCACCCACAGCGCTGTTCCCCCTGGGGCCATGGTGAGCGCCGCCGGCGCAGCCCCTACATCGATGGTCCGGCTTACCGTATTCGTTCCCAGGTTGATCTCCGTGACAGACGAGCCTCCATAGTTGGCCACATAAGCCTTGTTTTGGCCGCTGATCACGATCGGCCCAGGATTTGTCCCCACATTGATAGTTGCCAGTATTGACGGATTGGTTTGGGGAGAAACACTCAAGATGCTGACCGTGTTGCTGGCAAAATTCGAGACGATGGCCTGGGTTGGGCCTGTGATGATCGTCGTCGCCGGCGAGCGTCCAAAGGTTGTTGTTGTGCGATCGTAATAGTGGACGGCCAAGGGCTGGCTTCCCACTGCTACACTCTTTCCATCAAACACTGCAGTGCCACTCGAAGACGATGTGACAATTGGGATCGACCGATTTGTGTTAGTCGTGGTACAGGTAGGATTCGAACGAGTACCGGTGCAGCTGGTTTGGGAGATCTCAAAAAAGGCCGCATCCACGCCGTAGGGCGAAGGTGTCGTTGTATCCACGTTTCCGATGCTGAAGAAGCCCACCGCTACGTTTGAGTTTACGCCGTTGGCTACGTTGGCCACCTCGTACGCATAGTGCCCTGCCGGGAGCGCTGTCCCATTGGGGGCCTTCGGGAAGCTGAAGGTCGCCAGGGTCCCATCCGTCGATACCGAGCTTGCCTGGACCGTGGATACTCGCGCGAGGTTCCCTGCATAGGTTTGCATGATCGGCCTTCCCTGTGCTGCTGTGAGTCCGGAGGTCTGCACCGTAAACGTGGCAGGAAGCGCAGTCGTCAGGAAGAAGGCACTGTTGCCTGTCGACGTCGAACACGTAAACGAGGGCCAAGTGGTCACGTTGGCGGTGATGCCCATGCCCCATTGCTGGGTCGCGGGAGAACATGCCACATCATTGGAGATGGTCAGAGTGCCATCCCAGAATTCGTTGATCTCACATCCCTGGCAATATTGGGGCCACCCAAACGATTTGCTGACGCCGCTAAAATTGAACGATGTTGTGCTGCCGGTCGGAGTGAGGCCATTGACAGGCGATCCGGTCGCGTTTCCGGTTACCTGCGCCTGAGAATGGGGAACCATCACGCCATTCGCGTTTTGATCGAACACGCCAACGCAAAACCCTCCTGGCGGAAGGCCAACACCCGTTGGCGGACATGCAGGAGGCGGTCCTCCAGGGACCACGACAAAACAGGGGACGTTTCCACAGGCACGCCCGCTGCATCCAGCAAGACTAAACAGCACCAGCACCAACAGCACAACCAGACTCATGTTGCCGGCGCGATAACCGCGGAAAGGAAATGCTTTCATGCTTCACCCTCCAAGAAAACTTTTGATCTTAGGGCTGCGAGATAAACGTTTCGCAGCAAAGTAAAACGCTTTGTATCCAGAATTGTACCAATTGAAATTCAACTGAAGAGGAGAGACTTACATTCTCTAAAGGTTAGCGAAGAAGAAGCCGCATTCGTTACAAGAAAATTGCCTGCAATCCAAAAAAATTGCAGAATGTTCATATTGGACACCTCCTAAGAGCAAGTCACCGCTTACTTCTCTCAGGAGAAGCTTATTTCCATCGATAACAGTCGGCCAGATTTTCGAACTGGGCTCAACCAGCAGAAAATAAATAACTTGCTTGCTGAATGCCCCAAAAACGTCTGAGAAGGGTTGTCCCGGCAATCTCATGGATCAAAAGACAAATCCTCTTACGGGGATTAGGAGACGACTTTCGAACTTTTTACCTGTTTGTAACCCAGCAAGCATGACTCGGGGAGGATGGCCGGAGTGCAGAACTCTTTCTAATTCTGCTGAACATCTGAACATTGTGCAACCCTCGGTGGGAGGCCTCAACTCCAAAAATGATATAAGGACGATGTTGCGCGCCGAGATCCGGCATGGACTTCAGATGCCCACGCCGGCAAATATATTTATTTAACTTCTCTTAGTTAGGCGCGCATACGCAGCAGGCGCCGGAACTGTTTGGACCGCCGGATGCGCTGCAGGAGCCAGTGTTAGAAGTGACCGTACAGCTGGTGGAGGTGGCACCGAACGGCGCAAACAACTGGGCAACGAGTCGTACTGCACAAGAACAATTTGCTCCGCTAGAGTTATTCTGAGCGCATACGGCGCTCGTGCTGCCCGGCCCGGCCGGCCCCTGAGGCCCCGGATCGCCCTTTGGACCTTGCGGACCAGCCACTTGCGCCTTTGTCTGTAGCGAGCCATCGGGAAATACTATGCCGCCAGCAGAATGAAGGGCTCCGCCTGCATCCACTTTAAGAAGAATCGACGGAGCCGCATAGTTGCCGCCGGCTGGGACTCTGGCAACGACAAAGTTGTCGCCACCCGGCCATTCATTCGTCCCGCTTCCAAGAGCCATGCGCCAACTCGGCACCGTAGTGTTAATTTGCGCACCTCCGGAACCGCCTGCCGCTGTTCCATTGCTATTGAGATACATACCATTGAAAAAAGAGGACCAGCCTGCATTTGACCCAATGCTGGAGCCTGTGGGCCCTGCACCGCAGCAAACAGTCGTGCCGAGTTGCAATGAGTCTTGTGCCTCCACTAAAACTCCAGGCGTGTTGTTCCCTGATACATGAAGCGTGGCCTGGGGGTTCGTCGTCCCGATCCCGACTTGACCATTGTTTTCAGTTACTGCTGAGTTAACGATGGTGGTGGCACCGGAGAATTTCGGAACCGCGTTGGTCGTTCCGCCGTTGGTTGTGACGGTTTGCGCTGCTGCTCCAATAACAAAAAAGGAGATGCACAGGCACGTGATATACGAACAGACTTTTTGACTCATATTTCCTCTATTTCCTCTCTTCCTTGATTGTGAACATGAAGCGGCGGCTTTTCTCCCAAGCGGAACCTGCCATTTACGCCGCCTTAATGGATAGTGACCTAGCCACAAAAATCGTTACAAGAACTTGAGCGCAAATGGAAAGTTTTGCCAAAATGGTATCCCACCTGCGAAGATTAGCTGGTCTGAACGGTCAGAATAATTCAATTTAAGAGTCTCTAATTTAATACAGCCTGGTTGGAATCCTCCCCCCACGCTCAACCGGATTTTCGAACCAAGACACAAGCGTCAGAAAACAAGTAGCTTGTTGCTCGACAGTCTCAAAAACGAGAGGAAGGGTCTGTTGACAACGTACTGATTCAAAAGACGATGCATTCTGGCGGGGACGACGGGACTCGAACTCGCGATCTCTGCCGTGACAGAGTAACCCTATCAAGTTTTACAACGACTTACAAATACGCGGGGAGTGCCAAAATACCCGCAAGTCGCGTAAGACACCAGATGTTATGGGTTGGGCTGTGGGTTGGGAAAACATCGCGCAGATTGCCCAAATGGGCCAGGTTCTATGTGACAAGACCGTCCATGACTCCTAGAATGCATCCCATTGCACTATAATCAAAGCTGTAACCATGATTCACAAAGCTAAAGCTCTCTCGCCCAATCAAAGGGCCGCTATCGAAAGCCTCTTAGGACGCCGCATTCTGGAGGATGAGGCCATTAGCATTCGCGCCATTGAATCCCCCGCCCTATCCGATGAACGGAAGCACGAATTAGTGGAACAGTTGAAGAAGTATTTTGCTGAAGTGGACGCTCGGCGTAAACCAGGTTCTCCAGAGGAAGCTGAGGACGTCATCAACGAAGCCATGAAAAGCGTTCGCTCTGGTTATCGTCCGCATCAGTGAAGATCGTTCTCGATACCTCAATCCTGGTTCGGGCCAATGAGCACTCTTTCGGCCTAGCCCGCGAATTACTGGTAAGAATCGTCAATAGCGAACACAGGCTTGTACTCTCGAACGAGATGCTTTACGAGCTTACTAGGGTGCTCCGTTATTCGCGATTGCAGACATTCTATGATTTGCCCGAAAACCTCATCTATGACTATGTTGCCTTCCTCCGCGACTCCTCGGAGATGGTGATCTTGAATCCTCTAATCACAGCGCCAATTCGTGATGTGAACGATGTCATAGTGATGCAGACGGCGATTATCGGCGAAGCAGACATTCTCTGCACCAAAGATGAAGACTTCTTTGAGAAGCCTGCCAGCGAATACTTGAGCAAAATGGGGATCACCATCATGGACGATATTGCCCTGATGAAGCGGTTGCGGTCATAAACACATTCTCTACAGGCGTCAACGGCTATTGAGCGCGACCGCGTGGCAGGCGGCTACTTCCCAATCGTTCCCGTATAAATCGCCATGCCCACCACAGCATCTGCTCCAATCGCGTCCAGTTCGTCCACCTCGTCCATCGAACGTATCCCTCCGGCAACAATCAGTTGTCTTGAGGTCGCTTGCCGCAATTGCCTGGCGATTTGAAAAGGGAAGCCGGCCATAGTGCCTTCGGTATCGATGTGGGTGTAGAGAAAGGCGCTGCAATAAGGTTCAAGAGCGCGGAGCATACTCACAGGATCAATCTTGGTGTCTTCTTTCCATCCCTTGATAGAAACCTTGCCGCCGCGCGAATCAATAGCAAAGGTCACGCATTTAGCGCCAAGCTTCGCGGAGCAGTCTTGGGCGAGCGCGACGTTGATCCTGCCATCTTGTAAAAGCGCAGATCCGAAGATAACTCGTTTTGCACCCAGCTCTAGCAATTCCGCAGCGCGCTGGCCGTCGCGGATACCGCCTCCTACCTGGCAGGGAAGCCGTTTGCAGATCATGGCGATGAGGTCATGATTGTTGCCCTGGCCCATGGCGGCGTCCAGGTCGATAAGCTGTATCAGCGGATATTCAGAGAAGCGGTCGATCCAATAATCAAAGTCGTCAAATTCCAGGGCCTTCTTTTCACCTTGAACAAGCTGGACGATTTTTCCTCCCAGCACGTCAATGGACGGAATCAGCATGGCCACCTCATGGGAATTCCAGCGTTCATCAGTGTGTGCTTAAGCTCGGCCACGGCATGAGTGCCAAAATGAAAAATGGAGGCCGCCAGGGCCGCATCCGCTTTGCCGGCAGAAAAAACTTCTACGAAATGCTGCACATTGCCTGCTCCTCCCGAGGCGATTACCGGAATTGAGACCGTGCCGGCCACTGCCGCAGTCAACTCGCAATCAAAGCCTGCGCCGGTTCCATCGCGGTCCATGGAGGTGAGCAAGATCTCTCCTGCGCCTCGATCTTCGGCTTCGCGCGCCCATTGAAGAGCTTTTTTTTCAGTTGGCTTGCGCCCGCCCGCCACCCAAACTTCAGCAGCATCCACTTCATTCGCTCCACGCCGGGCATCAATCGCAACAATCACGGCTTGGGAGCCAAAGCGGCCAGCGATCTCGCTAATCAATTCGGGATTGGCAATCGCCGCAGAGTTGACGCTGATCTTGTCCGCCCCGGCCTCAAAGATGGCGGCCGCATCCGCCAAAGATCGAATACCTCCGCCGACCGTGAAGGGAACAAACAGATGCCGGGCAGCGCGGCGAACTGTTTCTACCAGCGTCTTGCGTCCCTCGGAGGTCGCGGTAATGTCGAGCATCACGATCTCATCGGCGCCGGCCTCGGCATGGAGTTGGGCCAGTTCGGCAGGGTCACCGGCATCGCGAAGCTGCTGGAATTGCACTCCCTTGACCACACGTCCGGCGTCCACATCGAGGCAGGCGATGATGCGTTTGGTCAGCAACTCAGAGGTCGCAGAAGTTTTCAAGGATCCTCAATCCTGCCGGGCCGGATTTTTCCGGATGGAATTGTGCGCCGAAGATGTTGTCGCGCTCCACGGCTGCGGAGAAAGTTCCACCATAACGCGTACAAGCGGCTGTCTGTTCCACAACCGGGGCACGAAAGGAGTGGGTGTAATAGACATAAGCGCCATCCTCAATTCCACGCAACAACCGGGAATCATGCCGCAATGAAATTCTGTTCCAGCCTACGTGCGGCGACTTAACTTCTGGAGGGAACTTGGAGCACTGTCCGGGGAAGAGAGCAGCGCCGGGTGTCTGAGGCGCTTCGGTGCTGCCCTCAAAGAGCCACTGCATGCCCACACAGATTCCCAAAAAAGGAATGCCGCGAGAGATGGCTTCCAGCACGGCAGAGCCAAGGTTGCCTTCAAGACCTTCACAACGGCAAAAATGTCCAACGCCCGGCATCACCAGCTTATCGGCTTCGGCAATCACCTTCGGATCATTGGTCACTTGGATCTTGGTTTCCGGCGCAACGTGCCCCAGCGCCTTCTTGACCGAACTTATGTTGCCGGCGCCGTAATCAACAATGGTGATCATAGGAGCCCCTTGGTGCTGGGTAGCATCTTGGCCAAGCGTCGATCGCGCGAGCAGGCCACCCGCAACGCCCGCGCAAAAGCTTTGAACAGGGCTTCAATCTTATGGTGGTTGGAGCGTCCATAGAGAACCCGCGCATGAACATTGGCGCGCGCGCCTCGGGCAAAGCCTTCAAAAAAATCGTAAACCAGTTCGGATTGCAGATCGCCTACGATACGCGTGCGCACTCGGGTATCGATGACCGCTGCGGCGCGTCCACTAAAGTCCACCGCGACCAGGCCCAGGGTTTCGTCCATGGGCATTACAAAATAACCAGCGCGCAGAATGCCGCGCTTGTCGCCGAGAGCGTTTTGAAAAGCCTCGCCCAGGGCAATTCCCACATCTTCAACGGTATGGTGTTGGTCCACATCGAGGTCACCTTTGGCTTTGAGCTTGAGGTCGAAGGCCCCATGGCGAGCGAACAACTCCAGCATGTGATCGAAGAATCGAATGCCCGTGGAGACCTCATACCGACCACGGCCCTCGATCGTGAGCGCCAGTTGGATGTCGGTTTCGGTCGTGCTACGGTGCAGATTGGTTTTTCTCATCGAACCACCTGATGGGCGACTGGGCTTTCGGAAACTGATTGTTTCAGCACAGCCACAACGTGCTCCATCTCCGCCTGGGTTCCGATGCTGATGCGGACACAGCCTGGGATGTCTGGTCGGTCCCGCAACGCGATGCCCTGGGCAGTCATGGCCGAAAGAATTGTGGGACGCAAGTCGCCAAAATTGACCAGCACAAAATTTGCCTGGCTAGGCCAGCAATGAAAGCCTAGCATCTCCAATTCACGTTGCAGCCATCCGCGAGTAGTGCGCACTTGCTTCACTAAGTTGGAAATGAACTCGGTGTCGGCCAGCGCTTCAGCGAGGCATTCAAGGGCAAACACATTCACGTTGAAGGGCGAGGTCATACGGCGGATCACAGAAATGTGCTCGGCAGGTCCGGCCAGCACTCCCAAGCGCATGCCTGCCAGGCCATAAGCTTTGGAAAATGTGCGGGCGACAAACAGATTGGTAACCTTACCAATTTCGTGCATCATAGTCTCGCCGTAAAAATCGAAATAAGCTTCATCCAGCAGCACGGCGGCTTCGGGAGCAGCCTTAAGCACTCTGTAAATGTCATCTCGTTGTGCAACCGTTCCGCTGGGATTGTGGGGATTGGTAACCACCACGATCCGGGTGCGAGGATTGATGGCGGCAACGATCTTGTCGATAGGAAAGCTGAAATCAGCACCGGCGGGAATGCGCACCGTGGTTGCTCCAGTGCTCTGAGCAAAAATCTCATACATGTTGAAGGCCGGTGTGACCACGATGATCTCGCCATCCGGCTCCAGGAAGGCGCGGCAGAGCAGGTCGATGGCTTCATCGGCGCCGTTGGTAAGCAAAGTCTCAGACGCCTTGATTCCCAGGAACTCGGCAATCATTTCTTCGCCCGGCTCGCGTGGCGGATAGAGGGCAAGTGTCTTGGCATCGAGAGTACGCATCTTGGTTAAAACACGCGGAGAGCAGCCCGTAGTGCTCTCGTTCAAATCCAGTCGCAAAACCAGGGCTGGGTCAGGGGCAGGGGAGCGATACTCACGCACTTGGTCGAGACACCTGCGAACTTTAAGCATGAGCGTACCTCGCTCGAATGGAATCCGCATGGGCCTTAAGGCCTTCAGCTTCCGCCAGCGTTACTACAGCCGGCGCAATCTGGTTCAGGCCATCGCGAGAGAGTTGCTGGACGGAGATGATTTTCACAAAATCATTGATGCCTAACCCGCCGCGAATGCGGGCCATTGCCCCGGTGGGCAGAACATGGTTAGGGCCCACCGCATAGTCGCCAGCCGCCTGCGGGGAGTAGTCACCCACAAAAATGGAGCCCGCATTCTGGATGCGCGGAAGATCTTCTTCTTCAACAGTAATATGTTCGGGAGCAATGCGATTGGCGAATTCCGTGGCCTGCTCGCGCGAAACAGCCACCAGAATAGCGCCATTGCGGGCCAGAGAAGCCTTGGCCGTCTTATTTTTGCTGGAACTACTGGCGATCTTTTTTGCCACAGCCTGGGCCAATTCATACGAAGTGGTGATAAAGACTGCAAGGGCATCGAGATCATGTTCGGCCTGGGCAACCAGGTCGGCAGCAATGAAGCGAGGCTCTCCCCGATGGGCCATAATGACAACCTCCGTGGGCCCGGCGAGAAAATCGATGGAGCAATCAAAGGCCACTTGCTTCTTGGCGGCGGTGACAAATAGATTTCCAGGGCCGACGATCTTATCCACCCGTGGTATGGATTTTGTTCCATAAGCCAGAGCGGCAATCGCCTGTGCACCCCCGATGCGGTAGAACTCCTTGATCCCCAAAAAGAATGCGGCTGCCAGGGTCTCGCGCGCGGGCCTCGGGGAGACTACTCGGATATTCGTGACGCCCGCCACTTGGGCCGGAATCACCGTCATAAGCATGGTAGAGGGCAACGGATACCTTCCGCCAGGGACATAACAACCGGCTGATTGCAACGGACGCACAACCTGGCCTACCTGGATTCCTGGCTGTGTCGACTGGCTCCATTCCTTGGGCTTTTGCCATTCGCAGTAGCGCCGGATATTGGCTGCTGCGGTTTGCAATGCCTGGTGAAATTCTTCGGAAACAGAGCTCCACGCATGATCCAATTCGTCTTCCCCAACACGAAACGGCTGCCGCGAAGAAAGTCCATCAAGCTTTTCCGCATAGCGCCGCAAGGCCGGATCTCCGTGTTTGCGAACGTCCGCTACAATCCTCCGTACCTGCACTTCGACCCGGGCCAGATCGGAAG
>DASZEU010000257.1:0-6651 GCA_035940535.1 Candidatus Angelobacter sp.
GCTCAAAGGATAGTGGCCATAGCCATTGAACCCCAGACTCGCCCGGAGGCCTCCTCCGGGCGGGTTCTTTTTTTGCTTTCCATTGCCGAACTGCTGGCCATGTCTCTGTGGTTCACCGGCACCGCGGTGCTTCCCCAGGTCACCTCCATCTGGCATGCCAATCTGGAATTAAGTTCCTGGCTCACCGTGGCTGTCCAGATCGGCTTCTCTGTGGGCGCGATCGTATTTGCGTTGTTCAATGTTCCCGATATTTTCAGCCCTATTAAGGTTCTGGTGGTGTCGGCCATTGCTGCCGCGGTCGCCAATGCAGCGTTTGCAATGGAGGCTGGCAATCCCTTGCCAGCAATCATGCTTCGGGGCGCAACGGGTTTCTTTTTAGCGGGAGTTTA
The DNA here is from genome assembly GCA_035940535.1 of Candidatus Angelobacter sp. Taxonomy (GTDB): domain Bacteria; phylum Acidobacteriota; class Terriglobia; order Terriglobales; family Acidobacteriaceae; genus Angelobacter. Next base: position 390 of record DASZEU010000257.1, read on the forward strand.
TCCCACGGGCATGAAGATCATCGCCGGATGGTTCCAGAAAGGAAGAGGGCTGGCCCTGGGCATCATGATTGGCGCTCTCTCAATTGGCTCAGCCTTGCCCCATGCCGTGAACTCGGTAGGAGGAATTCCCTGGCGAGGCGTGGTTCTTGCAGGCAGCGGATTTGCCCTGCTGGGGGCGTTGATCGTGGCGCTGGCCGTGCATGAAGGCCCCTTTGCCATGCCGCAATCGCGCTTGCATATTTCGCAAATCTGGGAGATCGCGAGGAACCGTCCGTTGCGACTGGCCAACTTCGGCTACCTGGGACACATGTGGGAGCTTTACTCCATGTGGGGATGGATTGCCGTAATCTTCGCTGCCTCTGCAGGTTGGCCAAGGCTGAAATATGAAGCGGCGGCGGCCGCTGTGATTGCCGTTGGAATTTTCGGATGCATCTGGGCAGGGGCCGCCAGCGATCGTCTTCAGGACTATAGCGCCTCCGCAAGAATTGGGCAGCGGGCCAAGGTTACAGTCATTGCCATGAGCGTAAGCTCGGTGTGCTGCGTGCTGGCCGCAGCGGTGTTTCATCATCCCGTGCTTCTCCTGCTGCTGGCTTTAGTTTGGGGAGTCTCGATCATTGCCGATTCCGCCCAGTTTTCCGCCATCATCAGCGAGGTCGCGGAGAAAAGATACCTTGGCACAGCCCTCACCATGCAAACCGCATTGGGATTCCTGCTGACCGCAGTCACCATCCGCGCCATGGCTGCGATTGCGCAACGTTTTGGATGGCGCTGGGCCCTGGCAAGCATGGCACTGGGGCCGCTGCTGGGAATCTGGGCTATGACCGGACTGATGCGGGGCGCTGAAAAGAATGAATAATGAGTTTTCCGCAAGCTCTTGAGACGGGCGTGTTCGACGGCGTGGTGCTGGTTGGGCACTGCTTGCCGACGGCGCTGGCTGTCCTCGCGCCACTCAATGTAGTAAACGCCTTCGCTATGGATTTCAAATATACGGACACAGGCTCGTTCTTCCCGGCATGGGCCGATTTGCGGAGATGCTCTCGCGTTCACAACGTGTCACTCAAACTAGATTTTTGCGGAGGCGATTTTCATATCCTTGTGGAAATCTTCAAGGTCATACTGTGCAGTGATTTTCTTCTTTCGAGCGTAATCCATAATTTCCCAAAGTGATACTCCGGATTCACGGGCTGCACGCGCCAGAGTGAGCTTGCCATCGCCGTAAAGCCGGGAATAGTAGTCTAGCTTCCAATCCTGAATCGCCCGGTACAAGAGTTTTCTCACCGTCGTCGAACGGTCGGATTGCTCTATCTCCTCTATGGTTTCGAGATCGCGAACCAACGTGTTAGGCAACCTCGTGCCAACCATCTGTTCTTTCTTCATCGATCTACCTCCCTGGCTTTCTTCAACACTTCGGCTACAACCGCTGGCCCAAGCCAGATTGTCTGGCTCAACTCCTGCACAGCATCTTCAAGCTCCGCAAGAGTCAGGTGCCTTCTGACAAATCCTTGAAACAACATGCCGGCTGTTCCAAGGAATTGGACTCCCAAGCCTTCCGCAAATGATCGCGCTTCTCTGTCGTCCAAGATAACTGTCAACCTACGGGAATTCGCCAATGAAATAGATTCGGCCTCCCCTCCGTCGAGCCTGTTTTTTGAAATGATGCCCTGTGCCATGCTCCTCTCTTTCGCCGAGAGTCGCGCAATTTGGAGCCACCCATCATCGATGGCCTTTTCGATACGCTCCACCCCTGGCGCGGAGATTCGCCTTCCGGCATCAACGGCCTCGAATTTGACTCGCGGTCCCATCAAAACATCGCCGTACACAACTCCGAGAAGATGTAGCCGGCGCATTTTCGCAAGAGCAATGAGCGGAGAGGCGTCAGCAACAATCATCGGAACATTCAATGTTAACGAAATACGTAAATGTTATCAACCCCTCTGAAATGCAGATTTCCCTGGCTGTGGAAAGGTATTCGATTTATTTTTTCCGTCTCAGCAGGAAACAGTGCGCGCGCGAATTTTGACCTGTGCTGAACATTTGGCAGCGTCGGAAACGGATCCCATGGGCCTGTGCTTTCGACGTGATTAAAAAACCTCTTTCGCTAGCGCAAACTTGTTGTGTACCAGGGCCCCACGAAATGCGGCTGCGCTTCGGCGAACATTCCAAATAAGGCCTGTGCCGACCTGAATCCCTGAATCAGCACTCCGGGAAAGATTGCCACTTGTTGCGTCATACGCGGCATACAGAGATGAAACCACTCATCGCCGATCGTGCTTTTCATCGAGCATGGAGACTGGCCTTTTCGGCGAAATTGTACCCCAAGACTGCACTTTGAGTTTGTCCTGTATGTCATTTTCAATAAATGACTTAATGGTGCCGAGAGAGAGGGACTCGAATAACCTTCATTTTTGCAATGTCCTGCAAGTCGTTCATTCTTCACGGAAACCAGCATAAATAATGGGGATAATCGCCATTTCCGCCCTGTCTGCTGAGTCCGCCCTGTCCACCCAGTAGAACCAATTTCGTCGTTTTATGGACAGGATGGACAGGAAAGCCTTAATTGATGCTAACTGACGTGGTGCGAGAAGAGTCGGCTGTCCTTTACCAAACAAGAATCCGTTTGGATCGGAACAGAGCATTCCAGTTCGAGTCCGGTTGGGATGATTGCAAAATTCGTGCATGGCTGCCATGCCAAGAACCGTTGCGGAGATCTTCATCTCTTTGTTCTAAGTTGGTTGCACACTCCATGAGCAACAGCGGAGAGCCGATGAAGCCAGTCGCCGCTATGCTGCGGAGTTGGCAGCCCGCGAAGATGCCGAACGACGAGCCAATTCTCTCATTGGGAAAGTCGCCAAATTGTTTAACAAGTGAGTCGCCCTTCTGACAGTTTTTCAGTTGTTGCAATAAGCTGTATTTCTTTAGCCCGGCGACCTCAGCGCTGAACTAAACCTTAATGTTCCATTGCGGACATGGAGACTTGTGTACTGTTGGGCGCAAGAGCCTCCACTATTCCGTAGGGTTTCCAGACCGTTCGGGCCGGGCATCATCAGATCGAGGATTAACACCCGCCACATATCCAAAAATGTTCGAGCTTAAGGTTGATAGAAACCGCCAACACTATTCCATCCCGGAGGTAATCAAATGGCCGGTTGCACTCGGGATTAGCGCATTCAGAAACCATGAAGGCCGCCTTTGCGTAAGAGTGTCGGGCACCGTGCGTTGTGGCTTGACGCAGGTGCGAGTCGAGACAACCGCTGAAATTGTGGATTTTATTGTTGGGGTTGGGGTGCGGGACCAAACTGTTCAAAATTGTACAGACCGTATTTCTTGCGAAGGCTTATGATCGCTTCCAGCAGGATAACCCGGGCGGTCGGAGCCGGGAAATCAATGGGGAATGCTGCAGAAAGCGCTGCAGAAACTCACGTTGGGGCGGAGGACTCTGTCCAAGCCCCTGCGGGTAGCCAGAGAGAATAGTACGCCATCTATAGGTGTACAGTGCGGGACGATTGGGAGCCAACTAAAAACGGAATTCGACCTTAATTGCCCAAACCTCGCCGTTACGGCGTTCTGAAGGCAATCCCTGGAGGAAGACAGTATGTTTCATTTCATCTGGTACATTCTTGTCGGGTTGATCTCGGGGGTCATCGCGAAAACGGTGATGCACGTGCATATAACGATGTTCTGGACAATCGTGCTGGGCATAATCGGCTCGATCATCGGCGGCTGCGTTACTCACGTGTTTTCGCGCCCGAGAAACGAACGATATCACCCGGCGGGCCTGATTTTTTCCACACTGGGAGCGATCCTAGTTCTCTTCATTTGCTATAAGCTGAAGATTCATTTTCCCCAGATCTCTTTCTAGTTCATCATCGATGAGTCTACCTCGTATTCCGATAGGACTGTCACATCCTATCGTGATTCCATCTGCATCTCATGAGATCACACTTGCAATCCAGGGTGACGGATATTTTCCTCAACTACATGAGAGTCAGCGGTGCGCTTGACACTCATTGAAAGTTGGGAAGTGGAAACAGGGTTGCGAGAACAATATATTTTATGAAGTACGCCACAGGTTCAGTCGTTTTAGGTTTGTGCGTTTTCGGATTGCTGTTGGGTTTCTTCCCTTCCTATTGCCAGGCACAAGCGCAAGGTCAATGGTCGTCGCTGGAGACATGGCCGACGCGGGCAATTCACACCAGTCTATTGCCCGATGGCCGAGTGTTTTTCTTCTCCTATTATGATGAGGCGCTCCAGCCCAACATCTGGGACCCGGCAACGGACACCTTTGCACCCACTGCAGCTTCAGCTTACTCGCTTTTCTGCGCCGGCCATACCACCATGGCGGATGGCCGCATCTTCATTGCCGGGGGACACATAGCCGATTACACCGGTTACGCTCATGCTGAGATTTACGATCCCTTCACGAACACCATGACCCAGGTCGCGGACATGAACGAGGGCCGGTGGTACCCAACCGCCACCGTTCTGGCCAATGGCGACATTCTGGTAGTTTCGGGCGACGTAAATCCCAATAATGTTGTCAATCCGTTGCCGCAAGTATTTCAGATAGCCACCGGGACCTGGCGCAGTCTCACCTCGGCACAATTGCTGATGGACCTCTATCCGCTCATGTTTGTGGCCCCCAATGGCCAAGTGCTTAATGCCGGTCCGCAGCCGGTATCGCTTTATCTCGATACCTCGGGCACAGGGGCCTGGACGGACCTTGCCTCCAGGCAGTTCAGCGGCGACCGAGATTACGGCCCGGGGTTAATGTACGAAACAGGCCAGGTGCTGGTGATCGGGGGGCACGATCCACCTACAGCCACAGCAGAGACTCTCGATCTTACGGCGGCTACACCCGCCTGGACACTTACCAGCAACATGCATTTTGCCCGCCGCCAGCACAATGCGGTGGTCCTGCCCGATGGCAAAGTGTTCGTAGTTGGCGGAAGCAGCGGAGGTGGTTTTGACGACTCCACCAATCCTGTGTTGCCGACGGAAATGTGGGACCCCGCCACCAAACAATTCACGGTAATGGCCAGCATTGCGGTGTATCGCGGCTACCACTCGACGGCCTTGCTTTTGCCGGATGGCCGCGTGCTCTCTGCAGGCGGGAATGTGGCCGGGGCCAACGCCCAGATATTCTCCCCACCATATCTTTTGGCAGGTACGCGTCCCGGCATTTCTTCGGCTCCCACCAGCGTAGGTTATGGACAGACCGTCTTCATTGGCACACCCGATGCCGCAAATATTTCCAAGGTGGCATTTCTACGAAACGGCTCGACCACTCATACCAACGACATGGGCGCGCGGTTCATGCACTTGAGCTTCACCAAGGTCAATGGCGGATTGAACGTGACCCTGCCGGCCAATGGGAGCCTTGCCCCGCCGGGTTATTACATGCTGTTTCTGCTTAACTCGTCCGGGATTCCTTCGGTGGCCAGGCTCATCCAGATCACGCAAAACGGCGGCGCTACCGGAACACTGACCGGCAAGGTGACCAACACCTCTGGCGCGCCGTTGAACAATGTGCAGGTTTCGAGCGGAGGCATCTCCGCCAGCACCGCGCCCGATGGTACATACACACTCAGCAAGGTGCCTGCCGGACCCGCCACAGTGACTGCAACGCTCCAGGGTTACCAAAATGGATCTCAGAGTGTTACTGCTGCCGCCGGAAGCAGCACCAGCGTTCCGACGATCCAGTTTGCGCCCACCAACCCCGGCGCCATCACCGGAAGCGTCGTAGACAATGCTAGAACAGGCATTGCTGGGGCCACCGTAACCGGCACCGGGCTCACAACCGCTACAGATAGCAACGGCGCATATACGCTTGCCAACGTTCCTGCCGGACCAGTCACGCTCACGGCTTCGGCAAACGGGTTCCAGCCTGCTTCGGAATCGGTCACAGTCACCGCGGGCAACACCACTACAGCGCCGGCGATGACCCTGCTTTCCAATAATGGCAACGTGACGGGCAAGGTGTTTGACTCTTCGAACAATGCGATCAGCGGAGCCATGGTCAGTTTCGGCGGCGGTACCGCGACCACCGATGCGACCGGCACTTACAACTTCACCAACCTTCCGCCGGGCACGATTCAACTGGTCGCTTCAGCTGCCGGATTCCAGAGCGTGACCCAAAACGTGACCGAAGCCGCAGGGACTACTACCACGGCAAACTTCACGCTGACCCCGGCCCTCCGCTTCGTAGCGGCCACGCAGTGCCGGGTTGCGGATACGCGGAATCCGAACGGCCCCTTCGGCGGAC
>DASZEU010000258.1:0-7111 GCA_035940535.1 Candidatus Angelobacter sp.
TCACACAACTAGAAGTTTGCATTCGCTGAAAAACCCATTCGATGGAGGACAAGCAAAATGGCAGAGACGACGCTGACACCGCTACAAACTGCTAACGCCGTGGATACTGAGCCTGGCCCGCTGGTTCTGGAGGATTTCGACCACCTGGAGCTTTCTGTGGGAAACAGCATCCAGGCTGCGCATTATTACCGTACGGCTGTGGGACTGGTACCTACGTACTTTGCAGGACTGGAAACCGGGATGAGAAACAAGTCGTCTGTGGTTATGCAACAAGGAAACGTCTCCCTGGTTCTGACCAGTGCCTTGAATTCTGAGGACGCTGTGGCCCAACACGTCCTCCGTCATGGCGATGGTGTGACGAATATAGCCTTCAAAGTGCGGGATGTATGGTCGGCTTACCATGAAGCTCTTTGCCGGGGCGCCCACCCCATTGCAGATCCTGAAATATTCGAGGACGAGAATGGCCGGATCATTACCGCTAAGATCAAAGGCTGCGGCCCTCTCGCGCACACGCTCATTCAACGGAATGGAGAGGCAACTCCCTTTCTGCCCGGATACAGATCCATCCATCACAATGCAGGTGAGTACCACTTCAAAGCCATAGATCATGTGGCTTGTGCGGTAGAGCAGGGCACACTGGATCAGTGGGTAGAGTTTTATTGGCGGGTATTTGGCTTTGTTGTCTCACATGAAGAGAGCATTGTTACAGGAAAGACCGCAATGCGGTCAAAGGTCATTCAAGACCCTTCCGGAAAAATAAGATTTCCGCTGGTAGAGCCTGCTCCAGCCAAGCAACGGTCACAGGTAGAAGAGTACCTGAACTATCACGGCTCTTCCGGTGTTCAGCATGCAGCGTTTCTCACGTCCAGCATCGTCAGTGCCGTCGACGACCTCAAAAAAAACGGTGTGGAGTGGCTGCGCACGCCAATGACCTATTACGAGGCGCTGGAATCGCGTGTGGGGCTGCTGGAGCGGGAAAATGTCGATGCGCTGCGTGATCTGAATATCCTGGTTGATAAAGACGAGTCAGGGTACTTGCTGCAAATCTTTACGCGGCCGTTACAGAGCCGGCCAACCTTCTTCCTGGAAGTTATTCAACGGGAAGGATGCCGTGGGTTTGGAAGTGGCAACATCCGAGCGCTTTTCGAAGCGATAGAGCGCGAACAGGCGCTCAGAGGAACCCTGTAAGTATGAACACTGCCACTGCATTGCCACGAGCAAAAATCCGGCTGGCCCGCTGGGCACAGAACAGCGTTCCGTCCAATCTTCAGGAGTTGCTCAACCTGAGCGTGCAACCTGGGTTGATTTCGTTCTCTCTGGGTCTGCCCGCTCCAGAACTATTTCCACGCCACGAGCTTGCAGAAAAACTGTCGGAGTTGCTCAACGATCCTTGCAACCTTCAGTATGGTCCCCCGCTGTTCTCGTTAAGGAGTCAGATTGTGCAGATCATGGCACGTCGCGGTGTGGTGTGTTCGGAAGATGAGGTTTTCGTAACCACGGGAGCGCAGCAAGGCATCAGCCTGTTGGTGCGGCTCCTGGTTGATCACCAGGCTTCTGTCCTTCTCGAAGAACAGACATACTCAGGGGCATTGCAGGCCCTTGAATCTCTCGCGCCAGTGATACATGCTGTTCCTGTAGACCCGCAGCACGGAATTGATGTTGATGCTCTTGAAGGTATGCTGCGGAAAGGACTTCGCCCTGCATTACTCTATTGCATCCCTGAAGGACACAATCCGCTTTCAATCAGCATGGATCGGAGTGCGCGAGAAAAGTTGGTTAGCCTCGCCGAACTCTATGACTTTACTATTCTCGAAGACGATCCCTACGGCCTGCTCCAATACGAGGAGAGCAGCTTGCCTGCTCTTCGTTCTTTTGCACCGGAACGCGTCATTTATATCGGTTCCTTTTCAAAAATTCTGGCTCCCGGACTTCGCACAGGGTGGGTGGTAGCGAGCGAGAGTCTCACGCGGAAACTTGCAAACCTGAAAGAAGCAACAGACATCAATTGCGTGAACCTGAACCAGCGGTCAATTACGGCATATCTGGAAAGCGGCCTGCTGGACACGCATCTGGATCTCTTAAAAGCCACCTACCGGGAACGGCGCAACACCATGGGGTCTGCTCTACGCACATGCATGGCCCAGGCACAATGGACAACCCCCACAAGTGGCGTATTCTTCTGGGTCCGATTGCCCAAGGAAATAGATTCAGCTCAACTTCTGCGGCTTGCAGTGCGCGAAGGAGTTGCTTTTGTTCCGGGGTGCGCCTTCGATGCAAAAACCGGGCCAAGTCAGGTAAGAAACTGTTTGCGACTGAACTTCTCTTGCTGCAGCAATGAGGATATACGCGAAGGCATTACCCGGCTGGGCCGGCTGATCTCCTGCCTGAATTGAAAGTGTTCATGAACAGCGCCAAAAGCCTGTTTACCTGGATCTCGCGGTACATCTAGCTATGAATCTTTATACATTTCTCTGGCGGCTGTCTCCCGCCTCTATTATTTGTGCGGTCACTGCAGGTGTGATCAGCGGGTTCGTCAACATCGCCATCATTACGACGATCGGCAGTTTTCTTTCAGAGGGACCGCGACTGGAGACTGCCATTGATTTTGTGGCCCTCTGTATTGTGTCTCTTGCCGCAAAAATCACCGCTGACTGGATTCTGATTCAACTCAGCCAGCAGGCAGTTTTTGACATGCGCATTGACTTAGCGCGCCAAATCCTTCGCATTCCTCTCCGGACACACGAACACTATGGCGCTTCGCGGCTGCTATCGGCATTGACTGACGACGTGTTCACGATAAGCAGTTTCGTCATGTCAGTGCCGACTCTGTTCATGAGTCTGGCCATCGTGATCGGATGTCTTGGCTATATCGGCTCGGTCTCCTGGGTCATCCTGTTATTTGTTTTGCTTTTCATGGTCTTCGGCATCCTGAGTTTCAAGCTGGTGACGAAGAAGGCCAGCCGTATGATCGCCGAGGCGCGTCGCGAGCAAAACCGTCTTTACCGGTTGTTCACCGGAATCACTTCAGGCATCAAGGAGTTGATCTTGCACGCGCCCAGGCGTAAAGCTTTTGAAACGGAGCTTGAAAAAACGGCTGAATCGCAGCGGCTCCTTAGCGTAAATGGCCTGGGCATCTACACCATTGGAACCTCCTGGGGACAAATGATCTTCTTCGTACTGATTGGTTCTGTCCTGGCGGTGGTATCTCACCTGGGATTGAAAACGGCTTCTCTCACAGCATGCGTGCTTACGATTATCTATATGCGTGGTTCCGTGGAAATACTCATGAATATACTTCCGGCTATCAGCCGGACGCAGGCATCCATAGCCAATTTGAAAGAGTTAGGCTTAGGTTTGGCGACAAAGAAGGAAACCGAGAATGCAAGCTCCCTTCCCCAGGAGTGGAGCGATCTGGAATTCTCCGGGATCAGCCATTCGTATGAGAATAAGGATACGAAAAGTGCATTTGCTCTTGGCCCCATCGATCTTACAATCCGCCGGGGCGAGATTGTCTTCATCATTGGAGGCAATGGAAGCGGAAAAACCACGCTGGCAAAGCTTATTACAGGATTGTATGCTCCTCAAAGCGGAACCGTTCACATCGGTGGACAGGCCATCACAGCAGGCAATCGCGATGCCTATCGGCAGTATTTCTCGACCGTGTTCTCGGATTTCTATTTGTTTGAGCGGCTCTTCGGGTTAGATGGTATCGATGACAACACCAAGACGCAGTGCTACCTTCAGAAACTGCAGCTTGAGTCAAAACTTAAGATCACCAATGGCGCCCTCTCCAGCACGGACCTTTCGCAAGGCCAGCGCAAGCGTCTGGCATTACTAACGGTATACCTGGAGGATCGGCCCATCTGCGTGTTTGATGAATGGGCCGCAGATCAGGACCCAGCATTCCGCAACATCTTTTACCATGAGCTTGTTCCTGAACTGGCTGCTCGGGGCAAGACGCTGATTCTTATCAGCCACGACGACCGTTATTACCATTTAGCCGATCGTCTTATCAAACTTGAGTATGGCCAGGCACAGGAAATTCCAGTAGTAGAAACTATGAAAAACCCAATTCTTCTATCTTATGAAAAAATTAAGGAGGAAATACTCTCATGAGCAACAATACCGAAACTGAAGATCAGACAATCTATACTGCTGTCATGAATCACGAAGAACAGTACTCCATCTGGCCCGTTCACCGGGACATGCCGCTTGGGTGGACAGCCTGTGGTAAGCCCGGCACAAAGGCGGAATGCCTGGCTTACATCGAAGAGGTCTGGACGGATATGAGACCGAAGAGCCTCAGAGAACAGATGGCCAGACAAAGCGCTTAGTTGACCACACCTTAACGCACGCGGCTGCTTATATCGTCGCGGATCATGTAAAGGAGCAGACCTTGAATCTCATACAGGATCTCAAATACACGTTTAGGCTCTTCCGCAGGGCGCCGAAAACGTATGCGCTGATTATCTTGGCACTGGCCCTTGGAATCGGAGCAAATGCCGCTGTGTTCTCAGTTATCAGCGCAGTTTTGCTACGACCCTTACCATATTTGAAGCCTGACAAACTGGTATCACTGTCTGAGCACATACCCGAAGTGGGCGAAGTGGTGCTTGGACCGGATTATCTGGCATGGCAAGACCATAACAAGGTACTGCAGGACGTGGCAGCCATTGATTTTGACTGCAAGGCTGTGCTTATGGGCACAATTGACCCGTCGCGGGTAACTTGTGCCCGCGTCTCTTCCAGCTTTTTCGCGGTGCTTGGCGTACAACCGTCTTCAGGACGATCTTTTTCCAACAGCGAGGACCAGACTGGTGGCCCCGACGTCGCAGTTTTGAGTCATGCATTGTGGCAAAGACAGTTCGGAGGCGACGCCGGTATCGTCGGCCGCAATATGACTCTGGACAATAAAAGTTATGCCATTGTAGGTATCATGCCGCAGAAGTTCAGGTTTGGCGATGATGTCGATCTTTGGCTGCCTTTAAAACTGAACCGCGCTGAACAAGGTAGGCGCGACCGTATTCAACTCTTGAGCGGAATTGGAAGATTGGCGCCGGGAGTTTCACTTCAACGCGCAGAATTTGAGATCGATCAAATCACGCAACAGGGAGCGCGCGCCAATCCAGCTTTATATCCGCATGGTGTGCGTGCCACGGTCATTCCGTTGCAGGAACGCTTTGTTGTTAACTATCGCAAAGTAATACTTCTGCTGCTGGCTGCTGTTTTGTTTCTCCACTTGATCGCCTGCACCAACATCGTGAACCTGCAACTTGCACGATCTCTGGAGCGCAGATCTGAAGTGGCGATGCGGCTGGCCATTGGCGCCAGCAAACATCACTTGCTCCGGATGCTCTTCATCGAGGGCACAGTGTTGGCTGCCATCGGCGCGGCGATTGGGATGGTGCTGGCATTCATTTCCGTGGGTGCTGTCGTCGCTTTGAGTCCTCTCCGCGCCTCGGGAGCCACGTTCGGTATAGACGCACGCACGCTGGCATTCACTCTTCTGATCGGGGTGACAACGGCAGTAGTCATTGGAGTCATTCCTGCTATCACGGTTCGATCGACTCATTTGGCCGACCTGCTGCGCTCAGCAAATCAAGGTGTTGTATCTTCCTTCACACACCGGCATCTACGCAACAGCCTTTTGGTTGCCGAAGTAACTCTCACCATGGTTCTTGTAATTGGTGCGGGCGCCACGGTGCGTGGCATGCTTAAACTTCAGGCAGTCGATCTTGGGTTTGATATTAACAATTTGCTCACGGCCTCGTTTGGTTTAGACCGGAACCATTTTGCAGCAAACTCACAGCGCATTGCCTTTATCTATGAAGTGCTGAACAAAACCAGCGCCCTTCCCGGAGTCTCGCAGGCCGCAGCCTACCAGCCTTCGGCGATGGGCCCTGTTACCGTGGAAGGGCGTGGTGTCGAAAACCCGGACAACATTCCGAAAGTACTCTATGTTTCAGCCACAGAGAACTTTTTCCCAACCATGAAGGTGCCTCTGAAAAGCGGCCGGATGTTTCTTCCCACAGATACCGAAGGCTCTACTCCAGTCGCAGTAATCAGCGACTCATTGGCTGTGCGTCTCTTCAATGGGACAGACCCGATTGGGAAGCGGATCAAGTTCGGCCCTCCGAGTTCGCCATTTCCATGGCTGACAATTGTTGGCGTAGTGGGAACCGTAAGAAAATCCCCATTGCAAACTGAACCGGAAATGACCCTATATTCGTCATATCTCCAGAATCCGACAAGCGCCGTAACTATCGTGGTAAGGACCGTGCCGCCCGCCAGATCTCTGGCTCAAGCCTTACAAAGTCAAATCAGATCTCTCAATAAAGACCAGGTTTTTGACCGTGTGAATACATGGGAGGAACGAATTGCCGGCATTGTTGCTCCTCTGCGGTTCAACATGGTGTTGCTGGTTGTATTCGCTGGCTTAGCGATGTGCCATTCTGCCATTGGCGTATATGGACTGGTGACACGCAGCGTGGCCGAGCGGTCCAATGAACTGGCCTTGCGCCTGGCATTCGGCGCATCCCGGGGTCAAGTGGTTCACATGATCTTTAACCAGTATTTGACATTAACGGGATTTGGCTCGTTCCTTGGGATACTCGGCGCGTATATTCTCTCGCGAATTCTTTCCGGACAGTTCAACGTAATTTCTGGTGTAGGAGTATCAACCTACTTTACGGTAACGCTGTTTGTGATTGTAATAGCGATTTGCGCAAGTTACCTGGGTACACGCGCAGTCACTACGGTAGAACCTATGGCCGTGTTGCGTGCCGAATAGTTGAATGGCAGGGCAACCAGATATGACAGCGAAACACTATGTCGCCCCGCATGTCAGTGCTGGGTCTGGAGTTTCTACATTTGTAATCACGATTTACGGGGTTAAGTCCCGAAGGGGACGCCTGACAGTAGCCCCAATACGGTTTACTTAAGGAAGTGCAACATGTTTGGGGTTGAGGTAATCAGCCCCGGCAGGGGCGGCGAGAAGTTAGCCCAGCGCGTAAGAAGCTGTGAATGAATTAAAAAAGTGTTTGACTAGTTATATAGCTAGTATTATAATCCCCCTGTACTCTGGATTCCGTGTGGGTGAGGTAACTCATGG
>DASZEU010000259.1:0-6570 GCA_035940535.1 Candidatus Angelobacter sp.
CCATGAGTTACCTCACCCACACGGAATCCAGAGTACAGGGGGATTATAATACTAGCTATATAACTAGTCAAACACTTTTTTAATTCATTCACAGCTTCTTACGCGCTGGGCTAACTTCTCGCCGCCCCTGCCGGGGCTGATCACCTCAACCCCAAACATGCTGCACTTCCTTAAGTGAACAGTATTGGGGCAAGTGAACAGTATTGGGGCTACTCTCATAACTCTCATACGTCCCCCTTTCTGCATGAAGATGGCAAAACCCGGATCGGCGGGGGGGGCTCGGGATTAATCTTCAAGCTATCCCAGGGTTCCACTGCGTTTCACCCTGGGCTAACTTCTCAACGCGTCGCCGGCGCTGGGTATTTCTGACTCGCACTTTTAATTACACCCTCCCAGGGCTTGGTTTTTGAAATTAAAAATTACAAGTTATAAATTTGAAATTCCTTGTCCTACTTCTTCGCCGCGCTTTTTTGTGCGGCTCCAAACTTCACCTCGGTCGCCTCCAGTTTGTCGCCTGAAGCTTTTGCATGAATCACGACCCGGTCGCCGGCCTTCAGCTCACTCAAGCTCGAAGGTGCTCCGCTCTTGATGAATTTTGTCTGGGCTGTAATCTTTACGTTCTGGTTCTGGTGGGAAGCGGTCTCCACGGTCACAAAATCCGCTCCTATGATTTTGACTACACCCATCACATGTTTTTCATTTCCATGCGCAAAAAGCGAGCCGGTGAAAACCAGGGCTACAAGCAATATGAAGACTATCTTGCCATACACTACGTCATTTCTTTTCTGTCTTGCCATTGAGAAAATCCTCCTCTTCTTTTTGTTCCTTCATTTCCATTGGGCTTTGCGGATTGAATTGCTCCATGTCCTTCAGCTCATCTGCTGAGAGATTGGGCAACCGCCGGATGAAATGAACCAGCGACCAGCTATCGTTGTCTGACCCCGAGGCTGGTCCCCAGGCCGGCATGCCGCTAAGCCGTATGCCGTTATGAATGATGAAATAAAGCTCTCCATCGGAAAGTGATTGTGTCCGCTGCTGGCGCATGTCCGGCGCTTTGGGATAGAGGTTGCGCCCTATCTCGGTATTTCCGCTGCCGTCATTGGCATGACAACTCGAACAATGGTCGGCGAAATGCCGCCGCGCTTCTTGCATAAGCTCAGGAGTCAGCGGCAGGGGGTTCTTCATCTCCCTGGCATCCGCGGGAATCGCCATTCCACGCGCAGCCCGCGCCAATGTAACTTCCAGCGATGTAGGCTGTTGGCGCGCGCTGAATCCTCGCGCCGAGCCGATCCACCAAAACCCAATGCCACCTAGCACCAAGAGAACCAGCAGCAATATTCCGAGCTTTTTGACCATAAGAAAATTTGGTAATCGGGTAATAAAAATAAATTGGTAATTGGGTAATTTGGTAACTGGGTAATTGAACCCCACTCAAAGCGCCAAGTTTGCCCTATCTACTAAAGTATCAAATTATCGCGGCAAGCTCTCGCGGTATGGTCACGATTAACCGATTAGCCCTTCTCTGCGCTTCTCTGCGTTTTCTGCGAACTCTGCGGTAAATTCTTGGTTTTGGCTTTCTCCGTGGTTAGGTTTAGTTGCGGGTTTTCCGCGTTCATCAACGGCAAAAATGGTTTGGCTGTTGTCACATTACCAAAGCCGAAGCTTCAAGCTCTCTATGAAACGTTTTCATGTTGCGACCTTTAGCATCAAAACTCACCGCGGCGTCTAATGCTCGGTCAGAAGAAATTCCGTAGCCGTGTTCGGTGATGAAAGTCTTGATGACTTGGGCAGCTTGAAACGAATCTAATTCGGCGTGCAGGAGATCGCTCCTGAGTGTGGCCACTTCAATACTTGAGAATTTTCCGGGCATAACTCACCTCAAAAATGATTGCGTTCAGTAGTGAAATCGATACCTCACCTGCAACGAGATCATCCGCGGATCGCCAAAATGCGAGCCTCCAAAGGTGTTGCTGACGTCGATAAAGTACTGCTTGTTGGTGAAGTTGAGCGCCGTAATTTTTGCCGACCAGTTCTCCCCAAATGATTTCCCGACTGACAAATCAAACACACGCGAGCTGGAAAGATGAGCAGGGCCATTCTGGCTAAGGAATCCAGAGCCGTAAACGAAATTGCCGGAAACCCAGGTTTTCCAGGGTGCGATCATTTGGAAACCTGTACTTAGAGTGTGGCGCTGATCATGGTCCAGGAAGAAAAAGCCATCCGGTGGAGGGCTGAAATTAGTGATTCCGCCGGTAATGCCTCCCATGCCCTCCGCTGACTGATGTGAATAAGCCAAGTGGACATCACCCCGATGAAAAAGCTTGGGTGAACGAACGGTGGCTTCATAGCCCACAATGCGCGCTCCCTGAATGGTTACAGGGAAGAAAATATTGGAATTGCCAATCACGTTGTGGTCGAAGAAGTTGTGGGCGCCGGTGCGGAAATAATCGAAATCAAAGGCCCAGCCGCGCAAGGGAATGGTGAGGCCCGCGTTGTGTTGCTCGTCCCGCTCGCCGCGCAAGGGTAGAAAACCATTCCCTTGGCTGACCGCCAAGTCGAGGAGCGGACCGGAGACTGTGTTGATGGGCGGCGGTTGATAAAAACGGCTGTAAGCGCCGCGCAGTACCCACTTCAACCGGGGAATTTGAATAGCAACTCCCACGCGCGGGCTGCCCACATCTTCTTGCAACAGGCCGGCGAAATGGGTAAACCGGACGCCGCCATTCACCGTCAGCCAAGTTGTGACTTTATATTGATCTTCAACATAGGCGGCGACTTGGCCGGCTCCGGCGCGCTCCTGCTGGCTGAAGGAGAGTCCGCTGCCATCGTTGGCCACCAAGCCCAGGCGCGTGACATCATGTTGCCCAAAACCTGAGATGCCGGCTTTGAAGTTGTGACGGCCTCTTATCATCGCCAAAGAAACTTCCCCACCAGCATAAAAAGAAGAGTGGTTGTCAGTAGCCGAGGGCACATCATTGGGACCGCCTTCAAAGGCGGCGCGATTGAAATGAAGAAATGGCGATGCGGTAAGCACCACGCCCGGCCCAAAAGTACGCACCCAGGAAAAGTTGGCAAAAAAGTCCTGCTCGCGCTCCCGGTCACGTATCCCGTTGGCTTGGTCGTCGGGGCCGTTGGGTACCTGGTAGTAGTCCTGGCGCGCCGCGCCCACAAAGCGTAGCTGATTGTTGGGATTAACGTTAAGGATCAGCGAAGTAAAAGCTCCACCGCCCGCAGCTTGATCATGCAGCACCTTGCTGGTCGGAGGCGCAAGCCCGTAGTCGCTGCGATTGCCATTGACGCTGAAATAATAAGCGCCCCGGTCATTGTGGTCGCCAAAGCTCAACTGGTCATCGGTGGTGTTATACGTTCCATAGCTGGTCACCAACTCAGCCTGGCGATTGCGCTCGAAGCCGGAACGCGGAATCACATTGAAGACGCCGTAGGTGCGATCGCCGAACTCGGCCGAGTAGGCGCCCCGCTGCACCTCAACGTAATCCATATCTTTAGGAGAAAACTGCGGGCCGACATTGCTGGCGATATTGGTATTGGGAACGGCGACGCCATCGATCTCCCAGCTAACCTGGTGTCCGCCGCGCACGTGCAATTGGTCGTGGACCATATAAGCGCCAGGCACAAAATCCGTGATCACCGACAGGCTGTTGGTACGGTCAACGCCCGGAGTCTCGGTAATCTGCTCACGATTCACCAGGGTTTGAGGAGTCGACGACGTAGGATGCACGGTCTCCGGAGCGCCGGTGATTTCCACGGTTTGCTCTATCGGTCCCACCGCCAGGGCAAAATGCAGTTCCTCGATGTTGCCGGAGGCCACTGTAACCGTCTGTTGTTGCTTGCTGAAGCCCTTGGATTCCACCGTGACCTGGTATTCCCCTACCGGTACGTTCAAGATCGTAGCGATGCCGTCATCGTTGGTCGTTCCTTCCAAGTGAAACGATGACGTGGTGCTCTTGACCACCACCTTCGCATTCTGCACCGGACGGTGCTGCGGATCATGCACAATCGCCTTCACCGTGCCAAATACTGAGGCACTCGCATAGATCGGGGTTACAACACAACTCAGCAGGACTACGAGGCCAATCAAGATGGTACGCATTGGGGCTCCTTTAACTTCATTGCAAATCGTTCTCTGTCAAACACCTTGGTCCAAGCAGTTCGTAGCAATCACACCATAAACAACTTATGGCGGACGCGCCGGATCGGACCAGACGGATGCCAGTAGTTTCATAAAGGGCCAGGACCGGACGGTCGCTGGCCCATAGGCGCATACCGCGCTAATTAAGACTTCGGTGGTTTGCTGCCATCCGTGGCGCAACCGCCCTTGTTTTTGCAAGTATTTTTGCCTTTGCAGCCATTGTCGCCGGTCTTGCAGCCGCCTTTTCCTTTGCAGGAATTCTGGCCTTTGCAAGCATGTTTTTCTTTCACTTTCTTGCCTGCCTTTTTGCCGGATGAATCACTGGTTTTCTGCTTCTTGTCCTTGTCTCCAGAAGCAGCGTCCTGGGCCAAAGCATTATTTGTGCCAGCCACAAAACCTGCCAGTGCTGCACCCATCATGAGGGCCCTGATTGACTTGGTCATTCGAGAATTCTCCTTTTTAAGTTGGTTGATGTTGTAGCGGCTTTACATAAGAACTCCGCCGTTTCCCTTTACTGCGCTTTGTACGACCGGTTACTACACTTGTAAAATTCCGTCCCGTTCCCATCCCAACAGGACGCGCCTGGCGGATGCAGGGGTCGATGGCCCTTGATGGGGCCAGCTACGTATCACGCGTCTCGCGAAGACGTAGAAACCAAAAACCCTGTAAATCATTTCTCGGGTAGATTCTGTGCGAATCCACCCAAAATGGTTTAAAATCTCTGCTGCTCATCCCTGGCAGAGAGCTTGCTGGCGGTGAAGAGGGTATTAGACGGAGCACCCTTGATGAGCACCAGCCACGCTGTCCAAGTTCATGCGAGAACTCAGCGTAGAATCCAGGGTCGGCTAGCTGCCGGCCCTTTTTCTTTCAAAGGGCATAGCGGCGCAGGCCAAAAATCTCAAGAATTCAAAGTTGCTAGATCGGGAATGGCCTTCAAGAAACGTGCTAAGGCTTGAGTCCGCATGATCCGCAAAAATTAATGCCTGGAATTCAGGTTGCTATTTAGCTAACCGAGGGAGGGCCGCGATCGGTATGGGAGGAAAAACCTGTCGCGACAAATACAACCGCCGCCGGCTGCTGTTGTGCCGCAACAGCAAGCTGGGGCGCTATAACGATATTATGAACGACTGCCGCATGTTTGCCGGCCTGAGCCGCGAGGCAGCAGTTCATAGGACATGTTGACTCAAGGCTGGTGATGGAGTTGCCTTGATCGGAGGCCAACATGTCATCTTCTTGATCATGATGATGTCCCGGCATTCCATCGCAATGGTGATGATGTGCAGCCGCTTGGCTCACACGATGGCAGGATGCCCGGCCGGCGTTCTTCATACAGGCTTCAGCCAGCAAAGGCGATGCCAGCGAGATGAGCAAGGCCACTGCCGTCGAAATGGAAATCAAACGCCGCATTTGAGAATCGAGACTATACGCCCACTTTATCCCAAAAAGCAAGTGCTTTCTAATGCTGAAACTGCTGGCTTCTATCCAGAGATGCCACGGCCCCAGCCAACAACGGCCACTTTATGATAGATACGGAAGCCGATGGTTTTTGGATTGTGGCGTCAATTGGTGGCACTTTCGCAGCCGGCTTCTTCGCTCCCCGGATCTTGTTGAGAATTCTGCCGCTACAGATTTAGCCATTAGTACTTAGCTGTTAGTACTTAGTAAAAACAAGAGCTACTTTGCGGATCCGCTACTCATTGGCTGTGGGCTTCTGGCTGCTAGCTGCTGACCGGAGACGCCTATTGATGGATTTTGCGTATCTGCCGCTACACCGCTACTCATTAGCTGTGGGCTTCTGGCTCCTAGCTGTTGGCCGGAGATGCCTGTTGATGGATTTTGCATATCTGCCGCTACACCGCTACGGAGTGGCAAGTGTTGGTTCCAGCTTTTTTCGAAATGATCGAAGCTGTAGCCTTTGGCTACCTTGTCTGGGCCGGTGCGGTGGTTGTGGCTGCGGATGCCGAAGGGTTCCAGCAGGCGGGCCAACTCGTTGGGCTTGATGGGCTTGCCTTTGTTCCATTCGTCCCAGGCGCGGTCATCCATCGTGTGGAGGAAGGCCAGCAGGTCGGCGGTGGAGATCCATCCGGGATTGCCTTTTTCTGCAAAGGCGTCACGGAGGTCGGAGAGGATTTGGCGGGAGTGGTAGAAGTCTTCGAAGGCAGCTAGAGCAAAAGCGTTGACCAGGGCCTGGCGGGCGCGCTGGGGCCATTCCCCGCCGATGAAGTCGGCGATGTGAAGTAACGGTTCGGCGCAGTCTTGCTGGCGGGATGTGAGTCCGGACGGGAACTGGTCTTGGCGGTAGGGGGCTATGGTGCACATCGTTTCGTAGTTTTTCCCGCCCCATTCGCGCAAGTCAAGGCTGATGGGCCGGGCCAGTTTCAGGGCGTCGTAGAAGCGGAAGGGCTGGCAGGGGGAGCCGG
>DASZEU010000260.1:0-3992 GCA_035940535.1 Candidatus Angelobacter sp.
CTCGGTCGATCCCGAGTCGGCTTTGCGCCGGACCAATCGAAAATTCCGCCAGCGCTTCGGGTGGCTGGAAGAACAATTGCAGAAACAAGGACGCCAGCCGGAAGAGGCTACCATGGAGCAGATGGAAGAGCTATGGCAGCAAGCAAAAGCTTTTGAGGAGAACCGATAGAAATCGAAGCCAACCACAGGGGGCACAACGTAGCAGAGCCACAACCAAAAGCCGTTTACCACAGCGCTGCAAGCCGCAACCAAAAGCTCAACGCTGATGAACGCTGATTTGAACTGATTGCCGTTGATGGGTACTAGTCCGGCGCAAGCCAGATGCATGAAAATAGCCTGCCGTTTCAACGGCGGGAAAGAGGCAGATGCCTAAGCCGATAAACAAGAATTTATGGAAAGTATACGATTCTATACTGGAGTAATGAGCTAAGAATTTTTAGGAGAGCCGAACAGTTGAGCACCTCGTCAGTCATTGAACAAATTGTAATAAGAAACTGCAAAGGCACGCAGGAGTTCGACGCATGTGTTGAGCTTCAGAGGGACGTCTGGAGATTTGCTGAGGCAGAGTTGGTTCCCATGCATCTTTTTGTCGTCGCGGAAGAAATCGGCGGACAGGTGATCGGGGCCTTTGATGGCAGAGAGCTTGTTGGATTTGTCCTTGCCCTTCCTGGAGTTCATCGGCACGCACAGGGTACACCACGAGCGTATTTGCACTCACACCTGCTGGGGGTGCGCGAAAGCTACAGAAATACCCATGTCGGTGGGCGTTTAAAACTTGCCCAGCGCCAGGATGCCATGGATCGGGGGTTTGACCTGGTTGAATGGACGTTTGATCCCCTGGAGATCAAAAACGCCTATTTCAATATCATGAAGCTGGGGGCGATTGTCCGGCGCTATAGCGTGAACCATTATGGTGGTTCGTCGTCGCCTCTGCACCGGGGATTGCCGACCGATCGTGTGATCGCGGAATGGTGGCTGAAATCGAATCGCGTAACCAACTTGCTTGAATCCGGCCAACCGCCTGTTTTCCAGCCGATACAACAAGTCAACGTGCCGGCCCAGATTTATTCGTGGAGAAAGTCGGAAAGCGATCTGCCCAAGGCTGCTGAGATTCAGTCTCGAAACAGGGAAGAGCTCTTGCGGGCATTTTCCCAAGGACTAACTGTACTAGGTTACGACCGCGACCAAGAGTTAAACGGCTCGTACCTGCTGGGCCATTGGCCGGAGGAGCAATTGTGAGAATTGAGGCCATTACTCTACGCGAAATCCGCATGCCGCTGGTACATTTTTTCGAGACCAGCTTCGGACGGACAACCGAGCGGCGCATCCTGCTCACCACGCTGCATACCGACGGTCCGGAAGGCTGGGGAGAGTGCGTGGCCGGCGAGGATCCGTTCTACAGCGAAGAATCTGTTGATACCGCCTGGTATGCGATCGAACGCTATCTCGCGCCCGCGTTGCTGAACAAGTCCATCGACAAAGGCAGTGGTGCTCCCAGGCTGTTTTCCCAAATCCGTGGACATCGCATGGCCAAAGCCGCTTTGGAAAATGCATTGTGGGATGCTGAAGCTCAGGGCAGGGAAGTGCCACTTTGGAAATTACTAGGTGGAACCCAGGCAGAAATTGCCTGCGGAGTTTCCATTGGAATTCAGAATTCGCACGAGCAATTGCTGGAGAAGATCGAGACCGAGCTGGCGGCAGGTTACCGGCGAATCAAAGTGAAGTGCAAACCAGGTTGGGATGTAGAGATATTTGAGAAAATACGCGCCCGTTGGCCGCAAATTGTTCTAAGCTGCGACGCCAATTCCGCCTATACGCTCCAGCAGGTGGAACACTTGAAGCAGTTTGACCGCTTTCAGTTGCTGATGATTGAACAGCCGCTGTGGCACGATGACTTTTACTTTCACGCCCAATTACAAAAACAGCTCAAGACCAGCATCTGCCTCGACGAGGCCATTCACAGCCAGCGCGATGCCCAGGCCGCCATTGAATTGGGTTCATGCAAGATCATCAACATCAAGGTAGGTCGCGTCGGTGGCTTCAGCGAAGCCATCGCCGTCCATGATACAGCACAGCAAAACGGAGTACCGGTATGGTGTGGTGGCATGTTGGAATCGGGCATCGGCCGCTCGCATAACATTGCTCTTTCCACGCTGCCGAATTTCACTCTGCCCGGGGATGTCTCTGCGTCGAAGCGGTATTGGAAAGAAGATGTTATCGAACCGGCAGTAGAAGTTTCACCCCAAGGATTTATCAAGGCCCCCAATACTCCTGGACGAGGCTTCAAGATCAAAACCAATTTGATCGAAAAACTAACAACTCGCAAGCAGACAGTTCGAGCGGTAGAGAAGACCGCTGTGGTGTTATGACAGTTCATGTAAGTCCGAAATATTTTTCAACTAGCGCCGACGCAGGCTGGGCGATTCTTTCGGCAAGGATATAAAGCGGGTCAATCATCTGAATGCCATTTGCAAGCAGGTCCCTGGTATGCAGGTGGACCTCCGTGCATCCTGCGATGAAGCCATCCACCTGATATTTATCTTTCATATATTTCAACAGCGCCAGATCATCGGCTGTTACGCTTCTCTTTTTTAGTTGGTAGAGATATTTGTCGTGAATCTTCTCTTGGTCATTGTCGTCCGGAACGCTGACTTGGGAACTCACCTCGTTCCAGCCAGGGTGATCTTCAAAGATTCTAGCGTCCTTGGTTCCGCTGGTGCGCAGCAACAAGTATTTACCGTGATCGGTGCGCAACGAGTCGCAGACAATAGAAATCAAGGAGATCATTCGGGATGTGATCGAGGCGGGCAACTCCAGGTATGGCAGAAAAAAATGGGCTGTGACGCAAGCAATCGCGATCTGGTCCACATTCATCTGCATAAGTCTCGTGAGCAGGCTTTGCAGATCATGGACGACTCCCTGAATTTGACCTGCTTTGATAGCAGTCGTGCGGTCGGGCACGCTAGGATCAGATAGCAGAACCACCCTCGGCATATCTTGCTCGGTTCGCCCCAGGCTCAATCGGTAAATATTGTTGAGAAACTCGGTTGAGGCAAGCGGCCCCATTCCACCCAGGATGCCCCAGAGCGGCTGTCTTCCCACATCTTTGAAATTATTTTTGTCTGCCATCGTATCGTCCGGCATTAGTGGGAGAGATGGTTTAGTAAACCTTCGGTGGATTCATCGGAGAAGCACCAAGTACAAATCGGCTCACAAATGTCCTTCATGAATAAGGTCTTTGAGTCTCCTCCATGGCGAATCTTCGTCCTGACTTTCTTTCAATATTTTACAAGGTCGTCAAGAACAGCGCAGGAGCTAATCAGACTACGAAAAAATCAATTCGTCAAAGAAAGCGAGTCTTCAGGGGACGAAAGCCCGGTTGGTTTTAAATGGCTTTTGGCACGAGTATGAGGTTATGAAGAGCATTCCCGAGTCCCCCGAAAGGGGACGTGTGAAAATAGCCCAGCATGGTTTGGCGCTGTTCTTTGGCGCCGAACCCAATGCTGGGGTTACCTTGCCAATAAAACAAGAGTCCCCTTTAGGGGACGGCTGAATCTTTATGTCCCACCGGCGACAAGAGGAACATCATCCACGAATCAGTTTTGCCGATACATTCAAAAAACTGCTGGCGGCGTATGGAATTCAGGAAGAATGATTCAGCCGTCCCTTGTGGGACTCATGTTTGTTTGCCATGTAACCCAGCATTGGGTTCGACGCAAAATACCGCGCCGAACCATGCTGGGCTAGTCTCAAACGTCCCCTATCGGGGACTCAGGGCAACCCTTGAGGTCCAACCGATGACCTGCCAGTCATCCTGAAATGTAGAAACTCCAGGGCACGAGTGAACTCGCGCCTTGACACAAAGCTCGCGAAGGCCTTTTTTCAGCGGCCTGTTTAGCCGGATGGGAAGTACCCCCCGCCCCATCATCAACTTTTAACCAACTTTAAACCAACCTTTTGGGGGTCTTCTCAAGCTGATCTACAAATTATTG
>DASZEU010000261.1:0-13920 GCA_035940535.1 Candidatus Angelobacter sp.
CGTGGTCGGTAATGCCCGTGCGGATCTGCACAGGCTCCAGTTTTTTGGTGGGAAGCATCTTCCAGATTACAGCGATATCGGTCGCTCCCCGCGCCTCGCGCCGCTGCTGCTGGGCCTGTGCGCCATTTTCGCCGCCTCCGCTACCCACCGGGCGAGCTGGCCCCTGCTGCTCGCCGTCTCCTTGTTGACCACCTTTGTCCTTCATGCCGGGAGGAGAGATGCCGGCTTGCGCGTAGAGTTGGCGGAGTTCTTCAGGTTTCAGGTCAGGCTTATATCTGAGAGCCGCATTGGGTACCTTCAGTACATCATGGGCTGAGGCTACGGGAATGGTCACATAAGCCGTCATGCCCGGAAAGAGCTTTAGGTCCGGATTATCAAATTCAATAATGGTGTCGTAAGTCACAACGTTTTGGACGGTGGTCGCATTCATACGAATCTGCGCGACCCGGCCGCGGAATTCGTCAGATGGAAAAGCATCCACCTTGAAGGTGACCGGCTGGCCAGCCTTGATTTGCCCAACGTCTGATTCGTCGGTCTTGGTATAGACCTGCATTTTGGTCAGGTCCTGGGCAATGGTGAACAGAGTTGGCGCCTGGAGTGAAGCCGCTACGGTCTGGCCAATGTCGATATTTCGGCTGACCACTACGCCGTCAATGGGGGCGCGAATGATTGTATGGTCCAAGTTGGTCTGGGCCACCGTTACGGCAGCCGCCTTCTGGGTGACCTGCGCATCCGCCTGCAGTACTCCTGCCTCTGCGGCCGAAATCGCTGACTTGGCCGCATCCTCATTGGCTTTGGAAACGTCAAGCGCCTGAGCGCTCATCACGCCCTGGATAGTCAAAGGCTTGGTGCGCTCATAATCGGCGCGGGCCTGGGCTTCAGCAGCTTTGGCTTTTTCCAGGTTGGCCTTGGCGGCGCTGGCATTGGCGCGGGCATTCTCCAAATCGGCCTTGGCTTGCAGCAAGGCCCCTTCAAACAGCGATGGATCAATGCGGGCAATGACTTGATTTTTCTTTACTTTGGAGTTGAAGTCGGCATAGAGCTTGTCAATCGTGCCCGAAACCTGGGAGCCAACTTGCACGGTGATGACTGCATTGATTGTGCCGGTGGCCTCTACCACGTCGCGAATGTCGCCGCGACCGATCTTCTCGGTGAAATACTGCGTCGAATCATGCCCGGTCAACATACGCGCCGCGAGCGCCACGATGGCGACCGTCACGACAAGGAGAGCAATCCAGATTTTCTTTGCCTTGTTCACGGTTGTCTTTGATTAACTATCCAGTTAATTCCTGCTATAAGATTAGACGAGCATCGGTTAGAAAAGTTTCCCTCACCAAGGAGTCCCTTAGGAATCCAACTTACACGGACAAAACTGCCTCACTACAAAATGGTATCTGGTTTCTACTCCCAAGAAGGCTTATCGACGGCTCTTAACCATTCTTAATAGTATCCCACGCATGTAATTTGTAACGCCCGTCACGCGATTAACTTTTTAGTGGACTATCAGCCTCGGCTGCCTGGATCGATTTTTTCTTCCGGCGGCTTAGAACAAATGGACGCCGCCGGCGACGCTCCACTCGTTTATCAATCTTCTTCCAAAAACCGGCAAAGTAGTCCACTGCGGAGATGACCGATACCGCCACCATGAACCAGATGGCCATGTGCGCGGCCAGGCGGACGTGAATAATGATGAATCTGAAGTCCCAAAAGTCCCATTGCAGCGCCAGGATGGCGGCCACGATGGAGACGATCTGAACTACCATCTTAAATTTTCCCAGGTCGCTGGCCTCAATGGTGAAGCCCTCGGATGCCGCAATCGAGCGCAGCCCAGAGATCAGGAACTCCCGCCCAATAATGATGACCGCCACCCAAACATTCACAATCGAAGGAATCAGGTGGACCAGCATGATATAGGCGGCCGTGATCATCAATTTGTCGGCCAGCGGATCGAGCAGCATTCCCATGGTCGTGATCTGTCCGCGCCGTCGCGCCAGGTAGCCATCGAGTCCGTCGGTAATCGAGGCCAGGATAAAGAGGGCCGATGCCAGAACCACACGATCGCCATAAAAACTCGCAAAATGCGGATGGGCGTAGTAGGGTGTGGTAAGAATCCAGATGAGCAGCGGGATGGTGGCTATACGCGAGAGCGTAATGTAGTTCGGCAGGTTCACAAAAGTGTGCTCAGATTATCCTCAGAAAACCCTGCCAGCGCAAACAGTATGTATCATTTACGTCCGTTCACAGTATTCAGGCACTTGGTGTACAGGTCGAGCAGATAAGCAGCATAATCTTCCGCCTTATTCATCGTGCCGCCCTGAAAACCAGTAGCTGGAGCGCCTGTCTTGCCATAACCAGTAGTGACCGCAATAAATTTCATCATGTCCAAGGCAATGTCTTCGTTGCGCCGGGTTCCTATGAGTGCAGAGAGTTGGTCCATCGTTCCTCCAGAAAAATGATACAGCAATATTGTAGCGGTCAGGAAGAGTTGGCAGGGTCGAAGGGGCAGTGGTTTTTAGGATTGTTTTAACTCTTTCGATTTTTCTTTTGTAACTTAAGCCTGAGGGGCAAAGGTCTTCTCCTCTCAAGATGCAGCCTTCTGCGACAAGCCATCATCTCGCGAATCCGCCGCCGATTGTTTTTGCCAACGGTCAACCAGATCAGTGCAGGCGCTTGGCCAATCCGCGAAGAAGAACTCGAAGCCGGCGTTGAGGAGGCGATCAGGAACAACCCAGCGGCATGTCAAGAGCCTGGTCTGAATTGGGTGTAATTAAAAGTGCGAGTCACTGTGCATAACATTTTGACTACGGAGGGTGAGCTTCGTATTTGATGCTACCGGCATCAAAAACCATTTCTTATTGCGCTCCGCTTCGCTGCACGCAAGCCTGCGGCGCAAGGAAAAGGGTTTTTCCTTTCTATACCCAGCATTTACGAGCCAGCGTGCGCGCAAAACCGCGCCCACGCTGACTCGACATGCTGGGCTACTCTCAGCCGCCCCTTCGGGGCTGGTTTCTCGTAGCCTAGACGATTGACTCGCACTTTTAATTACACCCGGCTGAATCAAACCAGATGAATGGTGCCCGAGAATTCTTAGAAATGTCTAACAAAATCTCGCTGTTCTTTTTTGGGAACATAAGATTTTTGTTATTGCAGGACATTGCGAATTGAAGCTTCGCGGGTAGATAATTCCTTCGCGCTCTACGTCGTCTTCTCAAATTTTTAGTTTTGGCCTAATCAGGCAATTCAGAGGGATAAATTTCATGAGCAAAAAACTGTTTGGCGTGGTTTTTGGATTGTGTCTCGTCTGGGGCTCGACACTTGCATTTGCGCAATGCGGATCGAATATCAGGTTCGTGACCCAGAATTGCGGCGGCCACTGCGGCTCCGTGGAGATGCAAATCTGCGAAGGAGTCGGATCATTTTGCCAAGATGGCACCGGAGAACTTGGATTCGGATGTTGCGGATTGCAGCTTTTCGAACCTGGGAGTTGCCAGTTTGCCAAAGCTACACAGCCGAAGGAGATCATCGCTCCATCAGAAGAGTTTCTGGCCTTGCAGGCAGCCATAGCGATGCATAAAAAGCTGTTTCCAAGGCAGAACGACATCAGGATCGCCTCTTGTGGTGTCAACCAGAATGCGTTTAATGAGTGGCTTGAAACCAAACTACGACAGCAACAACAGCAACGATAAGCCGTCGCAGGGGAACCAAGTATGCATGTTGCCGCATTCGCTTTGTTTCTCGCATTGATTTCAGGTGCTGAGGGGCAGGATGTGCCCCTCAGTACCAGAACGTTGCAGGCTGGTTCGTCTCAGTTGCTGGAGGTGCCCTCATTTAGTTTTTTCGGGGGAGCACAATCAGACAAAGACGGAAACCTTTTCTTCCATGTCAATGCAGGCAGCTATCGCCGGCCGGTCATCCTAAAGCTGAACCGCTTCAACGGTGATCCCACCATCTATTCTTTGGCAGACGAAGACCAAAAGACAACGATTTTTTCAGGGTTCAGCGTCACTCCTGCTGGACAGGTTTCGCTGCTTGGCCAAACAACTGACGGCAAGACTCAGGCCATCCGCTTCTCGTCGAAAGGGACCGTGTTGGAAAGGGCAGTCCTGAATCTGCCTGAGCATATCAGCATCGAAAACTTTGCAGCATTTCCGACCGGAACAATGCTTGTGTCCGCTTTCTTTCTTCCTGAAGCGCCTGAAGGTTTAAGGGGCAAGAGTTTTATGGCGCTTTTTGATGAGTCCGGCCGAGTCAAGAAGAAGTTTAGCGGAGAACTCGGTGATGTCGATCTTGCCACGGTCTTCCAGCATCTTCGCGAAGGAGGAGCCACGGTCGGCGCAGACGGAAACCTTTATCTGCTCCAGCCAGACAGGATTGTAGTGATCTCTGAGTCAGGCGCGGTTGTGAAGCGATTGAAATTTCGCAAGCCTGAAGGTTTTGTTGCCACAAAAATAGTTGTCTCACAAAATCTGATTTCCATTTGGCTTCTGAGAGAGGGAGCCAAGCAGCAAGTCTCTTCAGAATACCTGGTGCTCGATCTTCTAACAGGGAAACGGGTTGGCCTATATACCCCAGACAAGGAACTTGGCAGCTCTGCAATTGCTGTTTCGTTCTCGAATCAGGAGGGGTTTACATTCTTTGACGTGGAAAATGGACATGTAAAGCTAACATCAGCGCCCTTGAGGTAAAAGGCAAGCCAAAATCCTGGCAGAGGCGAAGCAGGACACAAGGATGCGGAGTTTAGGTCCCAGCCGCGCCGGGATTGCTCAGCGGCAGAAAATATTGCGTCCCTCGGATCGGTTCACTGACACGGCGTAGTAACTCTTGAAGATCGGAGTGTCGCTCGACGAAATCAATGTCGTTGGTATTGACCACCAGCAGATCAGACGAGGTGTAGTGAAAGAAGAAATGTTCGTAGGCTTTAGCTACCTCTTCGATATAGTCATCGCTGACGCCGCTTTCCGCAGTTGCATTTTTCTTCCGTAGCCGCTTTTTCAACACTTCGGGTGAGGCCTGCAAATAGATCACCAGATCCGGTACCGGCAGTTGTTGACGGAAATACTGATAATAGCGGTTGTATACTTCCAGTTCAGCGTCATTGAGATTGATGTAGGCGAAGATCTTGTCTTTTTCAAAGATATAGTCTGCCACTACCGTCTTGTGCGAGTTCGGTCCCACCTCCAGCCGGTGCAGTTGTTCGAATCGCCTGATCAAGAAGGCAAACTGGGTCTGGAAGCCCGCTCCGCGCTCGCCTTCATAGAAAGCGCGAAGAAAGGGGTTGGTTTCCGGCTCGATGACCCGCTGCGCGTTGAGCCGGTCGGCGACAATATTAGCCAGCGTTGTTTTGCCAACGCGGATGGGCCCTTCGACTGCGATGTAACGGGGCGGTTCAAAAAGCTTGGCCATGAGTCTCGAAACTGCTTGGCCGCAGAATATATCGCAAACGCCTGAATAGCAATTGCAGAATGAGTTAACACTGTGGAAACCGGAGTAGAATTTGTAATTTGAAATTGATAATTTGTAATTTGAAAACCAACATCTCAAAGATCCATTTGCATCCGCGATACAGATCAAATTACAAATTTAAAATTACAAATTAGAAATTCTTCCATGTTTTCTCTTCTCACTGGTCTCGGCGCCCTGGCGGCCGCGAGTTACGCTGGTTATGCCACCATGGCGCCCGGCCCGCAGCTTTATGGACGCACCCTGACTCATGGCCGCGATCCCCGGCAGATGGCGCTCACGTTCGACGATGGACCTAATGACCCTTATACCTTTGAGTTGCTGGATTTACTTGCGAAATATGAAGCCAAGGCAACTTTTTTCGTAATTGGTGCGTACGTTTGCAGGCGTCCCGACATGGTGCGGGCCATTCATCAGGCAGGCCATGCGCTTGGCAACCATACATTCCATCATCCTAACCTGATCTTTGTTTCTTCCGGCCGGCTGCGCCAGGAACTTGATGACTGCAGCAAAGCTCTCGACGATGCCATTGGTAGTCGAGTTTCTTTGTTTCGCCCTCCGTTTGGCGGAAGACGGCCAGCGGTACTTAGGGCTGCGCGCTCACGTAGGCTTACGCCCGTCATGTGGTCTGTGACCTCATACGACTGGAGCGCCCAATCGGCAGAAATGATTGTCAGGAAAGTTAATTCCCAAGTAGATGCGCGCAAAGACCGGCAAGCGGAGATCATCTTGCTGCATGATGGCGGGCATCGCGGTTTTGGCGCCGCCGATCGTAGTCACACAGTTAACGCCACTCGGCAGTTGTTGGAGAAATATTCAGAAGAGGGGAAAAAATTTGTATCGATCTCCGAGTTACAAGTCTGAAGACTTGTGGCAGTTTGGCAATTATTGTTCTATGGACGGTGTGGACGACGTGGACTAGGCTGGACACGGGCCCTTTGGGTGAGACTTCAGAGCCTTGGTGGTGATTGCTGAACGGTGATTGCTCAAAAGCTGAACCTGATCCCCAGTTGCGCTGAGAACGGAATTCCTACCGTTGTACCTGGTCCAAAGAAATCTCCCAGCGCGCCTCCTGGGAGGCGCAGGTCCTTGAGGCTGCGGATGGGGCGCATTACGCTGCAATCTGCATTGACACAGATGTCAGTGACGTTGCCGGCAGCTACTTCGTTCTGGGGCACGTTGAGGGCTCCTATATCGCCAACGAAGTTGTTGCCGGGATTTTGCCGGTTGAGCAGATTGAAGAACTCCGCGAAAGGTTTGAATGTTATATGCTCGTTCAGCTTGAAAGTCCGGCTGATACGCAGATCAACCTGCGCGAAGGGAACACCGCGAAAGGCATCTAGTCCAGTCTGCTGTCCGTTGACGACTGCGCGGTCATTCTTCGCGCCATCTCCATTGATGTCCACTCCGGTGGTGAGCGTGAACGGCCGTGCGCTCTCAAATTGCGAGAGTGTATTCAATTCGAATTTCCAAGGTAGTTGCACCGTACCCGCCAGGACAAAGCGATGGCGCACGTCTTCTCCGGAAGGTCCGTGATCGCCAGGGCCAAAGGGATTGTTTACATTGGAGACGCCGTTCACGTAATCAAACAGCTCGCCGACTACTGCTCCCCAGGTAGTGGCATGAGCCCAGGTGTAATGCGCCGTCAGTTCAAAACGGCTGGAGAGCCTGTGGGTCACGCCAAAAGATGCTCCATCATAGCGCGAACGATTGTCGGTGCGAAAAACTGAAATGTTGGGGGCGGTGCTCGGCAGCGTGCCGTTGGGAGCGAGCACCGGATCATTGGCTACATATTCGTAACGCCGGTATTGATGCACACCCTGATGATGCTCGTAATTGATATTGAGCCGCCAGGTTTTGCTCAAGGCATGTTCAATGCCCGCGCTGGCCTGCAGATCATAGGGCGAGTGGTAGTGGGGGTCAATGATCGCCCCCTGTTCACCCGCGCTCAAAAGTCCGGCAGGGCTTTGCCCATTAGAACCAGCCGCAACAGCGCGGAAGGCATCGACCCAGCCGCTTTGGGCCAGGTCATTGAAATAAAGACCAGCTCCCACGCGGATCACCGTGGTACCCTCGTTTCCCGGTGAATATGCAAATCCTAAACGCGGAGCAATTCCGCCACGATAGTCATGCGGAACGCCCATGGGGAGCGGGAGAGCTTGTGCGGTGACGGTCAGAACTGCTGGATTCCGGCTCTGGTTGCCGCCATTGGAATTGAAAAGACCATACGTGGTGTCGTAGCGCAGGCCATAATTCACAGTAAAGTTCGGGCGGATGCTCCACGAATCCTGCGCATAGAAACCCAGCCGCTGAATGTTCTGAGAGAACTTGCCGCCGCCGGCAGGAAAGTCTGTGATTGTAGCCAGCGGATTTCCCGATCCATCCACCGGGCAGGCGTTCGGATCAGGAGGCGCAAGCGCGGGATCGCATGTGAAGAACGGCGCAAGGCTCTGTCCGCTGCTTACAAGGTCGCTGGGGTTGAGTGCCGTAAATTGAATTAGCCGCTCTGCATCATCCGCCAGCCTGCCGCTCAGCACCGGTTCATGAATAAAGTTAATGCCGAACTTGGGCGAATGTTTTCCCGATGCATGGGCAACATCGTAACGAAACTGGTATTTCTGCTGATCGCGGTTGATAGGAAATGCAGTAATGGGTGTGACAAGCTGGTTGTCGCCAAAGGTCTCAAAGCCGGAAGTAGTATGAAAGTTCGAACTGAAGGGAAACGCCAGCGCAAAGCCCAGGTGCGAATTGCGTACTTTCACATGATGAAAATTGCTGGCCTGAAATGTAAAGTTGCCAATCCACGTGGGCGTAAACTCAAACTCATGGTTGAGCAGCAGGCTGTAGTAATGCGAAGTGGTGGTTGCACCTGCTGACGGCAAGGCACCCTGCTGCAACAAGTCATTGTTGGTCTTGTTCAGGTCAAACGATCCCCGCAAGAACCAGTGCGAACGCTCGGACTGCGCAAAATCCAGGCGCGTGGAGAACAATGTATCGTGAAAAGGAGTGCCCACCGACGTTGGCACCGCAATGGACTGCACACCCGGTATCTGTCCGGCCGCCGCCAATTGGCTGAGCGCGTGGAATTCGTCCAGGCTCAGCGTGTTATAGGCCACGCTGGTGTCTTCGTTGATGTATTCCAGGGAGGAGAAAAACCACAGCTTCTGTTTGATGATAGGACCACCAAGTGTGCCCACGTAGTTTCCACGTGAAAAAGGCTGTTTGGGGTTTGGCTCAGGATTATCGAGAGGGTTTCTGGCGTTCAGGTTCTTGTTGCGGTAGTAGGCCGCCGCACCGCCGTGCCACTCATTGGTGCCCCGCCGGCTGATAATGATCACCGAACCGCCATTAGTACGCGACGTGTCAGCGTCAAACTGCGCTGTCCGAACAGTAAACTCCTGCATAGCATCGGGCGAGTAGTTTTGCAGGAAGCCGCCAATGTAATCGTCGTTGTTGTCGCCTCCATCAACGGAGAGGTCCACGTTCAATCCTGAGCTTCCACCAAACGAGACGGCAGTAATGCGGGCCTTGGTAGGATCGGAGGGCTCCACCGGCTGAGTCATCGGAGCCAGATAAGCGATGTTGGCAAAAGTTCGATGAGCCAATGGAATCTCTTCCAGGTCGCGCACGCCGATGGTTGTTTTGATCACGCTATTGGTAGTTTCAATGGGCTGGGCGGTTAACGAATCGCTTGCTCCCTCTACGTTGACTGTCTCTTTGACGGGCGCTACTTTCAACTTGAGTTTTAGGGTCGCGGTTGAAGCAACAGCCACTTCCACTACGCCGGTTTGAGAAGCAAAGCCAGGGGCCTCAACTTTGATCTCGTAACTTCCGGGCGGCAAAGACTCGAGTCTGAACTCTCCCTGGCTGCCGGTCTGGATCGTGCGGGCCAGATTGAACCCTTTGGCCGAAGCTGTCACCGTAGCGCCAGCAACGCGTGCGCCTGATGCATCCACCACGGTACCAATCAATGCACCCTCAGGGCTCTGTCCTTGGGCCAGAATGCACGATAGGAAAACAAGAACGATCAAGCCGGCAAAGCGTTGAAACACGAAAAACCTCATTTTGATCAGAGTTCGAAACGCTTGATTGTACCTGCGGCCTGCAATTACTACTCGTGGTAGTAGAAAATTGGGCAGAGACAAACGAGCCTTACGGCGGCTAGCCGCGGAACCATCCGGCTATTCCAAGTTAAATGGATGTTTTTCTCTGTTGTCTTTTCACCCCAGATTCAATTAGAAAAACTCTGGAAGAGTTACATCGGCAATAATCGCCGGGCATAACATGACTATGTAGTCGAAACGGCCCAAAGTTAAACTAATTTTGATATGTGATGTCACCTGCGATATCATTAGTGTGTTGCGCCTGGTATTGGATACTGATGTTCTGGTGGCCGCCATTCGGAGTCGCTCTGGAGCGTCTTGGCAGTTGGTTGACAGTGCCCTGGCCGGCCGCTTCACTTTGTTGCTCTCGGTTGCTTTGGTGCTGGAATACGAAGCAGTGCTCACACGATCGGAGCATCTCAAGGTTGGATTGACCTCTGGCGATATCCACGAATTGATCGATGCGTTGCTGTCAGTCGCCCAGCAAGTGCGTAATTCGTATCTGTGGCGCCCAATGTTGTCGGATCCAAATGATGACATGGTGCTTGAGACAGCAGTGAACGGGAATGCCACTGCGCTCGTGACATTCAACCTGCGCCACTTCCTGCCGGCTGTGCAACGTTTTAACTGTCGTGTGCTGCTACCGAGGGATGCTCTCCAGATGCTTCGTGACCGGGAGCAAGGATAATTCCGCGGCAGATCAGTTGTATTGAAGCTCGATGAGTGATCAGATTTGATTTGGAGTATATTGTGAGGCAAAGCACTTTTCCTTTACGGTTACCGATTTCCCTGCAAGCGGAAGCACGCAAGACCGCCGATCAACAAGGCGTGTCGCTGAACCAACTGTTCAGCTTGGCAATTGCAGAAAAGATTTCAGCATTGCGCACTGAAGAGTTTTTTCGTACGCGAGCTAAGGGTGCGAACGTGACTAGGGCGCGTATGATTTTAAAGCGCGCCGGCAAAGAACCGGTGCGTGAAGGCGATGAGATACTCTCCCGCAAGAAGCGGAAAAAACCAAGCAAACGCATGTAATCCTATCTGCACATTAGCTCTCATCTCTTAAGCGGAAGCGCTGGATCTTGCCAGTGATTGTGCGCGGCAACGCGGTGACGAACTCAACGGCGCGTGGATATTTGTAAGGGGCGATCTGGGCTTTGACATATTCCTGGAGTTCGCGCCGAGTGGTGTCGGCGGCGGCGGTTCCCTCGCGCAACACCACAAAGGCCTTCACAATTTGGCCGCGCTCCTGGTCGGGGACACCAATCACAGCGCACTCCAGCACATGGGGATGACCAATCAGCGTCGCCTCGATCTCCGGCCCGGAGATCTTGTAGCCGGAGCTGATAATCAGGTCGTCGATGCGGGCTACATACCAGAAATATCCTTGTTCATCCATGCGGTAGGCATCGCCGGTGATGTTCCATCCATTTTGCACATACTGCTTTTGGTGCGAAGGGGCGTCGAGATAACGGCAGCCGGTGGGACCGCGTACTGCCAGCCGTCCAACAGTATTGGTCGGGGCGGGGCAGCCTTGCTCGTCGATCACCAGCGCTTGGTATCCGGGGATTGGCTTGCCAGTCGCACCGGGACGAATGTCCTCTCCTTCGGCTGCAATGAAGATGTGCAGCATCTCGGTTGCGCCGATGCCATCAATGATCTTGATGCCGGTGGCTCGCTGCCATTCCTCAAAGACCGGCAAGGGAAGGGTCTCGCCGGCGGAGACGCATTTCTTGAGCGAGGAGAGATTGAAGCGCGGCACGAGATCAGCCATCACACGGTAGAGACGCGGGGCCGTAAAAAGGACGGTGCAACGATGCCGCTCAATCGCATCCAGAAGACCTTCCGCTGTCACCTTGGGAAGCAGGAGCGTTGAGGCACCGACGCGCATGGGAAAGAGCAGCAATCCTCCCAGGCCAAAGGTGAAGCCTAGCGGTGGGCTTCCACAAAAGATATCGTGGGATTCGGCTCTCAGTACCTGTTTGGCGAAGCAGTCGCAGACCGCCAGCACATCACGATGGAAATGCATGGTGGCTTTGGCCTCTCCCGTGGTGCCGGAACTGAAGGCAATTAAAGCCACATCATCATGCGAGGTCGTGACGTTGGCAAAGTGCGAGGAATGCTGTTTGGTCCGCGCTTCCAGTCCGGCGCTGTCTTCGGCATGAAAAAGAACCAGCTTCTCAAGATCGGGTGCAGCGCGCTGCGCCTTTTGCAGTTCTTCAGAAAATTCCTGGCCGCAAAGCGCATATTTGATTCTGGCCTTCTTGATGATGTGCGCCAGTTCATGAGCCCGCAATTGCGGCATGGTTGTCACCGCAATGCCTCCGGCTTTCAGGACTGCAAACCAGCAGGCAGCCAGCATAGGCGTATTGGCATCGCGCAGCAGCACACGCTCGCCGGACACAAGCCCGAGTTCACCAACCAGTATGTTGGCGATGCGGTTGGCTTGGTCGAGCAGTTCCTGATAGCTCCAGATACATTCGCCGGTTCGCAGGCAAGGGCTCTTACCAAATCCACGCTCCACCATCCGGTCAAGCAGTTCGATTGCTGCGTTCAGTTGGCGAGGATAGTCAAGTCCACCATGATCCATGACCGGCCACAGTTCGGTGGGTGGCAAGTGGTCGCGTGCAAAAGCATCGACGTAGGCGCTTTCGTCCAAATGAGGCATATTGGAAATTGGCTTCCGGTGCGCGATCTATGGTAATTGATGTTTAGATAGCAAGCAGAAGTCAACGGTCCAGGGGTTCAACGCTGTTTTCAAAACATTGGTATCAAGAAGGAAACTCATTGCCCGGCCTTCCGCAGCCGTCCAGGAAGCCGTTTGATCTGCACGCCAGAGCCGCGAAGTGGAGAGGCCGCGAAAAACTCCGCCAGATTACCTTTGCGTTTTGTCTTTCGCTCCCATTCTTCGGCCGCCACAATAACGGCAGTTGTGCGCCCATGGCGGGTAATGGTCTGGGGACCGTCCGACTGGGCCTTGTCAATTACTTCACTAAATCTTGCTTTCGCATGTGCGATTGTCCACGTGTCAGCGTTCATAAAACGCTCTTTCTCTTACCGCTGGTCTTCATAGTCATGATAGTCATTTCTCGATAGTGATTCAAGACGCTGCTGGCAGGCGTCCTCTGCGGTTTTATGCTTTTGGCAAGCGTTTGGCGAACCACGGAACTCACGCGTATGATGTCTCGCTTGGAGTGACACCAAAATCATGCCCAATCGCCGTTTATTTCTCTCCTGTTTTTCTGGCTTAGGTTTGGCCGCAACTGTTTTGCCCAATATGCTGTGGGGAGCGCTTCAGGAAAGGGGGTCCCAGACTGTCACCAAGGAGATGCTGCAGACCTCGGCAGCCGCTGCCGGATTGACGTTTACCGACCATCAACTTGATCGAATGCTGGAAGGCGTGAATCGCAACCTGGAGACCTACGAAAAACTGCGGCGGGTTCAACTCGATAACAGCGTCGCGCCCCCTTTTTATTTCAGTCCGATTGTGCCGGGTATGAAGATTGATCGCAGTAAAAGAGCTTTTCGAAAGAGTACTCCTCCGCGTGTATCGCGGCCAAAGAATTTGGAAGACGCTGCTTTCTGGCCGGTGACACAACTGGCGGAGTTGATCCGCACCAGGCAAGTGAAATCCATTGAGTTGACCGAGATGTACCTGGACCGGATCAAGCGC
Organism: Candidatus Angelobacter sp.; assembly: GCA_035940535.1. Taxonomy (GTDB): domain Bacteria; phylum Acidobacteriota; class Terriglobia; order Terriglobales; family Acidobacteriaceae; genus Angelobacter. The sequence continues at coordinate 13,234 of DASZEU010000261.1, forward strand.
TACGATCCTAAGCTGACTTGCGTAGTAACGCTCACCGAGGAACTGGCCAAGCGCCAGGCCAGCGACGCTGACCGTGATATCGCCGCTGGGCGATATCGGGGACCGCTGCACGGAATTCCCTGGGGAGCCAAAGATTTGTGCGCTGTGAAAGGATATCCAACTACCTGGGGCGCGGCGCCGTTTAAGAGCCGGATTATCGATACGGATGCGACCGTTGCTACGCGATTGAATGATGCAGGCGCCGTGCTGGTGGCCAAACTGGCAACCGGCGAACTGGCGCTCGACGATATTTGGTTCGGAGGACAGACTAAGAATCCTTGGGACCTCACGATGGGTTCGCAGGGATCGTCCGCTGGGCCAGGTTCCGCGACGGCTGCCGGACTAGTCGGCTTTTCCATCGGCACCGAGACTGGCGGATCGATTGTGGAGCCATCGGGGATTTGCGGTGTGACCGGCCTGCGCCCAACGTTTGGCCGCGTCAGCCGATACGGCTTCATGACCCTGAGTTGGAGCCTCGATAAAATCGGCCCTATGTGCCGCAGCGTGGAAGACTGCGCACTGGTGCTCAACGCCATCCAGGGAACCGACGATCAGGATCTCTCTGTGGTGGACGTACCATTCAACTGGGATGCGAACCTCGACATTCGCAAATTGCGCGTCGGCTACCTGAAGGCCGCTTTCTCCAAT
>DASZEU010000262.1:0-9781 GCA_035940535.1 Candidatus Angelobacter sp.
TGAATGCTAAATGCTAACTGCTGAGTGCTTCTTCGGCAACAGCACAGCTATGACGTACATCACACCCTTGAGTCGCTGCTCAAAGTGGTAGCGCCGAGGACCCTGGTCTGTGAAGATAACTGTCTTTGGCCTGACAATCTCCTCTTCCTGGGGCAACGGCCATGCTACTCCGTATCGGGCCATCATTCGGTCACTACACCGGATGGGGCACGAGGTCCATTTCTTCGAAAAAGACGTTCCTTATTACAGCTCCCGCCGGGACTTTGAAAGTTGCAATTATTGCCGGCTTACGCTGTACCCAGACTGGCAGCATGTACGCAAACAGGCATTGCAGACGGCAAACGGCTCCGACGTCGTAATAACCGCCAGCTATCTTCCGGAAGGGCAGCGCATCTCCGACGAAATCCTCGATCTTGGCCAGCCGTTGCGCGTCTACTACGATCTCGACACCCCTGTCACTCTAAAGAACATGGTGGAAGGGGAAGTTGAATACCTGCGGCCCGACCAGCTTGCGGCGTTTGACCTGGTTCTCTCTTTTACTGGGGGAAAAGTTCTTGAGGAGCTTGAACGTAATTTTGCCGTCCGCAAGGCGAGGCCTCTTTACGGTTGCGTTGACCCAGACATTTATGGGCGCGTGGAAGCCAGTCACGAGTTTGCCTGCGATCTGAGCTATATGGGTACCTACGCACCTGATCGGCAGGAGAAGCTCAACGAAATCTTTCTGGAGCCTGCCCGCCGCCATCCTGAAAAGGGGTTTTTGCTGGCCGGATCGCTTTACCCGTGGGAGTGGCAGTGGCCGCAGAATGTGCGACGCATCGATCATGTTTTTCCTTATGTTCATCCGCTCTTTTACTCCTCTTCCCGCATGACGTTGAATCTTACCCGCCAGGAGATGGCGCGTAACGGATGGTGCCCGTCTGGGCGCTTTTTTGAGGCTGCGGCCTGCGGCACGCCTTTGATCACCGATGGGTGGGAAGGCCTGGACTCTTTTTTCGATGTTGGGCGTGACCTACAGGTGGTGGCCACGGCAGAACAGGTCGAAAGCGCATTGGATCGAGACGACAGAGATTTACGCGCGATGGCTGCACATGCGCGCGAACGAACCTTGGATGACCATACCGGCGACGTCCGGGCAAAACAGTTGCTGCGGTATTTTGAAGAGGCACGTTCCGTAAGTGCACTAAGAAACGTGGCGCAGGAGGTGGCCAGATGATCGGAATCATTCCGGCCGCGGGCGCTGGGCAGCGCATCCAGCCTCTGGGCTGCTCCAAGGAATTGCTGCCGGTAGGCTCGCGACTGGTGGATGGCACGGAACGGCCGAAAGCGGTTTCCGAATATCTGGTTGAGCGAATGATCGCTGCCGGCGCGGAGCAAATCTGCATAGTGATCTCGGCCGAGAAGACCGACATCGTTAAGTATTACGCCGAGCGCAATTATGCTGCGGAGATCTTCTATGTTGTCCAGCAGAAACCCCAGGGATTGTGCGATGCCCTCTTTCGCGCCGAGCCTTTTGCCCGTGTGCATGACCAGGTTCTGATCGGGTTACCTGATACCATCTGGTTTCCCGAAAACGCTTATCTTCCCGCCCTGGATGAAGGACAAGCTGACGTGAGCCTGGTTTTGTTTCCGGTGGATAATCCCTCGATTTTCGATGCTGTGAGCTGTGACGAACATGGTTATGTAAATGAAGTGCAGGTCAAGACCAAGCAAGCCAGGTCGCCTTGGATTTGGGGCGCGGTGACCAGCAAAGGGGAGTCTTTTCGGCGGCTCAAACTTTTGTGGGAGGCGCGGCATCGGGCCGACGAATATCTTGGCGACCTGTTGAATGCGTTCATTGCCGCCGGCCACGTGGTCCGGGGCAGATATAGCGGGGAGGTCTACATGGATGTGGGGACACTTGAGGGCTATCGGAACGCTCAGGACTATCTCCGGCAGAAGGATTTAGTAATTGGGTAGGAAGGATTTTGGTAATTGGGTAAGTTGGTAATCTAGTAATTGAAGATCAACGGCAAAATCCTCTCTTGCCAAAGTAATGACCAAGGCAAGTGATGGCCCTGCTATGAGCTGGAGCGCAGGATTTCTCGAATCTCACGGTTGATTTTGGCGGCATCGCGGCCGGCTTGGTCCACCATGTCAGCCCATCTCTTGCTGTTTTCATCAAGCTTCATTTGGCTCAGCAAGTAGGAGGCCTGCATGATGGTCTCGATCGAGTTGCTCAAATCATGGGCCAGAGACCGAAGTTTGGTGTTAATTTCTGGAGGAATTTTCGCCATTGTTTCCATCTTTGGCTGCGCACTCATGATAGCCCTCCCCAGGATCACGGAAAACAACAAAGTCTTGCTCCCACAGACCCTGTATCTTGGAAGCCAATACCAGCTCAAAAGTTGTTTGGATTTTCACATTCAGGAACTACGTACACCCTGATTGCAGTTTCCATTCGCGAGTCATCCTCCCCCATGTCATTCTGAGCAGCTAAACCCGCTTTACAGCGGGTTTAGGGAGCAATGAACGGGTTGCTGTACGACGATGCGTGCACTCGCGAGACTTGTATCAGCCCCAACCATCGCTACCGGGATGGTTGCGAAAGCCAGAAGCTCTTCTGGGGACTCCGCAACGGGTGCCCCCTGTCATTCTGAACGAAGCGCTACGAACATGCCGTTCGTAACTCAATCCTATGGCGCGTAGTGAAGAATCCCTTTGTCTACGACGTTCTTTCGGGACCGTCTCCAGCCGGTACTGCATAAAAATTCAACTTGGCGAAGCGCCCACCCTATTCATCCAAGGAGTTTTCAGGGAGGGCACGACTTGAGCGTTTAGCCCCGTAGCGATCCCGCGTCAAGCGGGAGCGTGCGGGCTGCGGAGTCGTGCCAAAAGGTGCAAGAACAATTCGGCTTTAGCCGCTGGCTCTTGCTTTGGCACCACAAACCACGAATAGGCCGCAATTGATTTTAAAAGACTTACAAAGCTGTTCATTAGGAGGAACGCACTTTGTTCCGAAGAATCCCCAACATGCTGGCAGTGCGTGGGTGTTTGAGTGGGCCATGCAGCTTTTTGCGATGGACTGGCGAAAATGCAAGGGATTGGCTCTGACAGCATCGTAGTACTTCACCAACGTCGTAGGTGAGACAGCGTGGAGATTCTTCGGCCAAAGAATTGCTCAGAATGACAGGGGGTGAGAGTATGGCAAAAGCGGGAATGCTTATCAAAACGGAAATGTTGGTCAAAACGTAACGTGTTTTTCAAAAACGGAAATGTTCCTCAACTACGTACACCCTGATTGCAAAGTTTCCATTCGCGAGTCATCCTCCCACTGTCATTCTGAGGAACGCACTTTGTTCCGAAGAATCCCCAACATGCTGGTGGTGCGTGGGTGTTTGAGTGGGCCAGGCAGCTTTTTGCGATGGACTGGCGAAAATGCAAGGGATTAGGCTCTGACAGCATCGTAGTACTTCACCAACGTCGTGCGTGAGGCAGCGTAGGGATTCTTCGGCCAAAGAACGGCCTCAGAGCATTGAGGGTGTGGTGGAAACGCAGATTGTTAGCGCTCTCGGCTTTGTTTTTTTGATCCAGCTTTCCTTTGCGTCCGTTGCGGTGAAATTTTCGGAAACTTAAATTCACATTCTGCCATACGTACGCGAGGGCCACTAAAAAGTACTCCCTCGGCTTGCAGACGGAAACGCTGTTCCATGCCGGCTTCGCCCGGCAAGGCAATGCGTCCACCGGCTGCTACGACCCGGTGCCAGGGCAACCCGTGGGATTTCCGCAATGCCCACACGACCTGCCGTGCTGCCCGGGGATATCCGGCGGCACGGGCAATCGCGCCGTAGGTTGAGACTTTGCCGCGAGGAATCTTCAGAATCGTGGCGCGAATCTTAGGGAACACGCTATTTCTTCACGATTGGATTGTAGCCTTCTCCGGCCAGTCGGGCCCGCATGGTTTCTGCTTCCTTGGCGTCGGTAAAAGGGCCGACCTGCACGCGAAAATAAGCGTCACCTCCGCCTGCTGCAAGAAAAACCGGATACTGCTTTTTACGCAAAGCTGCCACCAGAAACTCCGCGTCCTCCTGCTTGGAGACAGCGGCTACCTGGACGATATACGAGCCAGCCACAACATTCTTGATTTCTGCGGTGGGCACGTTTGGAGAAGAGGTACCGGCGGCCGCCGCGGACTCCACGTTATTTGCGGCCTGGGGCTGCGGATTACTGGCGCTGGCCTGGCCATTCGCAGAATCAACCGGCGTGGAACCGGTGGATGGGCAGTTCGTAGAGCCAGCGACGCAGTTCTGTGCTGAGGTATCTGCACCCTTGTTGTTGACTGCAGAAGGTTTATTAGCTGGACTGCCGCTGGGAACGGAACCAACAATTTCGGTTTTGGCGCCCGCCGCGCTGCCCCGGCCCAGCATATAGCCCATGGTGAAAAACACCGCACAGATGGCCGCCAGTCCGAAGAAAATGCCCAGCAGTTTGCCTGTGCCCAGAGTAATCTCTGCGTCGTCCTTAAGCTCCCGTGTTTCTCCCATCTGGGTAACTCCTACAACTATTTACTCTTCTATAACCCTATTTCCCCGCCGGGGTTTCGCCGCCGACTTTGGTCAGCGCTTTGGTCAATGCGGCAAGAATGTCCAGAGGCAACGGGAAAACAATGGTGGTGTTCTTCTCCACGCCAATTTCCGTCAAGGTCTGGAGATACCGAAGTTGGAGCGTCATCGGCTCGGTGGAGAGCACATGCGCGGCATCCGCCAATCGCTGAGAGGCCGAGAACTCGCCTTCCGCATGGATGATCTTGGCCCGCTTTTCACGCTCGGCTTCCGCCTGCTTGGCCATGGCGCGGAGCATAGATTCAGGCAGGTCAACCTGTTTGACCTCCACGTTGGCTACCTTTACTCCATAAGGCGAGGTGTGCTGGTCGAGAATGCTTTGAATGCGGGCGTTGAGCTTATCGCGATGCGCCAGCAATTCATCGAGGTCAACTTCGCCCAACACCGACCGCAAAGTGGTTTGGGCAAACTGCTGCGTCTGCCAGTAATAGTTTTGTACTTCGACCACGGCGCGCCGTGAGTCCATCACGCGCCAGTAGACCACGGCGTTGACTTTAAGGGTAACGTTGTCGCGGGTGATGATGTCTTGGGGCGGCACTTCCAGGGCTTGTTGGCGCATATCAATTCTGACGATGCGGTCGATGGGGCCAAACACCAGGATTACACCGGGGCCCTTGGCTTGGTCGAGCAGGCGTCCCAGGCGAAAGATCACTCCGCGTTCATACTCACTGAGGATCTTGATGGAGCTAAGGATATACAGACCGATGATAATCAGCGGAACAAGGAAGATTAGTCCTTCCACATGGCCTCCAGAACTGGCGATTGATGACTCGCTTCGGATTCTATGGCACGCTCCGTAAATTCGGAAGAAAAAAGTGAAACAGGCAGTTTATTAGGAATCAGTAATAAGCTATTAGCGGTTATCTGAAGTATCTATCAGGTCGTCTTCGATGTGGCTGCTGGCTCAACGTACAGTTTCAAGTCCTCGATTTTGCGGACGACCACGGCTTGCCCCACTTCTACTGTTGTGGGAGCAATGGCATCCCAAAGTTCGCCATGGACAAAGACTTTGCCCGTGGGCGCAAGAGGCGCGCTTACGACGCCAATTTCCCCAATCATCCCTTGCTCACCGGTCACGACTTTGCTCTTGCGGGCCTGGAAGATCTTGACCATCAGGAAAATCGTGATTAAGCCCAGAGGGAGGCTGACGGAAAGAGCCGTCACCCATCGGACGCGCATCTCCGGAATGGGGCCGTCCACCAGCAGCAGGCCACCCAGGACCATCATGGTGATCCCGAGGATTCCCAGCAGGCCATGCGTTTGGAATTTGGCTTCAAGCGCAAATAACACGAAGGCGGCAACAATCATGACCAAGGCAGAGTAACTGGTGGGAAGCAGGTTCAAAGCAAATAACGCAAGCAGCACGGCAAAGAACCCGATCACGCCCGGCGCGACTGCTCCGGGGTGGTTGAATTCAAAGAACAGTAGCAACAACCCGATCGCAAACAACGGCAAAGTAAAATTAGGGTTCATGAGCACGGAAAGCACATGCTGCTTTACCGTCATATCGTAGAAGCGAACACTGGCGCCGGCCACATGCAGGACGCTCTTGGAGCCGTCGAAGCGATTAATGGTTTTTCCATCCAGTTGGTGGAACAGATCGTTTTCGTCGCGGGCGATGTAATCGACAAGATGCTGGGCCAAAGCTTCATCAGCGGTGAACGATTTTGATTGCCGGATGGCGCTTTCGGCCACCTCGACGTTGTGTCCGCGCTTGCTGGAGTAGGAGCGCATCATGGCCGCGGCATCGTTCTCCAGTTTATCCTTCATCACCGGATCCATGATGGCGCCGCCGATCACGGGATGCGCGGCTCCCGTGTTGGTGCCGGGGGCCATGGCGGCAACATCGGCAGACTCCAGAATAAAGAATCCCGCGGAGGCCGCCATTGAGCCTGCCGGCGTGACGTAGATGATGACCGGAACGGGCGAGGCCAGAATCTTCTGAACAATTTCCCGGGTCGAGCTGAGCAGGCCTCCGGGAGTGCGCAGTTCGATCAAGAGCGCGGCCGCATGGGTCCGTTGCGCCTCCTGGATCGCCCGGTCAATGTGCTCCGAGACCAGCGGGTGAATGGTATCGTCGACCACGATTTTCAGCACGTCAGCCGAAGCTGCCAGCGATCCTAAGCAAATTGCTAATATGGCTGCGAGTCTTGCCGTTGAGTTAATGCGCATAAAATGATCCTCAAGGTTCCGACGACCGCTTGCCTGCGGCCCAAGCGATGTCACGTTTCAATGCTACGGCTGAGGCATTGGCCGGATCGAGCGCCAAGGCCCGGTCCACATCATGGGCAGCAGCAGCCGTCTTGTTCTCTGCCAGATCCAAACGGGCCAATATCAAATATACGTCTGCCGAGGGTTTCAGGTTCAGCGCCGCCTGGGCTTCGTTCCGTGCTCCAACATTATCCTGGGCTAATTCAAAAATCCGCGCTAGTCCGGCATGGGCTTCGGCGTTCTTTGGATCAAGAATGATCGCTTTTCTGAATTCTTTTTCTGCCTCGCTGCCGAGGTCTTCTTCCAGTAACTGGCGGCCCCGCTGTATATGAAAGGCAGCCTGGGTTGGAGCGTCAGCCTGTTGCAGCCGGAGTTCATTGGCATTTTCAATTTCCAGGGCAAGCTGGCGGAATGACGATTCATCGTAGTTGCTCTTGATCCGCTCCGGAGGCAGATGGTCCCTGGCGACCGATCCGGCAGTTATGCCGTCGAGAAAAGACTTGACCTCAGGGTCTGGATGGAGAGTGAGCGATTCCCGCAACTGTTTTGCGGCTCCCGCAGTATCGCCTTCGCGTAACAAGGCCAAAGCCAGGTTGTAATGATAATCTGGATCAGTGGGATCGATTTGCAAGGTTCTTTCAAAATAGCCGCGCGCCCGTTTTTCTCCCCGCCTCGCCGAGACCACGCCCAGGTTGTTATAAATTTCGGTAAGGGGCAGGCGTTGGGCTAGAGAACGAAAGGCAGCTTCGGCCTTTTCCATCTGTCCGGCATAGAAGGCAGAAAGGCCCAGGAAAAATTGTGCCTCGTTGTAATTGCTGTCGCTCGGCGGAATTTTCGAGAACCAGGTAACTGCCAATTGGTAGTCGCGAACCTTGTAATAGGTCTTGGCGAGTTGCAGCATAGCCAGCGTATGGCTGGGCTCCAAGCGAACGGCTTCTTTGAAGAATTTGATCTTCTCCTGCGCATTGGCGGCCAGGATGCCGCGAATGTAGTTTTCCAGCGCGTCCAGGCGAATAGGGGGAAACTGGGCCACAAACTGGTTCTTGGAAGTGCTAAGCAAGGAATCGAACGAGTAACTTATGTCCCAGGCCAGGGCGGTTTGGATGGTTATTAAGCTGGTGAGCGGCCCGGATTCCGTCATTTCGGGACTAAGCTTGAGCCGGTCTAACTCCATGATTTGCGCGTGAACGGTAAAAGAGCTTCCATCGAAACTATAGGAGCCCAGGATGACATAATCGGCATCCATCTGTTGCGCCATCTGGAAGATGGTGGCGCGCGAAGGCTTGGCATTGGCCGGGATGCCCAGCCGGTCAAAAGCATACAGGCGGTCGTTGCGGCTGATGATAAACAACGAGGTGGAGCTTAGCCGGTTGCCCAGAACTTCTGGAAAAGCCTCTCCAATCCAGTCGATTCCTGGCACCTTGGAGGTGTTTTCAAAGGGCATGATCAGCAAAATCCGGCTGGCACGAATCGGGGAGGGGCGGTTCTGGGCACACAACGGACGTGTTACCGCCAAAGAGAGCACAAGCAACACAAAAATAGAAGCTGGTCTGCTCAAACTACATAGATTATAGGCCAGTTTGAGGATTGACAGAATTGCATAATTGCCCGTAGACGTTCATCAAGGCAGGCCGAGCGGTGGAGGCTCCCAGTAGATCGAAATTAGCCGATGGGCTGATCTCAGATCCGCGACGGGGAAAAATCGGTCAGCGTCAAGAAGGTCGAATCAATTCTCTCCACCAGTTTGCCATTCTCTTCGGACTTGGCTTTCACGGTCTTCCATTCCACATCGTCCTGGAAGGCTTTCCAGTTCACGGCCGCCGCCTCGCGGCTAGGATGCTCCAGGATGTAAAAGAACGTGCTGCTTTTCACGGGTTCGTCCAGAGCCGTCCAGTAGGCAACACTCTTCATTCCATGTTTCGCAAAGAGCTTATCCGTATGGTCTCTGAAGCGGGCGACGAGGCTGTCCAGCTTTCCGGGGACCACGTGATAAATACGCAATTCATAGACCTTCGCTGATCCTGTCATCGCCTCACCTTGGCCCTTCTCCTCCGCATTCGGACTCCCGACTGGGGCATGTAGAAACGTCCGCTCCATTGCCTTCGTTATGCCAGCCGGCACGAACACCGACAGGCACGCAGCCTGCAACCATGTTCGCCTGTTCATGTGGTGCATTCTAGCAAATCAAACGCATGGCGGGTGTTCTTGTTACCAAATCCAAGCCCCACCACCCTTCGTCAGCCGTGTCACAAGATAGCGAGCCGGGTAGACCACTTGGTCCCGAACCGTGTCAGGGAAAATTTGAAAACTTGAAAACAGGGGTCTTGAGGAAAGGGTTGGAATCAAGAGCTTGCAAGAAGCTCTTTCCGGCGCAGAGCCCGGTTGCATTCAGGAATAAGTAGGAGTATTGTTGTTCGCCGACTGGAAGACCCACAATGGGAATATCTGCTGAGCATTCTCTTCATTGTTTTCCAGTTCCTGATTCGCTTATAGATAGTCCACTGCGTGAGGAAGCGCCTCATTTGGCCTGCCGGCCACTCCTCAAGGCATCTTTACCATCACGGTAGCCGGACACCACGGCAACCTATCGCGCTCTACGCAAACCAGGCTGCAAATGCGGGGGCACCGAGAAGCTGTTGAATCGAACCATCACCAAGGAGATAGAAACGATGTTTCAGACAAAACGCAAAGCGACATTCACGCTCTTTCTGTACATGCTGGCGCTCGCTGCGCCGGCCATGCTGGGCCACGCGGCGCCTGCGCCCAAGGCGCCGGTCGTTGCCACACCCGATTTTTCCATGTCGGTAACGCCTGCTTTCGTGGCCAGAAAGAGAGGCACGGGATTTTCGTGGAATATATCGGTTACGGCCCTAAATGGATTTAACGGGACCGTTGATTTCAAGGTGACCGGCTTGTTCCCAGGCGCCTCTATACCCTCATCTTTTCTCCCGGCCCCAGTGACCGGGTCCGGC
>DASZEU010000263.1:0-15025 GCA_035940535.1 Candidatus Angelobacter sp.
GCGCTGATGGCATCGGTGATCAGAATTGCCCGCTCCGGGCCTTTGGCGTTGAGAAAGAGTTTCACCATGCTGGGATCAGTGTGAATACCATCGGCAATGATGTCAGCCGTAAGGCGGTCATCTGTCAACACGGCTCCCAAAATGCCTGGCTCGCGGTGGTCCAGCGGACGCATAGCATTGAAGGTGTGCGTGGCGTGATCAGCTCCGGCGTCGATGCTTTCGTTGGCTTCGCCGTAAGTGGCATTGGAGTGGCCGATGCTGGAGTGGACTCCAGCCTTTCTGGCATGCCGAATGGTGTCAATCGCGCCCGGCAACTCCGGGGCAATGGTCATCAGGCGCAACGTGCCGCCAGATGCCTGCCAGTAGCGCTCAAACATCTGCGGCGATGGCGGTACCAAGTACTCTGGCGGATGCACGCCCGGCTTCGCATGGCTAATAAAAGGACCTTCCAGATGAATCCCAATCGGGCGCGAGCCACCATCTGTATATTCCTGCCGGGAAATCCTTTTCCCCAGATATTCTAGCGCGCGCAGGATGCGGTCTTCGGGGGCGGTAACAGTCGTGGGCAGATAACTCGTGACCCCATGCCGGGCCGTATGGCGTTCGATGGCCGCCAGCGCCGATGCATCAGTCTCCATCACGTCGTGGCCGGAGCCGCCATGCACGTGGATATCAATGAAACCGGGGACGAGAATCGCATCTGGGAAGTCGAGGTATTTTGCATTGGTAGGCGCTTCCATGTTCTGGCGTGAATCAACGGCGAGGATGCGTCCGTCTTCGACCACTACGACAGGCGATTCAATGCACTCAAGAGGAGTAAAGAGGCGGGTAGCGGTAATAACTGTCTTCATTACGGTCGCTGGTCCCTTCGCAAATACAATACCAGCCACACTCCAGGACGCAGTTCGTAAGAATGAAAACGCCGGTATAGCGTCCCCATCTTTGTTTCAATTTCGCCCGATTGATCCTGGTGCGCTACGATCACAGGTTCCGAGGTGGGAACAATCCTTCCATAGTACCCGGAATTGGGATACTCGCGCAGATACCAGGGCAAAGGCCAATGCTCCGGCGACATAATGGTTATGCCCATATTCTTTCCCGCGGGATTGTGCGACGCGACAGACTCGATCTCATCCACAAGTCCCAGAAAATCCCGGCGCGTATGAGCATAACTATATGGGATTGCATCATTGTCATAACTGAAGAAGCTCAAGTCGATGGCTGCGTACGCAGAAATGGCCACTGCCACCACGAGGGCGAACACCGCAGAAGCCCGCGGCAGCAGCGACTGGTTTTTGGCTCCGAGGTCAAACCACTGACCTAAAAAATAGCCAGCCATAATGATGATTGGCAACAACGGGTTCAGCGCGAGCCAAGGTGTTTTGTAAGGCAGCAAAGAGTAGGCGGCCGTCATGCCCAGGGCCCAGAAGGCTGTAAAGACTGCAAAACGCGAGCGCATCTGATAGAGTGCGAGGACAACTCCCAACCCGCCCAGCACTAGGGAAGGCAATTCAGTCTGCATACGTCCAAGCCAATCGAAATAGGTGTTCCCGGGACTCTTATATTGAGTCACACCAGTATGGCCCCAGTATCCGAATGTGCGAAACGAATCGTAGACTCCTTTGGGAAAGTTGGTGAGAAATGAAGAGTAGAAAAGGATATACAACACGGCAAACAAGGCGATCGCTGCGAGCCACATATCGGCACGCCGTTGCGGTATTATCTGGGCGCTTTGCATTGGAGGCGGGACTATCATTTCCCTCGCAGGAGATCCTGCTTCGGCAGGAATGGGCGCAAGCTTTCTCCTGAGAGATATGTAGAGATGGCTACAAAGCAGGGCCAGCAGCAGAACAGCGACAGTAATGATGTAGGTTTCCTTGGTGGTAAACAATAAGGCAGCCGAGGCCGAAGCCAGCATCAGGTAGAGCGGTCGCGCTGTCTCCTTGAAACGCATCACAGCCACCACCAGGGACAGCGTAAAAAAAACAAACAGGATCTCGTGAATAAAATAGCGGGAAAAAAAAACAAAGCCCGGCGATACGGCTATGAACAGGGCAGCCGTGAGCGATCCGAACGTGCCGATGAAACGCCGAAAATAGAAAACCAGCCACACAATTCCCATTCCAAATAAAGCTGGAACGAGCCGGATGGCAAATGTGCTCAGCCCATACTTTCCGTACAGAAAGCTATTGAGCGTGGTGGTAAGCAGTCCGAAGTAGTAGAGCGTAGGACCGTGATAGTTGCTTGGATCGTAATGATAGAACCCCTGGCGGAAGAGAGGGGCAAGGAAGAGTCCATTTACTCCTTCATCATGGTGGAGGGGTTTCTCGGTCAAATACAGCAGGCGGAGCAGTCCCGCAGCCATCAAAATGGCGGCACCGGCAATTCGCCACGCAGTTCGAGATCCATCCGAACGTTCGGTAACGGCCTTCTTCGCATTAGCCTTCATCTTCCACGCTCAACTTTGTACAGTTGATAGTCGCCAATGCGCGACATCAAAGGGTAACGCGACCAGAATTCCTGGTTGATCGGCATAAAGGAGCGTTCCTGCGGTCCTATGATTGCATAGTCAACATGGTAGCGCTCCAGCAGGTTTGCAGCATCCGGGCCTCCTGAATAGATTCTCCGAATATCATTTTCGCGTTGCGACGCGTCTAACCCTCGCGACCAGATCCACCCCGTAAAACCCAGCAGCGAACGCCTGCCGGTCAAGAAGACGGGCGAATCAAAAGCAGGAGCATGAAGCACCACGGCTTGCGGCGGAGCTACCTGTGCGATCAGCTTGGCCGTGGCCATTCCGTCGCGTGTGAATTCCCGCATTTCCACAGTGTTGGTGATGATCCGCAAGATGTCGAGGGCGCCTGAAAGTATCAGCACTGCAAGCAGGCCCATTGCCATCCATCGCAGTTTCGATCTTCGACTAAACCAGTACGCCAGAAAAAAAGCTACTAGGGGAATGGAGGCCACATACCAATAGAAAAGAACTTTGATGTTGTCCCAAATCCAGGGGGCAAGCTTCATTACATTGGGAACGATGAAAAACAGCAGAAAGGGAAGATAAAAGGTGAGCAGACGCCTGGGAAGCTGATATCCGGATCGCCGCCAGAAAATAGCGGCCGCCAAAATAGGAATGAAGAAGCCGGTGTTTACAAACCAGAACCACAGCGCGTTGTACCCGGCCCGGTCCCATCCCCATTGCCATCCAAGGTATTTTTGTGCGTTGATGCCGGTACTTTGAGAAAGCCAAAATATTTCGGGCAGCGCAACCACAATGGCAATGACAAAAAAGAGAAGCCACTCTCGCCACCACGGTCTGAATAATATCGCCAGGCACGAAGCGGCCCCGAAGACCACGATGAAACTGTGCGCATGAATGAGCGGCAGTAGTCCAGCAAAAAACCCGGCAGCGATCATGGCCCAACGGCAGTCGAACCGTGATGCTGGTTGCGTCTGAGACTCTGAAGAAGCAGCGCTCAGGCATGACCACCACAGATAAAAGATAAGGATTGTCAAGGGCAGTCCCAGGAGGAAACTTCGTTGCGGGACAAACAGGGACGTCACAGAATTGCCCCAGCGGAAGATGCTGAGACTCATGACGGTGTAGTCGTGAGGCAGATGCGCCAACAGCGGAAGCAACCCACTCTCGCTGTTGCGAACATCCTGAAAAATCTGCCACCATCCTAATCCCCCGCTGAAGACCAGCAGCAACGGAGCGATGAAACCAGCCACGCGGCTGCGGGTCAGCGCCAGAGTCCAGCTCTGCATAAGTCCCACCATGGCGAGCGCCAATGTTACGCCTTGCAACCACATCGCCTGACCGATGGTCGCTCCTGCCTTTACCAGCATTGCGCTGAGAACATCGGAGAGCAACGGATAGGTAAATCGCACCCCGGCATAGGTGGGATCTTGCACTGGAAAGTTATGGCCTTCGGTAAAGCTGGAAATAACTTGGATATGCATGGGCAGGTCGCCAAGGTTGTTGGCCAGTCCCGTATAAATGCCATCCGGCTTTTCGAAGACCGCGCGCCCAAATACCAAACCCAATAGCACGGCCATGAACAGATAAAAAATGAAATATCCCGTGGTAGTCCAGCGGGGATGGTTTACGGCCGTCAAAAATGCTTGGGCGGCTGTCCTCGCTTCCGCCAACATGCTGGTTCGATAATTGCTTTTCAACAAAAGGAACAATGGCAATGCAAGGCAACCGGAGGCTACGATAATCGTAGTTCGGCTCAGTCCTAGTCCCAAAAAGGACGCCAGGACAAAACCAATCGTCGCCATCAGCGCCAGCCCCGTACAGGCGCCCATACATATCCGCGTGGCAAAGTGCTCGTGACGGGCATAGACAAAGGTGAGCGCCACGCCACCCAGAGTGGCAACAACTAAGAGAGTGCAGGCCGCAAACATGAAAGGTCAGGATACAACAAGAGCTTCTAGCTTCTGGTTCCTAGCTTCTAGCCAGACGGGCCCACTCTGCAGGATGGATCATCGATGCGCCGAGTGATCTTCTGAGAAATGATAGACAAACAGGTCCAACAAATTTACCCACTTACCAGGGTCGAAAATCACATCGTTCACTGCCTCCACTCCGTCCACCACGTCCACTTTGTCCACGCTCCAACATAGCAAAGTTGATTTTCATGAGCTTTCGCGGGTTGCAGCCCCAAAGTGACAAATTACTCACTTACTCAATCCAAAAGCCGAAGGGCCCAGGGCTGCAGTTTTCCGGGCATACAACCCTGGGCCGGTCGACAGGGTTCCCATAAGCGTGGAAGTATATTGTTTAGTGAACCGTTTAATCAAGTCTATTGAAACGTTTCATGAAAAAGATTAGTCTTTCCCGTGACGATACCTCGCCCTCTCTAGTTGCGTTGCTCGCTGAGCCGGCAAGACTTCTGCGCGGCATCGTCCGGGTTGAACCAGCGGCACATCCCTGCTCTCCGGGCCCAGCGGTGTTGCTGTCCAAGTCTCTGTTCAGAGAAGTATTGCGCTAGTTACCTCAAAGGAGATTTCGATGAATCGCTTATTGGTCATTGCACTATGCATTGCCGCAGTCTTGTCCATCGCATCGCTTCCAGCTTTCGCCCAATCCATTCCCACCTGGCAGCCCAATACCGCTTATGCGACCGGCGCGCTGGTGGTATTTCAAGGCACCGAATACAAGTGCATTCAAGGGCACACTTCGCAGGTAGGATGGGAGCCGCCCAATGTTCCGGCACTATGGGGGCCGGTGGGGCCCGCTCCTTCACCCTCCCCTACACCGACGCCCAAACCAACCCCAACGCCGACTCCACCCCCGCCAGGAGCGCGCCTGTTTGCGCCTTATGTCGATATGAGCTTGAACAACCATAACTTGGCCCAGATTTCTCAGGCTTCGGGCATCAAGATTTTTACGTTGGCGTTCATGATCGATAATGGCGGGTGCAAAGCGGGCTGGGCGGGTCTCGGGGTAACTCTGCCCAACGACAACTATCCCGATCTCTCTACCGTCTCTTCTTTGATAACTGCACTAAACAACGCAGGTGGCAATGTCATTATCTCGTTTGGCGGCGCCGCCGGTACGGAATTGGGCCAGGCATGTTCTACGGCTGCTGCGGTCCAGGCGCAGTATCAGGCGGTCATTAACAAGTACGGCGTCAAGATGCTGGATTTCGACATCGAAGGCGCTCCCATTGCCGATACCGCTGCGGTGGACCGCCGTAACGCAGCTTTGGCGGCCCTACAGGCAGCCAATCCGGGATTGATCATCTCCTACACCTTGCCGGTATTACCGACAGGCTTGACGCAGGACGGTATCAACCTGATGAAGAATGCCAAGTCGCATGGCGTGAATGTGAATGTGCTGAACATCATGACGATGGATTATGGCTCCAACTTTAACCCAAACACCATGGGACAAAATGCCATTAATGCCGTAAATGCGACTCTTTCCCAAATGAGCGCCAATGGCATTTCGGTCAATATCGGCATCACTCCCATGATTGGCCGGAATGATGTTTCTCCCGAGGTAACCACCTTGAACGACGCTCAGCAGATCGAGAGCTTCGCTCAAGGCAACAGCAAGGTCACTCGGCTCTCCATGTGGTCGGTGGCACGAGACAATGGCGGATGTTCCGGAGCAGTCTCGCCGAGTTGTAGCGGCATCTCGCAAAACACCTGGGACTTCGCGCATGTCTTCGAGCCGTTTTAACGGCGCGTAACCACGGAAGAGAGCGATCACCGGGCAATCGCATTCTTTTCTCAACTGTCATTTCAGGAACGTAGCGCTCTGCTGCTGGATTTTGCGGGAGGTTCCGCGAAAGCAGCAGAGCTGCTGCGGCAATCATTTTGCTTGAGGAAACCTGCAATCCATTAAGGAGCTTTTATGAAACGGATGTCCATGATTATCACGGGGTTCCTGATGATCTCGGTGTTATTGCTGTTGGCTGCGCCCTCAGCTTCCGCGCAATCCATTCCCACCTGGGCCCCCAATACGGCTTATACCACCGGCTCGCTGGTGATCTTTCAAGGCACCGAATACAAATGCATTCAAGGGCACACGTCGCAGGTCGGTTGGGAACCTCCAAATGTTCCAGCATTGTGGGGCCCGGTAGGACCGGCTCCTGCCCCCAGCCCAACGCCCACCCCAAACCCGACTCCAACTCCTACCCCCAAGCCAACGCCAACTCCTAAACCGAGTCCGACTCCAACACCTACACCCACACCCAATCCCACACCGACTCCCACGCCAGTACCGGGACCCGGGAATGGCAGAGTCCTGGTGGGCTATTGGCATAACTTCGACAACGGCACCGGATTCATTCAGCTTCGCAACGTGCCCCCAGCCTACGACATCATCAACGTGGCGTTTGCAAATGCATCAGGGGCGAATATTACCTTCACTCCATGCGCTGAGACTCCAGCGCAGTTTTCCTCCGACGTCGCCTTCCTTCACAGCCAAGGCAAGAAAGTGCTGATGTCCATCGGTGGCGCCAACGAGACGGTTACCTTGAATAGCTCCGGTGATGTAACCACCTTTGTCAACAGTGTGGCCGCCGCGATTCGCCAGTTCGGCTTCGATGGCGTCGATATCGATTTCGAAAATTCCTCGCTGCAATTGAATGCCGGCGACACCAACATCAACAACCCAAGTACCACGGCGGTGGTCAACCTGATCTCTGCGCTCCGCCAACTCCACAACCAATTTGGCGCTAACTTCATGATCACCTTTGCTCCCGAGACCTTCTTTGCGCAACTGGCCTTCCAGTTCTATGGCCCTGGGCCATTCAACGGGCAAGACCCGCGCGCCGGCGCACAATTGGCGGTTATCAACAATATTCGAGACATTCTTACCTACGTCTGGCCCCAGGATTATCAGTCTGGCCCGGTCAAGGCCCTGGATGGAAACTCCTATTCTTCCGGCGCCGCAGATTTTCCCATGGCCATGACCGAGTTGCTGGTCCACGGCTTTCCAGTTGCCAACAATGCTGGGACGTTTGTTGGATTGCGGCCTGATCAAGTGTTGATTGGCGTGCCGGCAAATCCCCAGGCTGCGGGCAGCGGGTTTCTCTCCGATTCGCAACTCGAAGCGGTTTTTACTTACCTGAGGACCGGCACATCCTTCGGCGGAAGTTACAAGCTGCAAAACTCTGCCGGATATCCGAACCTTCGCGGGTTCATGACGTGGTCGATCAACTGGGACAACTTTGGCGGGTTGCAGTTCTCAAGTGGACTGCGAACCTACCTGTCTTCTTTGCCCCCGATACAGTAACGAGGTAAAACGTTCGTGTGCTTTCATCCGGGCAGAGCACAAACTGCAAGTCACTAATACCAGGAGGATTTCCAATGAAGCGTGCATCTTTGTTTGTGCTAAGCCTGGCGATGATCGCCGCTCTCTGCTTAGCTCCCGTTGCAGCCTCGGCCCAGAGCGTTCCGAACTGGGCCCCCAACACCGCTTACGCCATAGGTGCGTTAGTGATGTTTAATGGCCAGGAATTCAAATGTATCCAGGCCCACACCTCGCAAGTAGGCTGGGAGCCGCCCAATGTACCTGCACTGTGGCAACTCGTGAGTGGAACTCCATCACCTACGCCTACGCCGACTCCCAACCCCACACCCACGCCAACTCCAAAACCAACACCGACGCCCACTCCGACCCCGACTCCAACTCCTGGCGGAAATTGTTTCCCGCAATGGGTCGCCTCCCAGGTTTATACCGCCGGCAATCATGCCAGCCTTAATGGCATCAACTATACGGCGAATTTCTGGACACAGAACCAAAGCCCCGCCACCAACAATGGCGGACCAGGAAGCGGACAGCCCTGGACATCCAATGGCCCATGCAGCGGTGGCCCTGGACCAACGCCAACACCCACTCCGAATCCAACTCCGACACCGAATCCCACGCCGACACCAAGTGCCACGCCCACGCCAACTCCGGGGCCGACTCCTCAAGGAGGCCTGCCTAAGCATCTGCTTACCGGCTACTGGCAGGACTTCAACAACGGGGCCAAATGTCTTCGCATCAGCGATGTTCCCACCACCTTCGACATTATTGCTGTGGCTTTTGCCAACTCAACCGCCACTGCCGGAGCCGTTGACTTCACCATTGATTCTGGCCTCTCCGCCTGTATCACTGGTGGTTACACTGAGGCGCAGTTTATCTCCGATATATCCGCAGCTCATGGACGCGGACAGAGAGTAATCATCTCCGTCGGCGGCGCGAACGGGGCTATTAGCGTATCCGACTCCACCGCCGGCTCCAACTTTGCCAACAGCGTTGCCGCGTTGATGACCAAGTTCGGCTTCGATGGCGTGGATATCGACCTCGAAAATGGCCTGAATCCCACGGCGATGGCGGCGGCGCTCAAGCAGTTGGCTTCCATGAAGCCAGGCTTGATCATCACCCTTGCTCCTCAGACCGTGGATATGCAGTCAACTTCAGGCAGCTACTTCCAGTTGGCGCTCAATATCCAGAACATCCTCACCATCGTCAACATGCAGTACTACAACTCCGGCACCATGCTTGGCTGCGACAGCGGCGTCTATGCCCAGGGGACAGAGAACTTCGAAACCGCGCTGGCTTGTATCCAGTTGCAAAACGGCCTGCGGCCCGACCAGGTTGGGCTGGGGCTTCCCGCGCAGGCCAACGCCGCTGGGGGAGGCGTTGTCGCTCCCTCGGTCGTAGTGGCATCTCTCAATTGTTTGGCTAAAGGCACGAATTGCAGCACCTTTGTGCCCTCCTTGATGTGGCCCAGCATTCGCGGAGCCATGACCTGGTCCATCAATTGGGACGCATCCAACAACTTCAACTTCTCTAACACGGTCAAGGCGGGGTTGAACGGTCTGCCATGAGGCGCCAATGAATCCCATATCCTGATATGACCTTGCCAGGAGGCTTCTGGGCGGCAACCAGCCGCCCGGAAGCTTATCTCTAACCGAATTGTTAACGGGACCGAACCCTGGACCGCATTATTTGAACCGCGTTATCAAACAGAAACACTGGAACTTAGGGAACGGGCGAGTTCCGGCAAGCGGCGAAATTATTAAGTCTCAGCACCGCCTACCTCGAGCGTGGCAAAGGTAAGTGCCGGAGAATCTTAAAGATAAAGCAAGCAGCTTCGGGAATTGCCCACTCCCGTTAGTTTCCGTGATTCAAGTGCATGTACGAAGGCGAAAGTGGTGGTACTTCGGCAATTTCGGCAATTGAGGAAACTTGCGGTAAAGGGCTTTCAATTTTTTGCCATGCATGATTTACTTGGCAACGCTTATGTTTGAGACCGGCTGTTAAGTCTTTTTGATGTGCAGGGGCAAAGAGAACGATTTTTGAGCCAGAAAGCGTTTGAACGGCTGCTTTTAAAATTTTGGCAATCATAAATTTTGGCAATTTTGGCAATCCTGAAAATCGCATCTATGTAGGTTCGAGGAAGGAACTTAGGCCATGAAATCCTCTCTTCGCCCGTTGGGTTTGTTGATCACATTTACTCTATGCGCCTGCTTCTGCAGCAGCCGTGCATGGAGTGCTCCTCAAAGTAGCTCGTTCGCTTCACCCTCGAATGATGCGGCGGTGATGCGTCCTGCCAACGGAGTTCCTGGGCCGCCCGCGCCTACTACCCAGGTTGGCATTCCTGGGCCGTTGCGCTCTTTTCTGCGTATGGCGGGAATCAGCCAGAAGGCCTCTGCTGAAGAGACCTTGCCTCTGCTGGCCAACGAGGTCAATCTGCGTGGCTACTTCCACGGACGGCCTACAGAGTTCCTGATCTTGCTGATGCGTTACCTGCAACAAGCCAGGGAATTGACCGTCCTCGCTGGTTCACAAAGAGTCATTACTGTTTCCAATTGCGAAGACGCAAAACCGTTGCTGGCGATCCTGGGCTACCGGCTCCGTCATCCTTGTGGGCCGGATACCACCATGCAGACCGCCGATCCGGAGAGGGCCTTCCTTACCATCGATTCCGGCTTCCCGCTCTCCGATCTCGAGGAATCACTTCGGGCTGGTAAGAGCTTTACCTTGCCCTTTCCTTCTTCGCAGGTGCCTTTACTCTTTGCGCCCAGCGATTGGGCAGCCAGCAACAATACTTCGCAGGATGTAATCGATTCTCTTGTGCATAACCCCTCACTGGCGCGTCTTTACGGCGCGCTCTCTCGTGTGGACCCCGAAACCGCCATTTTCCTGCGGCAGTCTCCAGGATTGCGCAAGCTGGCGCCCTACGCTGCAGTCTTTGATTTCTACGGCAGTCACATATATATCCGCTCAGGACGCGTCGTAGTTCCCGGTGGTCCAGCGGCCGAGCCGGTGTGGAAAGATCTGGTGGGCGCTTCAGCCGATTCACCCGCTGAGTTCGTGCTCAAGCTGCTCGCCAAAGACGAGGGATGGCTGGCCGCCCTGTTCGATTCGCTCTCTCGCGTTAATCAAACGCAGCAGGCTTACTTCACCCAGCCTAACCGCCTGAAACACTTCTATGAGGCATTGAAGGGCAAGAGCGTTACTCCGGGACCAGCTCGTCCTGTTTACCGCGCCAACCCAGGCCTGGCGATTCTGGTGACGCGTCTCGAATTGGAGCCTAATGGCCAGCCCCACGTGCCTGGCGATCTGGAGACATGGAAGGCCTTTTTCCGCAACGGCGGGGAGACCCGGCAAGGCCGTGATTGGGCCAAGAAGTCCGGCAATTGGGCCAGCCCCGATCAGCTTGTGGAAGGTCTAATGGCCTTCTCGCGCGACCCCACCGAATATGGACCGTTACAAGTCTATTTCATGCTGAGCGAGATCGACCGCCGCCGCCCGTCTGAACACCGGTTAAGCACCGAGACCGTTCACCTGCTGGTCAGTAAATTTTCGCACTTCGGTGATCAGTACCCGGTGTTCTCTGAGTTCTACAACTTGGACGACGCCTCCATCACCAGCTTCCTCAAGACGGCTGAGTCTCTCGATAACATCTCTGCACCCACTCTCAAGGCCAATGCTGTGGGCACCTTTCAGGCCAATGTGGGGCTGTGGCAAATCCTGGCCCGGCAAGGGCAGATTCCCGACTCGAAATTAAACGATTCCTGGCAGCAGGTGGTTGGTCCCTTTGACCACATAACCACGTCCAATCAACTCTTTGACGCCGGCAGAAGTTCCCTCGGCAAACTCTTGCAGGCCGTAGGTGGCGGCCCCACGGTTTTCCAGGAAGAAGTCGCAGACTTACTGGCCGGTCCCAATGTAACTGATCCAGAAGGCCAGCAGGTGCGGCAACAGCTTGCCGATCGGATTCGTTCTGTGCTTGAAGCCCAGCGGCTCCTTTCGCTCGACACCATGTTCGCGCTTGCTGATGGCCTGGACCAGATGGCGCAAGGAAAGCCGGTCGCCGACAAGATCCTTCCGCTGGCCAGCCAGCTTAAAGAGTTCGAAATGCCGCGCTCCATGTTCACGGCCTCGGAAAGAATTCAGTTCGAGCACGACCCCTCCGATGTCCGTCATGCAACGCTGCAAACCCGCGTGAATCTGATCAAGATGATCAAGTCGGGTACTCCCAAGGAACTAGCTGGGGCCCGGGGCCAATTGGCCCCGTTCCTCAGGGATACGCTTGTGGGACTCAATTACGCCTACTATGCGCCTCCTGGAGCCCAGATGCTGCTGAACAACGCCGTCTTTGTTCGTTCTCATGATTACACCGGCGGGTTTGGCACATCCGGGAGCATGCCGTGGAAAATCCCCAGCTTGATGGACCGCGGATTTGTCGGCGGTCGAGGCACGCATCTGGCTGGCTCTCTGGCTGACCTCCCTTACATTCTGGCCTTGGTGGAGCAGGACTTCATCGTGCCCGAAAATGTCCAGTCGCTGATCTGGCAGGACTTTGTACCCACGCTCCTGGCTGATGCCGTGGTCCACCGCTGGTGGGGCGTCACCAGAAATGAGCTGCACGCAGTCGCTCTCTACCAGCGCACCGGCGAGGAGATTCTGGCCGCCGCTGAAAAAGACAGCGAAGTGCGCGCCAAAGCCATAGAGGTCCTTTCCAATCGGATTCTTCCCCAAAGGGTCAGCCGCATCGAGAGAGGCCTCGCTGCTGGACACTTTGATGAACTACGCCCTCAACTCACACCGGCTGACACCTTCTACTTGGCCGTTGAATTCCGGCAGAGATTTCCTCAAGAGGCAGGCCATTGGGGACCGGCCTCCAGCGAACTCGAAGAACTCTTGCAGAAATATCCTGAGGAAACCAAGTGGCAACGGCTGTCGCAGGATTTCGGCGTGCCGCATCCCGGATTAGCCCACAGCTATGCGCGTGAGCTGATCAACGTGAATCTCTTTCACAGCTTCCAGGGCTATTCCAGCCGTTTGTTGGCCGAGTCCTGGGACTCCAACAATTTATATTGGGCCCGCTTGGCCGATGAAATGGGGTATCCGCCCGTAACGCTGAATCGCCTGGTACCCGAGCTGACCCGTCGCATGATCGAAAAGGTCGCTGCCACTAATCTGGAAGACTGGCCTGCAATTTTCCGGGCCATGCAAGAAACCGGCCAGGAATTTCGCGCCGGCAAAATCGGAGCTTTGCCAAAGCAGAGAGCCGGAGGAACACCGTAAAACTATGTCAAAACGATTCTTGTTATTTCTCTTGGTTGCTTCGGCCAACACTCTTTCACCTGTTGCCCAGGAACCCCAGCAAGGCAAGAACGTATTCCGTGTCGACGTTGACTTGGTTCAGGTGAACGTGGCTGTTACCGATGGTCATGGCAATTATCTGACCGGCCTTCGTCCCTCCAACTTCGTCGTCGCCGAAGATGGCATTTCCGAAAAAATCTCTACCTTCGCCGAGGGCAATGAGCCGCAGGTGCTGGTAGATGTTACCCAGAACCAGAAGCGCACGCCAACGAGCGAGGGATCGCAAGGGGCATCCAGCGCCGCCGAAATGACCAACGTCCTCTCGGGAGCGAACGTTTTTATCCTATTCGATACCAGCAACTATATGTACCGGGGCTTCGCCATTGCCCAGGACGCAATCGCCGACTTTGTCCGCTCCCTCGACAGTCCGGAACGGGTCGCATTTTATGCCTATAGCCGCGATCTCTATCGAGGCGCCTCACTCACCGCCGACCGCAACCAGGTATTGCGCGGAGTCCGCTCCACCGTTGCAGGAGACGAGCCGGCCCTCTACAACGCCCTGCTCTTGACTCTCAAGGACGCAGCCCGGGTCTCCGGACGAAAAGTAGTCGTAGTCTTCTCCAATGGCCCAGACCGCGCCAGCATGGTCACGCCCGAAGATATTGGCGAACTGGCCCAATCCCAGGGCATCCCCATCTACGTAATCAGCACCCGTGAGGCCAAGCAGGACCCGGTATCCACCACGGTTTTCACCCGTATGAGCGCCGCCACCGGTGGCGAAGCTTTCTTTGCCAAAAGTTGGAGAGATCAGCAACGCGCCTTCGCCGCCATCCGGCGAGACGTGGGCCACCTTTATTCGCTCACGTACTATCCGCAAGCGAATCCCAATCGCGGCTGGCGCACCATCAAGGTGAAACTGGTAGGCGAAAACACCAAAAAATTCCACGTCCGCACCCGCAGCGGCTATCGTCCGCGACCGGCTCATGACACGGGCGCTGGCCCAAGCTGATTTTTTGTAGCGCCTTGAAACTGCTGTGAAAAGCTCAACGGGATGAAGCAAGCTTGAAACCCGGAAGCCGAACCGCCTTGTTGTCAAACGTCAAGGTGTGAACACAGCCGGCTTTAGCGCCGAGCTCTGCGATGAGAGCATCTGCAAATGCCCCGAGGCCGTTCTTGAGTGCGACCATGGCAGCGAAAACTTCCTGTTCATTCTCAACAACGAGAACCGTGAGCTGCAGCATGCGTTCGATAGCGGCCGCGATTTCCAAAGCCGCAAAGCCGTAGGCCCGGTCTAGAACCCACACGATCTCAGCCATCACGACCACGCTCACAAAGCCGGGATTCGCCACGGTCAACTGCCGTTCGATGATTTCCGTTGCCCGGGGCGATTGAACCGCATCATCCTGAGTAAGGTAACGTACAAAAATGTTCGTATCGAGCCCTATCATCGGTGCTTCGCCGGTGCCCTGCCGCGAGAGGCACCTTCAGCAACTGCCTCGGTCATTTCATGGATGGTCACCGGGCGATGACGCCGGGATTTCAACATTCCCCGTAAAGCCGTGGCAGGGAGCTTCGGTAGCAGAACGACGCTCCCATCAGGATGCAAAAAGAATTTGACTCGGTCGCCCGGCTTCAACCCCAGGTGTTCACGAATTGTTTTTGGAATGGTCGCCTGACCTTTAACCGTAATAGCAGATTCCATGCCGCCTCCATTACATTTTATAGAATGTAATACCACATTCCCGTTCGGCGCGTCAACATGAGAGTTCTGGCAAACCGCTTCTCTGTTATGTCAGGGACACATCCCAGGTCTTCGGCCGAAAGGTAATCGTCGTCTTCTCCAATGGCCCAGACCGCGCCAGCATGGTCACGCCCGAAGATATCGGCGAACTGGCCCAACCCCAGGGCATCCCCATCTACGTAATAGGATGATGGTGATGTGGGAATGCCGAGAATCCAGTCCCG
>DASZEU010000264.1:0-8951 GCA_035940535.1 Candidatus Angelobacter sp.
GGAAGAAGATGCTGATATAGAACTACATGTCTGCGGCCTTGCGTGGGAGCAGAGTGGGAAGCATCGCACATTAATGTATAACGTTACTGTCCCTTTAGTCAGAAATAATATTGACCTCATTCTTCTCAATTCCACACCCGAAGAATTTTCAAACGCGTACAAGGATCCGCATCGATATATCGCATTGGGAGAACTCAAGGGCGGAATTGACCCGGCTGGCGCGGACGAACATTGGAAAACAGCCAAAACAGCTTTGGCACGCATTCGTAGTGCTTTTGAAGCCGAGGCTCTCAATCCTATGACGTTTTTTGTGGGAGCCGCAGTTGCCAAGAAAATGGCTGACGAGATATGGGACGATCTGCAGACGCAAAGATTAAGTAATTCTGCTAACTTGACCAGTCCAGATCAAGTTGCCTCCCTGTGTAACTGGATAACCCAACTATGAATAATTGCCTTCTTCAAGAAGCCCTGTCGAGGACCTCTTGACATCACTCTGCCATTGTATTAGCTTCCAGTCCGCTTCTTGTTGCAGGCGCGTCGACGCTATCGACGAGCTTTGCTTTCTCTCAACTTTCACCAAATGCTGTAAGTTGTCCCACCCCGCAAGGGTCCAGGAGGAACATCGCCATGCATTTGAGAGCGCTGAAAATACTATGCGCGATTGCTTTGGGCCTGATGATGACGGCCCTCTGTTCAGCTCAATCCTTTACGCACAACATACTGCTCATCCACGGCCGGTCTGATTCCACCAACGAGCAATTTGGCGTGTTTACGACGGACCAACACCATTATTGGAATGGCAGTCCGGTAACCGCTGATGGGCATGTGTATTTTGTGCAGTGGGATGCCTGGAACAGAAAGTTTGACGACACCACCTGTCCCGGCGGCCAGTGCATCATCAACAATGCCGTCAACAGCCTGTGCAATGGCAACAACCATCAGGAATGCTGGATCATCTGCCACAGCGCCGGCTGCGCGGCTTTCGAGAACTATCTGGCAAAATCGAACTACTGTTGCAATCCGATCCTGATTGCGCACGTCATGGCAGCCAGCAGCGCGGCTGGAGGATCGGAGATCGCTACCGTCTTTTCCTGGCTGGGAAAAACCATCGATCAATCCTTGACCGTAAATTATGCGCGCGGGGCATACAACCATAACAACATGCAAGGCGTAGTGGTGCGCGGCATTGGCGGGACGCTCAACAACACCGTTACGGCTTGTTTATTTTTCCCGTCGCAATCCGCAAGCGGAACCATCAATCCGGATTGCAACCGTTGCGGCTTCCTGGGCAGTAGCGTGCAATGCTCCGATGGCGTAGTAGCGTTGCATAGCACCTGCGGACATAACCGGGCTGCCTCATTTCAGGACTGCAATAGCACCCTCTTTCCTCACAACGATACGGCTGGCACCTTCTCCTTCCACGGCTGGTGGGTCACCGACCAGGTGTGCAATACCCAGAGTGGCACAAGTTGCAATTGGTCTGGGCCATATTCTTCTGGCACGGGCTGGAATGGAAACTTCAAAAACTACCATGTAGACCACGGCGGCGGTCTCAAGAACGCCCTGGCCGAGTATAGCTTCGCTCCGTTTGCGCTGTGTCCGTAAACAGCCCGCAAGACGCAGCCAAGGCGCTACGCTCCCACTTATCTTTTGCTTTTCTTGGTGGCCTG
Organism: Candidatus Angelobacter sp.; assembly: GCA_035940535.1. GTDB lineage: Bacteria > Acidobacteriota > Terriglobia > Terriglobales > Acidobacteriaceae > Angelobacter. Next base: position 1,671 of record DASZEU010000264.1, read on the forward strand.
AATCTGGAGGAATGAACCATGAGGAATGTGCTGACGAGCAAACTTGGACTCAGCCTGGCAGCGCTGGCGCTGTGTTTCGATACCGTGGCTGTGGGGGCCGCTGCGGCCCAAGCGAAAAATGCAAAGAACATCGGGCAGCAAAACGAGATCCAGCAAACTCCTTCGCTGAATGATGCTTCGGGCAAAGCAGCCCTCGCCATCTACAAAAATTTCACCCAATACCCACCCGACTCCAGGCCGCTGGATGCGTCGAATTGGGACCTGCTGCATCCCTGGTCAACGGATACTGCACCATTGCCAATGGTTCCCCGGCAAACCATGCTTCAGATGGATGTATTGCGCGCCTCCGGCATGACCGAAGAAGAAGTATTGCGCAACGTTACGATTCCAACCTCGCTTCCGAAGTACCAATTCGAGATGAACAAAACGATCTTGGCGGGTACCAAGGATGAACTGAGAGCGAAACTCACCGTGATCCCAAACCAAGTCTCGCCGCCCATTCGAATGCACATTATCGATGCGCAGTTGATTGGAGACGAGGACTTTGGCGCCCCAAAACTGGGACGCATGCCTTTTTCCTGCGAGTCTGCCGCAACCTGCACGTTCCAATGGAAAGCTCCCTCTGCTCAAAAAGAATATTGGGGCGTTCTGGAACTAGTGGTGACTGCAACAGTAGAGGGCACAGCCGATGATTTTGTGATTCGACAGCCTTTCTACTCTTCGCCGATGGTCGCGGGAAAGTTCACCGGCCAATTCCAGGAGCGAATCGACAACGGATCGCTGGTGATCGATGCAGGCGTAGAGGTGCAAAAACGCATGGCATGTTTCGTGAGCGCCAACCTTTACTCGGTCGATAGGGGAATCCCAACTCATCATGCTGAGCGCCGCATGATCGTTGATCCGTCGATGAAGACCATCGGCTTTACATTTTTTGGCAAAGTTTTTCGGGACTTTGGACATGAGGGCATGTTCCGTCTCCAGGACCTGAAAGCCCAATGCGAAAACCTGGCGTATCCCCCAGAATGGTTTCTCGACAGCGTTGCCCACCAGGCAGAATTACAGAACTTTCAGAGCAAGGCGCCAACGGCCAGAGAGCCGTCGCGGATCTATTTTGAATACAACAATTTCAGCTTCACGACCCACCGATACACCCGTGCCGCTTTTTCAGACCGGGAATGGCAATCTCCGGAGAGCGCGCACAAACTGGAGATGCTCAAGAAGGCGGCAACCGACTTGGACAATCCAGCAATGGACGAGCGGAAACGGCAATTGCAGACGCAACCCAAGTAGGATTGGCTCTTCACTTCACCTGGTTTGCATGAGTTCTGGATTGCAGACGTCGCTCCATCTGATTGATCATAGTCCGCCACATATCAATCTCGAGTTGGAACTGATGCTTCAGTGGCGATTGCGTGGTATCCACGAAAGCCAGGTTCTGCTCCATCTGCTGGACCAGGGATTTCATTCTGGTCAGATCATTGCGGAGTGCCTGATTCTGATCATTTTGGTCTTGATCATTCTGGCCTGCCAAAGAAGTATCCGGATTGGGCTTGTCCTGATTAGAACGAGCCGCGCTTAGAATGATTGTGCAACAGCACAAGACGACAAGAATGATGGCCCGGGTAAATGTCACAAAAGATCCTCCTCGGATGAAGAGACTTACAGAGATTTAATCGTAAATAGCGGCAGCGAGGTCTTGCAAACGAGATGGTCCCCGCTTCGGGTCTCGCGAACTAGGTATAGCGAGACGTATGGGAACCATCTTGGAGTGGCTTACTGGTGCGAACGATTGATCGGAGTCTTAACTGCTGTTTCGGCATGAATGGTGTGCTGCCTGGGTGGCAGATCAATGGCTGGAGAAGCTGAAAGCGGTCCCTCTTGCACAGAGCCCTCGCTCAGCTTTGCGGTCGTGGTCTTTTTGTGCCGGGCAACTTCGTCCAGACGATTGCCGTATGCTGTGATCCAGTGCTCAAAAAAATGTTTCTTGTGATGATCGGTCATGGCGCCTTCCAATCGAAAATCTCACTTCAAAGAAGTTGCGAACCCCAGACCTACTTTGTTAACCCATTGGCGAAGAATTGTACTGATAAGAATGCTGATTCAGTAGTGAAGTTTTGTTAAGTGGTGTTAGGAGACGAATACCGCAAACGTTGGAAGAATCTAATCTAACAAATGTTTACATTGGGTTATTTACTCTTTACGGTAATTCTCAAGGCCACGGGGTTCAATTTTGTAGCGAAGTCGGCAGGAGGAAGTTCGGCTCGCGAGGAGAATCCCCAAATGAAATTTCTAAAGATACGCTCCCTGAAGTATGTACTGGCTGGGGCCGTGCTCATCACAGGTGGCTCGACCATGTTTGCGCAAGCCGGACATCATGATTGGGACCGCGATGGCGACGGCTATCGAAACGTTCAATATCAACAGGACCGCGACCGAGATTGGGACCGAGACCGAGATCGTCGAGACAGAGACAGAGATCGAGATCGAGACAGGGACCGAGACCGCCGTTGGCGCGATCGCGATGATGATCGCTACCGCGGAAACCGCAATGGCTATCCTTCTGGGCGTGGCGGTTACTATGGCAATGGACGCGGTGGTTATGGAAACGCCCGCCAATACGGCTATCAAGATGGCTTGAACGATGGGCGGAACGACCGGCAAAGCGGCCACAGTTTTCGTCCTACGCAGGACGGCAACTACAAACATGCTGATCGTGGCTACTCCAGCGGACTGGGCGACAAGAACCAATACAAGCAGGTTTATCGCCAAGGCTACGAACAGGGCTACCAGCAGGGATACAACAGCGGCGGCTATGGCCGGTGGCGCTACTAAAATGTTAGACGCGAGGTGGCCAGGAGGCACGCTACGGCGTGCCTCTTTTTTGGTATCACTTCACAATGATCTCCGGGGGCTGAAACTGTTCCCACTGGTAGCGAGACAGATCGGGATCAAGATGCTCTTCCTCTGGGTATCCGATGCAAAAATAGGCGACCAGCTTCCACTCATTGGCAATACCCAGGTCAGCCGACAATTTCTGAGGATCGAGAATCGAAACCCAGCCCACGCCGATGCCGTATGCGCGAGCCGCTAGCCAAAGCGTGTGACAGGCAAGTACGACCGAGTATTCCAGCATCTCCGGCATGGTGCGGCGGCCAAGCTGATGGCCGATCGTAGTGGAGCCATCGCAAAAGACTGCAAGCTGCACTGGCGCCTGATCAAGTCCTGAAAGTTTCAGATTGGCATACTTCTGGGCCTGCTCGCCTTGATATGAGGAGAGGGCTGCTTGATTGCACTCTTCAAAATTCAACCGCACTTTTTGGCGCAGGGCCGGATCGTTTACCAGTACGAATCGCCACGGCTGACTGTAACCCACCGACGGAGCGAGTGATGCGAGGTGGATAAGCTGTTCCAGCCGCCCAGCCTCAAGAGGTTCGGGACGGAACCTGCGCACGTCGCGGCGCCAGCGAAAAAGATCTTCCAGTTCTGCCTGGAACCTATCTGAAAACTTCGGCGGTCCGAGTGTGTGCGACATAGTGTAATGCCCAGCCAAGGCCATAAATCACCTGTACCATTATGATGCAAGGTTACATCACAAGGACTTGTCTATGGGATCTTCGGATAGCAAACGCTGTTGAAGCAATCGAGCATCAACTTGTGTTTTTCGGCATCATAGCGGTAGGCGGTAACGCTGCAATTCAATACATCGTCCTCTGAATCCACTTTTATGTATTGGGCTTCATCCCAGCGTTCCAGCAGACGCCTGAATATCAAGACAACCACGCTATGGCAGATCACCAGCACACTCTTGCGGCGGTATTCGCGTGTCAGGGTTCCCAGAAAGCTATGGATCCGCAACCCAACATCAGGACGGCTCTCGCCGCCCGGGGGACGATAATAATACTTCCCTTCCCGCTTTCTCCGGGCAACCTCCAGCGGATAATGTTTTTGAATGCCTTCACGAGTCAAACCATCCATAACGCCAAACTCGATTTCGCGGATGCGTTCGTCGTAAATGATGGAGGGAGGCACGGCCATCTGGGTAACGATCTGCCGGGCCGTCTGGATCGTCCGCAGATATGGAGAGCTAAAGACCATATCGAAGTTGAATTTTTCACGAAGGAACCGCCCCGTGGCCACGGCCTGATCCACACCCAAGGCAGTCAACGGCGTATCAACGTCGCGGAGATGGTCGCTCCACGCCTCCAGTTTGTGATCTTCCGCCCGATCTTTGGCTACATTTCGTTCCGACTGTCCGTGGCGCACAATAACCAGATGATCAGGCCATTTCTGGTCTTGTTCGAACCCCGCTGTCGGAACTTCTTGATGGTCCATGTTTTCTCCGGTTGTCAGCCGCTGAAACAAATTAGAGAAACTTTAGCACTGCGGCGGCGCAAAGCAAAACAGGGAGAGTACTGGAGTAATTTGACGAATTACTTTCTTCAACGATATTTTCGCCACAACAATTGAGGAGCAAGGAATTTCAAAACCTTATAGACGAAAGAATGTTCAAGTTTACCCAAATTCATAATTCATAAATTTTTAATACTAAGAACCATATCTTAAAATTGCCAGGTCGAATCACAGGAAAAACATTGCTTTTGAACGGGGGAGTTCCATAAACTTGGCACTTCCCTCTTCTACGCCCGGCCCGCAAAAATCTGTGATGCGGAAAACGCGTTCCATCATCGTCGTTTTATTCGTGCTGCTGGCTTTCGATTGCCTTGGCTACATGATTTTGTCGAAGTTTGGAAAGGCCTACCTTGTCGACGGTTTAGAGTTTCTGCTTCGTGCCACTTCTACGGTGGCCTGCGCCATAGCGGCGAAGCATTCTAAACGGCTCACGCGCAAGGTATGGATCCTTACTGGTCTCTTCTTTATGATCCTGGGGCTAGGCGATCTTCAGGATTATTATTCCTGGTTTTTTCCTCACAGTGCGCTGGTCAGCTCATGGCTGATCACGTTCTTGCTCTGGTTTGCCACGCTGCCTCTGGCATTAGCGATCTTTCTGCCTTACGAAACGAGAGTCCGCCAAGGCTGGGATCTGGAGTCGCTACTCGATTTTGTGCAGGTAGTGGTGGTATTGGCATTTGCCTATTACTCTTTTATTTATCTTCCTCATTTGACGCTCGGGAGCCAGTGGACAACCCACACCTACCCCAAGAACCTGCGTAACGCCTTTATTTGTGCGGGGCTGTTGATCCGGGCGGTAAGTGAACCGGCGCTGGAAGCTCGGCGGCTGTATCGATGGATCACCAGTGTTTTTACGGCTATCAGCGTGTTGATGGTATTCCATACAGCGCTGGCTCCGGTACCCATTTTCCTCGCAGTACAGCCAGCCCTGACTCTGCTCTTGTGCGTGGTCGCATTCACTTGGCGGGAAGAACCGGCTCCGCATCCAGTCACAGAGAGCCCTTCGGAATCGGTTTCGGGACCGTTCCTGCTTAGAGCTCTTCCCGCTCTTGGGCCGACGTTGGTGTTGATCATTGCACAGCAGGTTCCGGCGCCTTTCCAGTCAGAAGCGCGTATCGCGGTGTGGATTGCATTCCTTGTTTTCGTTATTCGTTCCGCGATTGGTGAACTGCGCCGCCGGCGGGCAACGCAAGCGCTTTCTGCGGCCGAGACTCGCTTTCGCCAGATCGTCTCTTCCAGTCCTCTTCCCATGTGGGTCTTCGATCACGAAACGCTGCGATTCCTGGAGGTAAACGATACTGCCATCACCGACTACGGATACTCGCACGAAGAATTCCTGAACATGAAGACCACCGACATCCTCGCACTGGAGGAGAGTGGAAACGCGCGGGAGTTGCAGGTATTGAACTACAAGCCGCGCAATCGCATGCCTTGCCGTCACCGGCTCAAGAGCGGCGCCATCATTGAATGTGAAGTTGAATCCCAGGTCATAGAGTTCGAGGGACGTTTGGCGGAGCTGGTTATTGCCGTTGATGTAACCAAGCGAAAGCAACTGGAAGCCCAGTTGCGCCATTCGCAAAAAATGGAAGCTGTGGGCTTGCTGGCTGGCGGAGTAGCCCATGACTTCAACAACTTGCTTACGGTCATTACAGGTTATTGCAGTATCCTGCTTTCCAAGAGTTCGCGCGATCCTGAAGAGCAGGAAAGCCTGGAGCAGATCCATTATGCTGCCAACCGCGCCTCATCCCTTACTCGACAGCTTTTGACTTTCAGCCGCAAACAAGTTTCCAGGCAAGAGCCAGTCCTGCTGAATGAAGTGATTCTTCATATAGAGAAGATGCTTCAACGGCTGATCGGTGAAGATATACGCCTGGAGACCCGGCTTCAGCACAATCTCCGGCTGATCTCCGCCGATCCCGCTCATATCGAGCAGATCCTGATGAACCTGGCAGTGAACGCCCGCGAGGCCATGCCTCACGGCGGCGTTCTGCGCTTTGAGACTGTCAACGTGGAACCAGTCAATGGCGAAGGTCAGCGCGTGAGAATGACAGTGAGCGACACTGGTAGCGGCATGAGCGAGGAGGTGCAGGCCCGTATCTTTGAACCGTTTTTCACTACAAAGCGCGAGACCGGCACGGGGCTCGGCTTGTCTACGATCTACGCCATCGTTGACCAGATGAAAGGGTCCATTGAGGTTCACAGTCAGGTAGGCGTGGGAACTACGTTCACCATCGACCTGCCGGTCTTGCGGAAGACCACCACTGACGAAACACCGGCCAAGCCTGTGGAACTTGCCAACGGCCGTGGCGAAAGCATTCTGCTGGTCGAAGACGAGGTGTCAGTTAGAAAATTGATCAAGAGCACTCTGGAAGCGAGTGGCTACAAGGTTGTGAGTGCCGACTCACCGGAGGAGGCCTGCAATATGGTCCCGGATTTCCATTTTGACCTGCTGATTAGCGATGTAGTCATGCCAGCCATGAGTGGTCCGGAGATGGTGCGCAGAATTCTGGCCAAAGCTGAGGGGCTGCGAGTCGTTTTCATTTCGGGATATACTTATGACTCGATGGTGAGACATGGGCTCAAGCTGCAACCACTATATCTGCTACAAAAGCCTTTTACGACCTCTGACCTGGTAGGAAAAGTCCAGCAGGCGCTGGCGGCCCCGCCCAGCCTGGTTGTTGATTAAAAGCCGCCACTCAATCTTCCAGCTTAGGACAGCCCTGAAAGCGCACAAGGTTCATCTGCAATGCCACTGTGCCGCCGGCATCGTTGACGATGCGTTGCGTATCGTCCTCGGGGATCACATCGGGCGGCAAGACTGCCTTGTTTCTCTGGAAGAATTCCTCGAGATTTGAGGAGCTGAAGATCTCT
>DASZEU010000265.1:0-6922 GCA_035940535.1 Candidatus Angelobacter sp.
AGCATGGTTCGGCGCTGTCAGGCGCCGAACCCAATGCTGGGTTACCTTCCAATCCAATGGGAGTCCCGTTAGGGACGGCTGAATTTTATGTCTCACAGCTATCTGTGCTGTCTGCTCCACATCGTCTTCACTACCGCTGAACGCCGGCCCTGGATTCGGGATGAGATACGAGACAGGCTGCATGCCTATTTGGGCGGAATCGCCCGCGAGAATGGGATGACAGCTCTGGCGGTCGGGGGTGTTTCCGATCCTATCCATTATGTTTGCTCTCCCTGGGGTGAATTATATCGCCAGCGAAAGCTGTTCAATTGCTGAAAGCCGGATCTTCGAAATGGGTCAACGAAAACTTTCCGGAAAGGGGAAGATTCTCTTGGCAGGAGGGATAGGGAGCGTTCTCTATCGGAACGTCCCAACGAGACAGGACGGTATCCTACATCCGGCGACAACCAGAACATCATAAGCGGATCAGCATTGAAGAGGAATTCAAGAGATGATTGGCGGCTTACGGAATCCAGGAAGTAATGATTCAGCCGTCCCTAACGGGACTCCGTTTGTTTTGACCTAACCCAGCATTGGATTCGGCGCCTGACAGCACCGAATCATGCTGGGCTACTGTCAGACCTCCCCTTCGGGGACTTAACCCCGTAAAATCGTGAGTACAAATGTATAAACTCCAGGGCACGAGTAAACTCGTGCCCTGATACAAAGCTCGCGAAACAGGCCTTTTTTCAGCGGCCTGTTAAGACCGTGGGCAAATTCATCATCGCCTACGCTCCCGCTGAAAAACCTCTTCTGGTAGTTGCTGTGATCCATGGTCGCCGAAGCCCACGGGTCATCGCAGCCATTTTGCGGGGAAGAGAATAGGAATCTTGTTGGTAGCCAGATTCTTACCGGTATTCCTACTGTAACTCGTTGTATCTAAATTAGATAAATCGGGTGCTACGATTCCTCTTGACTCTTGTATATCGTAATGATATCAATTTGCTAGCAAGAACGGAGTTGAAGGAATCGCATATATGAACAACAAAAGAACTACGACCTCGACGGAGCGGGTTATCCGTGTTCAGAACGGCTGGGTGATGCTTGTCGTGCTGATCGGGCTCCTGTTAGGCGATATCTGGCTCATGATTTTTTCCATTGTGGATGGAGTACAGACCATAGGACACCCGCATGTTGGGCTGCTTATCCTGTCAGTTCTCCTCCTGCCGGTCTGCATCATCCTGATGACCGGGTTCTTCACTTTGCAACCCAACGAAGCCAGGGTTCTGGTGCTCTTTGGCGCTTACAAGGGCACAGTGCGCACCAGCGGCTTCCATTGGGGTAATCCGTTTTACAGCAACGGTCCAGTCCAATTCAGGACTATCCAAGAACGCGTGGCTGCAGCCAAGGCGGCGGCTACTGCTCCCGCGCCCACGCGAAAGCCGCTGGGGCGGAACAAGATCTCTTTGCGTGCCCGCAATCTCAACGGAGAAAGGCTGAAGGTCAATGACAAGCGCGGCAATCCCGTCGAGATCGCCGCAGTAGTGGTCTGGCGCGTCGATGACTCCGCGCAAGCCATGTTCGACGTAGACAACTATGAGAATTACGTTCCGATTCAAAGCGAATCAGCGCTCCGCCACCTTGCTAGCCAATATTCCTACGACCATGGCGAGGATACTCCCGAGTCCAATGAGATCACCTTGCGCAGCAATGTCGAAGAGGTGTCGCAGGCATTGCGGGCTGAGTTGCAGGAGCGGCTGGCAAAAGCCGGTGTGACCGTAGACGAGGCCCGGCTAACTCACTTGGCCTATGCGCCGGAAATCGCCCAGGCCATGCTGCGCCGCCAGCAAGCGGAAGCGGTGATCGCAGCGCGTAAAAAGATCGTCTTTGGCGCCGTCAGCATGGTGGACATGGCATTGAAGGAGTTGGCAGAGAAGCAAGTGGTGCAGCTTGATGACGAACGCCGGGCTGCCATGGTCAGCAATCTCATGGTGGTGCTCTGCGGCGAATCTGAAGTGCATCCGATCGTCAACGCCGGCACACTCTATACCTGATAGGTCAGAAAATGGTGGAACGAAAATCCTTTTTGTTGCGCATCGATCCTGCGCTCTGGGCTGAACTGGAGTCCTGGGCGCAGGATGAGCTGCGCAGCATCAACGGCCAGATCGAATACGTGCTGCGACAGGCGGTGCAGAAGCGCAAAGGCGGACGAACGCACTCAAGCCCCGCTCCAGACGAACTCCCTCCTGCTGAATCTTGATCTCAAGCCCCATTTAATTTCGCAGGGGATGTCCACTTTTGAAGGATTTCGGCAAGATCTTCGAACTTAACCGGTTTGGAAACAAAATCGTCCATGCCTGCTTCGATACAGCGGTCTCGCGAAAGGACTTCCGCGGTCATGGCAATGATGCTGACGTGCCGCTGAATGCCCTCGCGTTTGCGAATTTCTGCCGTGGCCTGCCATCCATCCATTTCCGGCATCTGGCAGTCCATGAAAACCACATCGTAGGGCGCGGTTCCTGCCATCTCGACCGCCTGCCGCCCATTCGCAGCCACATCAGCTCGAAGCCCCAGCCTGGCTAGCATACGGATCGTGACTTTCTGGTTCACGACGTTGTCTTCCACTACGAGAACGCGCGGAAGATTTGCATTGAGCCTGTGACCCAGAGGAGATTGTATTTCCGAGAGAATCGCTCTGAGTTCCGGCACAGCGGCCAGCACGGGCTTCGAGTCCGTTCGGTTCCCATTTTTCCTAGCCGCAACCTCGGCCAGGGTACTCAACAATTGGGTCTGCCGCACTGGTTTGATTAGTGTGGCATCTACTTCATTACCCAGCATCTTCATAACCTGGCTGACTTGTCCCACAGAGGTGACCATAATCACCCTAGTGGCTTTCAGCGCTGGATCAGATTTGATGGTCCGGGCAAGTGTGGCTCCATCCATGCCCGGCATAAGGAACTCAGTAATAACCATCGAGTAAGGATGGCGCTGTCGCGTGGCGAAATAGAGCGCAAGGAGCGCATCCTCGCCGGTGGCCGAGCTTGCGGCGCGCATCCCCCAGGAGCAAATCTGCTTTTCAAGCATGCTGCGCATGGCTTCCATGTCGTCCACGACCAAAACACGCAGGCCTGCCAATTGCGCCGTAGGTGTAGTGGGAACATCAACGCGCGGACCAAGCTGCAGCGGTAAAGACAACCAGAATGTCGAGCCCTGCCCCAGATGACTGCTCACGCCAATGGAGCCGCCCATAAGCTCTACCAATCGTTTAGAAATAGCCAGGCCCAGCCCAGTGCCTCCGTACTTGCGAGTGGTCGAAGCGTCGGCCTGCGTAAATTTCCGAAATAGCAGTCCAATTTTTTCCTCGGAGATGCCGATCCCGGTGTCGATCACTGAAATCTTCATGCGGGCAGTTTTCTCTTCTTGCTGTTCACACTCAACCGCGATCAGAACATGTCCCTTTTGCGTGAATTTGATGGCATTGCCGACGAGATTGGTAATCACTTGCCGGATACGGCTGGCGTCGGATGCGAACCAGCAAGGCGATTCAGGAAGATATTGAACAACGACGTCGAGTGCCTTCTCTTCGGCCCAAGGCGCAAGCATCTCGGCGACCTCCTCGATCACCAGCCGCAGGTCAAAGGGATAGGATTCGATTGTTAGCTTGCCGGCCTCAATCTTCGAGAAATCCAGAATATCGTTGATAACCGTAAGCAATGCTTCGCCGGACTTGCGTACGGTTTCGGCGTATTCCTGTTGCTCAGGAGTCAATTTGGTTTCGAGCAACAGACCTGTCATGCCGATCACGCCGTTCATTGGAGTGCGAATTTCGTGGCTCATATTCGCCAGGAATTCACTCTTGGCTCGGTTGGCAGATTCGGCAGCCTCTTTGGCCCGGTTGAGCTCCTCTTCCGCCTGTTTGCGGGCCCGCATGTCTGCAAGGATGCGCTCAAAATTTGTGCCCAGAGTAAATGAGAAGACCACAACTGCCGCAAGAAAAATGGCTGCATAAACGCCGACGAAGAAAGTTGCCTGGCCCAGGGTCCTATGTAATTCGTTCAGTGGAATGGTTTCGCCGCGAGCGGTGGTCAGGGATGAGATGAAGATATGACCGGCAGTCACTCCAGAGGCAATCATGGCAACAAAAACCAGGATGAAGAACGCGAGGTAGAACTTCACATTCAATGTTTGGCGCGGCGCTACAGCAACCTGTGAAGTAAGCCACTTCTGGACGGGAGCATGAGCGAGAAAAAGCACGGGGCCTACCACCAGGAGGATTTGCAACGAGTCACCAATCACCCATCCTTGCCAGATCGCCTGGGCCCTCGAGAATTGGACCCCGTGGGTATAACTCCAAAGCATGGCTCCTACTGACGACGTCGCGGTTGCGATCAAGGTAAGCACCGCGAATCGAACCATGTCGCGCCACTTCTTTAGCGCCGGCGATATTTCGAGCATGGCGACGGAAATCCAAAGCACAGTAAGTGTGATAGGCGTCGACAGGCTGAAGATGGCCGTGGTTGCCAACGGCATGCCATTGTGCAGCGCGAGAACGAAGCTTGTTAGGTACGCAGGAACAATGCCCCAAAAAGGTCCAAGCCATAGCGTCAACAACAAACACAACGTCAACGGCGGATAAAAACTGACATCCATGGTCAACGGCCCAATGTTGATAGGGATGCCGTTCCAGGTGGTAGTCAGCAGGCCAGCCAGAATCGAAACTACGCAAGCGCCTGCCCAGAGCGCTAATACCTTGAGGGAGCCCGTGTTGGAGGCACGAGCGAGATCCTGGGGATGCCACCACAGCAGGCGTGAATCTGGGCCGAAGCTTGGGCTCCAGGATGAGCCTGGGGCAATACTGGTGGAAGCACCCATGGTTATAAGTGACCTTTCCTGCCCTCTCCCGGAGGAGGCCATCTAAGGCGAGAGAGATTCCGTACCTGGCAGAGATCGTTGGAGGTTTGAGACCTGCTCTAAAGTACCATTTGCGGACTTGTGCGAAAAAGAAAAATTAATGAATTATTATCATTTTGTCCAAAAATCCTCAGCTTTAATGAAGCTTTAATAATCGCTTTTTTTGTTAGCTAACCGCCAAATGCGTGAGTTTTAGTGAAACAAATATGGTCTAAGTGGTAGTTGCTGGTGGTGACTGAACGGCGCGCTGACGGCTCCCGCTATAGCAATCCAAAGACCACAACGCTGCTAGTCGTGCCTAGATAGACTTTGCCGTGGGCCACCATGGGCGTAATGAACTTGTTGCCGACGCCAAATTGGTCCCGTCCTCCAGCAGCCTGATTGCTGTTGTAGAGTTCATTGGAAAGGTTTGTGGCGTCATAAGCGTGGAGCACGCCAATGGCTCCATTCTCGGTTGCCCACACGATGCCGTTACCTGAGCCGTTTGCGGAAATGCCAGGTGTTGTTCCGGGGTAGGGAAACGCAGTTGGTGTGCTGGAAGATGGAGTCGAAGGCAGCAATGCGTTCGACAGCCGGAAGGCCTTAATGGGATTACCGACTGCGCCGTAGTAAATCATGCCATTAAAGTATGCGGGCATGGAAAACACAGGACCGCCTAGTGCGCCCGAAACTACCTGATAAGCAGCGCTGTTGTTGGCAGGGTTGAACTTGCCCATGCCATCGCGGTTTATCAGATAGATGTTCGCGTCTTTGCCTGCCCCTACTGCCAAGTGGACGGTTCTGGCACTCGCGTCCGTCTGGTCGGGCAGCACCAATGCTCCTCCAGAGCCAAGGTCTTGATCAATTGAGTTTTCCGCAACTGCGTTGCAGGGCGCAAAGAAGTCGGCAACTGCCAGCGAACGGCCATTGGTCGAGATCTTCAGGAAAGAATTGCCGAAGTTGCCTTGGCTCGGGAATCCGCCGCCATTCATGGTTGTGTCGAACGTTCCATTGCCTTCGAGAGCAAAGATATTTCCGTTGGTATCCGCGGCAGGCGCTGCTCCGCTGTTCCAGAAAGCCCCATCATTGCCGTTGGGAGTCAGGTTCAACACACTCACCTGCGCCAGGCTGCTCTGGTCATATCCCATGATCCAGCCGGTGTAGGGGCGAATATCGCAGTGCGAGGACCAGGAAGTATAGACAATGCCATTCAGCAGCAGCAATCCAGGGCGCTCTTTGTACTGCCCTGGATCAAAGACCACCATGCCTCCAATGCTGTTGTCGCCAGTGCCCGGGAATGAAGCCTGAATATCTCTCGGTCCGCCAAACATTTCTGCTCCCGTTGCCAAGTTCAATGCGTGGAGCCGCTGGAAGTATTGACCTGCGCCTGCTTTGCTCATGGCCACAATGTAGATGGTTCCGCTGGGACCGGCGCTGCGGTCGATTACAGGAGTGGCGGTTACCCCGATTTCAGGAGTTACCTGACCACAGCCGTGATCGTCCGATGGTGTCTCGCCAGGCATGAGCATAGAAACATGCCAGATCGGAGATCCACTATCGGCGTCAAAGGCATAGACGCTTCCGTGTTCGGTAGCCACGATCAATAAATTATGGCTAGCGCCTCCCGAAATGCTGACATTGGTTGCATAGAGCGGTTCGGCATCCACCTTGCCATCCACGGAGATCGTAAAGAGTTTTCCAAAGGTGCTCATGTTCACGTTGGCAGTCGTCAGGATGGACTCGTGCAGGTTTTGCCCGGTGCGCGCATTGTCATTATGGAAGGTAAGTACGTCTTCGCTCGGCCCGGCGGGCGGTGATGGCGGCGCTTGCATGTTGCGGACTGCGGAACTGCTGCCACCGCAACCGGCAACCGCAGCCCATACCGCAATCAGCACGAGAATGACGCCAAGGACGCCTCGCGCCCCATGAATCGAGGCAAAAAAGTTCTTCATGATCAGATGTTGATAATGAGGGAGAGTACCACCGTCATTGCCTACCGGCGAAGGAGAAATGAAAACCCATCGAACATGTACTTCCGAGACCGAGGTACATT
>DASZEU010000266.1:0-2942 GCA_035940535.1 Candidatus Angelobacter sp.
CGCGTGTGTTCGGGTTTTCAATTCTTGCGCTCGGGGCTAGCGCCGCGGCCGCCAGTATTCTCCCGGCACTTCGAGCCGCTTCGACGGATCCAATGAAGGCGCTGCGCACGGACTGAGGTTATCTGGGTTGATTGTCGCGAACCAGCCAGTGCACTGTCATCGTGGTGGCGACACTCCATCCATTGCTGGGGTTGAACGCCGCTCTCAGCTCTCCCTGATGATGGGGTGCGGGCCAGTATCGGGACAATCGTCACTGAAGCACAACACGTACAGGTTAGGCGCTGTAGAGGCGCACAGCGCCGGAACATCGCCTGAAATTCTCACACTCGCAGCATAGTTGACGTAACCAAGGCCTTTACACTCAAAATCCCGGCCTGTGACGACTTCTACTGGTTCGCCAACGTATAGTTGATCGCGCCGTGAGTGATTCCGCATCCTGGCCGTGGTTTGAACTTCGCCGTCTTTGCGAATGTGAGAAGAAGGTCCACCGCCTCCGGTGATGAGGCTTGAACAACCTTAGCGTCGATCACATCCCCTTCCTCGCTGATGGAAATGTTCACGTACCCTTGCGCCCTAATTTTGCGAGCCTTGGCTTGGTCTTCTTTCGATAGTTGAGGCCGAGACGCGATTTCCCGAGGTTTGTCGCAGGGCGAATCCTTATGCTTGGCACCGGCAATCGCGGGCGCAGAAGTGAATATCGCGAGCAATACCAACGTCCCGAACAAGAACCGAACGAGGAGTTTAAGCGTGGCGAAAAGAATATCCTTCCGCACTGTCACCTCACAACTGTTGTAGACAAGGCGATTACGCTCATCCTATAAAAGAGGATGTCAAGAAAAAAAGATTCTACCCGCCCCTCGGAGAGATGCGGGCGTGGTGACTTGCATCCAGCCCCACCTTATCCCCCGCCTCATCTTTATCCATAGAGGGGTTGTTGGTTTGGTTGCTTTGGCCCGCCGCAGATTCCAGCGGCGATGCCAACCCCAGTTGCTTGTCCCAACTCAACGGTTTCATGAAGCAGTGGCGCTCGACGCCATTCGGTTACGAAGCTACGCAAGCTAAACGTTGGCTAAGTTGCCAACCACGATCCTATCTGAGGCTCGAGGCCTATAGCTTTTTTGGGTTATCCGAGGGGGCATAGGATTGACGCGGAGACTCAGTGCGAAACTGCAGCACACAGAGCGCCTAATGAGCGTTTAGATACTCTCCCTCGAACCCGAGCATCGCAAGAACCGATTGGCCACCACCGAGGCATGAAAAACCTTGGGAGATCACCTGGGTTCTGTTAGATGCTCAAGCTGCTTGCGTTTTCAGTTGTTCTGCGTCGAAACGTGCTCCTTTCTTCCAAAGTGTCAAAGTAATGGCCGCGATCTTGCGCGCCAGTGTCAGACGAGCCATCTCCGGCTCCATCCCTTTGTCCAGCAAAGCCGCGTAAAAATCGTGGAACGGTCCCATCCCACAGCTGGCCCGGGTGGCCGTACTCTTGAAGATCTCTTTCATCTCATGGTTGTGGTTCTGATTGAGACCACGGATCTGCTGGGGTTTTTTGGAACGCTGCACTTGTCCGCCAACATATCGGTATTGCGCACTGTCGTGCGTCTCAATGCCCAAGCCACTATAGGTCCACAGTTGCCGCTTGCTGCGGAACCGGTGCGGGGTTTGCATCAGCGCAATCAATCTCGCTGCCCGAATCGGACCGATGCAGGGAATCTGACGCAGCAGTTTCGCGGCCTTATGTTTCCGGCTCTCAGCCAAAAACTCGGGTCGCAGGTTTCGCCGCAAGGCCTGCAATCCATCCAGTTGTTGATAGAGCAGCTCCGCGCGGCGGCGCACGCCGGCTTGTGGGAGCTTGTTTAACCATTCCTCCCGATAGCGCGGACCGTAGACCTGGGTACCGGCACAGGCAATGCCCCAGCCGCGATACAGTGCCTTCAGCCGATTCATCACTCGGGTCAAATCTTTGCCGATGGTCTGATAACTGCGCGCCAACTCACGCAGCGTCCGTAGTCCATTTTCTCCGTGGTAGACCGGCCGCAACATGCCGGTGCGCAGCAAATCGGCCAGCTTGCGCGCATCCACCTTGTCGCTCTTGCTACCCTCTTTTAATAAGGCATTGCGGCGCGGATTGCAGACCACAACTTCCTGCACCTGCGGCTGCAGCAAATCGTACAGCCAGGCCGCCCAGGTTCCTTCTTCCCAGGTCACATGGAGCTCGCCCCGTAGACCATGAATGAATTGCAGAATGCTGCTGGCTTTGGTTTCGAGGATAGTTTCCATGACCAACTTCCCACTGCCATTCAGCACGGCGATCACAATCGCTTCCTTGTTCAAGTCCATTCCGATATATTTGACGTCGTGACTCATTTGAGTTGCCTCCTTGGGGGGAAGGTCATTCGTGCCAACGCTAATCTTCCCCTCAAGGCAAAGTGCCATTCTCCAGCCGATTTGCCTATACTCTCCTGCTGTTCTTTCGCACCGGACATACCACCGCAGTTACCCCCTAGCGCCGCCGCAGCGCAACGAAGCCCTGCACAGCGCAGCGGAGGCGGCGCCACATCCAGCCTCGACCTTCTGAATCAGGGCGCTCTTTCATAATGCATTGTCGCACCGCCCGCCCGCCGCACGTCGCGCGCCGCTCGTCGATCGCGCAATTACTCATGAGTTAACAGTGTTTACTCGGACGTCATGGGGTGGCCCCGTTTTTCCCGTGCGCTCCACTACCCCCTCTCTCGTTTGACGGGATAGGAGACAGAGACGATGAAACGACACAACTCTGTTGATTAAATGATAAACACGCGGAGACATTTTTGGATGATGTGACCAGGTCGATGCGTTTCGGCCTTTTCGTTTGATGCCATCCACCTTGTCGCTCTTGCTACCCTCTTTTAATAAGGCATTGCGGCGCGGATTGCAGACCACAACTTCCTGCACCTGCGGCTGCA
>DASZEU010000267.1:0-11765 GCA_035940535.1 Candidatus Angelobacter sp.
GCAGCTAGAGCAAAAGCGTTGACCAGGGCCTGGCGGGCGCGCTGGGGCCATTCTCCGCCGATGAAGTCGGCGATGTGAAGTAACGGTTCGGCGCAGTCTTGCTGGCGGGAGGTGAGTCCGGGTGGGAACTGGTCTTGGCGGTAGGGGGCTATGGCGCACATCGTCTCGTAGTTTTTCCCGCCCCATTCGCGCAAGTCATGGCTAATGGGCCGGGCCAGTTTCAGGGCGTCGTAGAAGCGGAAGGGCTGGCAGGGGGAGCCGGGCGGCTTGGGTTCCAGGCTGATGAGGATGGAACGGTCGGCGAGGCAGGCGGGGAGGCGTCCGTGGCCGGCGAAGGCGGTGGGGAAGAAGACATGCAACTGCTGCATCTCATAGCCTTCTGCGCCTTTGGCCTCGACGGTATAGAAGCCATGTTGCCGGAATCTGGCGGTGAGCAGACCCTGAAGCTTGAGGTTCATGCGGGTGCCGAAGGTGGCGTGGCAGTCGTCGAGGAGCAGGGTGCCGGTGAATTCATTTTCGCCATCATGGCTGGCATCGGCGAGTTGGTGGAGCAGGAGCGAGGGAGCGGCAGCGATATGCATTTCGGGTTCGTGGCAGAGCAGCCTGAGCAGTTCGAGGCAGAGGCTCTTGCCGGATTGCTTTTGGCGGGAGTGGATGTTGAGAGACGGAGAAAAGGGAGCAGCCGGCATGCCGTGAGTATGCATGGTCCAGAGGGCGAGGAGGTCGAGTTGCTCGGGGGAGCAGGAAAGATATTGGCTATAGAGATCGACTATTTTGTCGATCAGGACGTGGCCATTGACAGGGTTGTTGGTGTTCATAGTGTCTCCTTAAGAGCTATTAGCTACTGGCTGCTAGCTTCTAGCCGGATTTCCCACCCTTCGCAAAGAGCGCGAAGGGTGGGGCACCCCGATTCTCGGGTAAGCCAGAAGGTACTTCTATGCTGGGTAGTAGTCAATGGCTAGGCGAAAGTATATTTGCTTTGTTTTCAATGAGATAGGAAAATACTCCCCTGTTGTTAGTAATATTACTATGGTTTTGGGCCACAGTAGTAGCTTTATGGAACGGATTTGAGCCAGAGTAGTAGTGCTAACCGGGATTTGAAGGTCTCACATTTTAGCGGCGAACGAACCAAAGCCCCGAAGGGGCGGCACAAGTTAGCCCCGATACGGTTCAGTGAAAGAGCCTGGAACCTTCTCAATCAACGGTTCGCGCCCAATGGAGAGAATAAAACCAAGTGTCGCCCCTACGGGGCTTGTCATTTATCCCCAACCTTTCCCAGCACTTACGTGCTGGGCTATTCTCTTCCGCCCTTGCAGGGCTGGTTCTTCCAAGCTCCGAACGATCTTTCCCATTCCTTAAGTGAACCGTATTGAAGTTAGTCCAGGATGAAACGAAGTGGAACCCTGGGAAATATTGAAAATTTGGGCATGAGCCCGGAGGGGCAGCGCTTTTTTTTCGCGCGGAGGTTGGTCCGCGGATCTGCTGGCTGGAATTTTGCATCAGCTTTGAGCCTCATGTTCTTAAACACGACAGATGTGCGGGATCACAATCATTTACCAGAATTTTCGTGTGATATCATGAACGTTTCATTCCTTGCCAACAGCATGACCACCGGGCCGAGTTCCAACGGGAAACTAAGACTATCTCCAAATACAGCGGTTCTTGTCGCGCCGGGGTGGCTTTATGTTCTTAACCGCCGAGGACTGGCCCGAGTTCAGGCCGAGGGGATCGACAAGGTTCATGAAAGAGTCGCCACCTATCTCAATGGCAATCATGATGAAGAGGAGTTGCTGCGCGCAGTAAAACCTGATCAAAGAGCCATACTTAAAAAATATCTGGATGCAATGCTTCAAGCTGGGGCGATCCAAACATCAGGGGTAGTGGGAGAAGAAGAAGAAAATGACGGTCCCAGCACCCTCCAACTGCCGCAATCCATTGGCAGTCACGATCCCGAAATGGGCGGCTTCCGTCAGCTAACCACAGAGGACCAACGCAGGGTCCTCGTCTCGCTGCAAGGCAACTTTCCCGCCACCGAACAAGGATATTCAACTTGTGTGCTCTTTGCGACGCCGGAAGAGATGGAAGGTCATTGGAAGGCAATATGGCGCTCGAAGCGGCACAGACCGCACCTTATTTCGGTCGTCATGGTGAGAAAACCTGGGGCTAAAGAGTGCGATGAGCGTGAACAACTCATGTATGCACAATGGCTGGCGGAGTGCGGAGGGATTGAAAGCTGGAAGGAGCGCCGGGCCCGGATCTATCAACTCGATCAGGGTGAACCCAAGCTTTCTCTGGTATTTGAGATGGCAGCGACTCCAAAATCCAGGGAACAATTAGCCAAGGCATACGTCGTTTCCCCAACATCAGATGCCCAGCTTCCACTGGTCGCAGCCACCGCGGCTCTGCCGTTCTGGGGAGACTCGATCACGCGCTACGGGTTGGATTATGACCGGCTATCACAAGAGCTTGAAAGCGAGCTGGCAATGCGACTGGTGCTCGCCGCACAGGCGGTGAACAACAAAGTTTCATTACTTTCGAAAACCAGGGAAGCCGGCAATTCGGACAAGCGGCCAGGCCGCGCACAAGCAGACCTTCATGAGGCGCGCAGTTGGCCGGTAGCCGGCTCCTGGCTCCACGTGAAGGTCCGGGCTCTGGAACAATGCTTGAGCCGCGCTGGCATCGCGGACTCCGCACACTACGAGAATGTCAATTTCCTGCAAATGGCGGGCAAGCACGCTCAAATTGATTATTTGATCCGCATTCTTCGTTTGCGGCTACACACCATGATGGGCCGTATGGGGAAAACATCAGCGGGCCTGTATTTTTGCGAATATCAGCAGACCCACGCTTACTCCGTGGTGGAATCCAAGGCAGTGCGCGACCTCTTGCTGGCGGCAGCCAGAGAAATCTTCTATGGTCCCACAACAACCGAGCAGGCGCGGATCGGACACGAATGCGACTATTCCAGCTTCCTTCCAGATGATGAACTGGCGCAAGTTGTGCAACTAGGGGAGAAGCTACTCGGAGAAAAAAAGTTATTTCGCCGCTGTCTCTTCAAAAGGGTGAAACGATGGGGATTTACCGCGTGGACCGCTCATTATGACCAATGAGAACCACCATGACGGTAATTTGATTTTTGGCGAAAAACTACTGCTGCCAGAAGCCGCCCACCTCCGGCAAAAGCTCATGGAGGTTTTATCCGGGCTTGGCCGGAGCGTGTATATCGATTCCCTGCTGGGAATCTACTTCAAGCGCAAGAAGACACTTTCGGAATACCAAAGCTTTCTCTTGTTTGATTTCCATCGGATCTATCTGTATGACAATCTGCCCTCCGCCGAGGGGCCCAGAGGTGATTCTGTAGTCCGGTTCATCGTGGACGATTGCCATTTGGAGCCGTTGGAGCTGCTGATGGACTATGCAGAGCAGCCGTTATTCCACTTCTTTTATTCTTTAAAGACCCTGGATATTCTCTCGCTCTTATGGAAGGTCCCACGGCCTGGGACACTGCTGACGCTCGACTTGACGAACGCCGAAGTCAGAATGGCCAAAGCTCAGCTCCATCCGGAGAGCGTACGGACGCGCATTGAAAAATCTGACATGCCCTCCCCGGACAATATCGGCGATATGGTAGTCCTAAAAGATTGCATGCGCGGCCCGGAACTGCGAAGCCATCATGCGGTATTGCTGGATGACATGGTCTCCCCGGAACTGGGAATCATCCGAAGAGAAAGAATTACGATGGGCAAGGTATTCTTTCCAAATGCTGTGGTGTCGGTCGCCGTTGGTCCTTCCATTGAATCTTTTACTTGCTCCGGACGAAGCTTGCGCCCGCCCGATGCTCTCTTCGCCGCACGGTGCGAAGCCATCGAGCGCCACCAGGTAAACTTCATTGGCCCCCGATCTTCACTCGTTTATGGAAGTTACAAAGATCTGCAAGGACAGGCCATTGATCCTGATTCCCTGTTTTTCTCCCATGTGCACAGGGCGCCTTCCGATTCGCGGCCTGTATATGAACCTGAGTTGTCGATGTATTGGACATGGGCGCAGGAGCCGTGTTCCGGAAAGCAATTTTTGGTACCGGCGCAGGATATTTGGTTCAACACCAAGAAGCTGCGAAGTGAGAATCTATGCGTCCATGCTACGACGAACGGATGCGCTGTGGGCAAAGCGATCGAAGAAGCTGCTATTTTTGCGCTTCTGGAGTGCATCGAACGCGACGCATTTATTACGACATGGTATCTGCGGAGGCCCTGCGCGCGGATTCTCACCGAATCCGTCGAGTTGAAAGCCTTCCAAATGGTTCAGGCCCGCATTGAATCCTTATACGCAAACTACAAGACTGAATTCTTCGACGTAACCACGGAAGCAGGCATTCCAGTGGTTCTGGGACTGGCAATGAAGCAATACGGCCTCGGCCCGCAACTGATCGTAGGGGCCGCATGCCGGCTCAGATGCGAAGAGGCCATGTTTGCTGCGCTGAAAGATATTTCCATGATGCTCAACCCCGATGCCGAGACCTATAACGAAAAACGGGCCCGGCATTTCTTCGAGCATCCTGAGGCTGTGTCCGAGCCGCTGGATCACTCTATCCTCTATTCGCTAGATGAGATGTCGGGACGACTCGGCTTCCTGACCGATCATCTCAGGACGACCACCGCCGCAGATTTGGATCGGCGCTCGCCGGTGCCTTTGAAGAAATCATACAATCTCAAAGCATTGCTGGAACTCATCGTCCAAAAGTTAAAGCCCCTGGGTACCCAGGTTCTGCTCAAAGACCTCACTCATCCCCAATTTGCTGACAAGGGACTGTTCTGTGTAAAAGCGATTGCCCCAGGTCTGTATCCAGTCTGGTTCGGCTACTACAATATGCGCTTTGCCCTGACGGAACGTCTTCGGAAGTTATCAATGGACTTCACCAACCGGTCGTTGACAGACGAAACTCAAGTGAATCTGGAACTTCATCCGTTTGACTGAAGCTATCTCAATAAATGCTATAACCAGCAAAAAGCCTTACCCTCAGGGGCTAAAGCCCAATTTTATGCATCTCAGGACGCGGCCCTAAACGGCCGCTCTTCCACCGTCACAAACCTGGCTTCTGAAAGGCTTGTCATGATGTGTGCTGACCCCCTCAGAATGCAGTGAAAACGCGCCAAATTCTCTCTTTTGGCACCCGGAAACGTGTTAAGATATCATCTGAATATCAGACTCAATTCTGGGGGCGCTACTACAGTTTTATGCTGTTTTAGGCATGACTCTGCTGGCGGTGAGCTGTACTTCAAATTTAGGAAGGTGACACTTGAAAAATACAACACAGAAACCAGTAGAGATCGATCTTAGCGGCCTCAATCTTGAAGAAATCGATGTTTTCCTTCAGGAGAGCGGTCGCGCCGTTCCCGAACTGTCCGCTTCATCCGCCAGCGGATGCCAATGCAGGAAAGGGCAGCAGGGGTGCTGTCTTTCCTGTACCAAGAGAGCAATTCAGATCGAAGACGAGTAAAAGAAGCCATAAGAATGCACAGCGCCCGCTGCCTTTATCCATTGGATGACGCTCGCAGCGAGTAGCTTGAATACGCCGAGGCTGGCAGCTTGATTTGCAAGTCCCAGCCTCGCGAATTTTTTTGATTGGCCATTGATATGTGCCAGGCGCGATCTCTGCGTTGGCTTTATGATTTTATTTCGACTATCAAGACAATGGCGTTCGTTGCCCAGCGATCATTGAACCCCTCCAGATCGCGCAACTGAGAGCCTCGTATCGGTGACAAATATGTCTCATCCAAGTTTCCTTGACCACTTGCAGCAAGACATTCGTTATGGAATACGAAGCATGGCGAAGAGACCCAGCTTTATGCTGGTCGTGGTGCTGACCCTGGCCTTGGGCATCGGCGTCAATACCGCAGTTTTCAGCCTGGTGAACGGCATTCTTCTACAGCCTCTGCCCTTTGCGGAACCCGATCGCTTGGTCAGCGTGTGGAACCATGATGTTCCCGCAGGGCCTTTCGTCCTGCTCCAGGAACGCATGAAGACGGTGCAAGTCGCGGCGTTTTCAACCGACTTCAGCTACAACTTGAGCGGAGAGGGAGAGGCCGTCAGACTCGATGGCAGTGAGGTATCTTCGAATCTCTTTTCACTGCTTGGGGTAGGGCCGAAACGTGGAAGAGTGTTTCGAAGTGGTGATGAACTGCCGGGACAGGACAAGATCGTCATCATCAGCAACCACTTGTGGGAAACGAGATTCGGGAGCGACCCGAACATAGTTGGCCGCTGGATCGTTGTTGACGATGTGGGGCGTCAAGTCGTAGGCGTGATGCCGTCGGGCTTCAATTTCCCCTCTTCTTCCAGCGAACTTTGGCTACCTGCGCACATTGATATCAGCGATAAGATGGCGCTGTGGGGCAGCTTCAAGTATCACTTGATGGGCCGCCTAGCGCCGCAAGCGCAATTACCGGCGGCCAGGGCTGAGTTCAGCACAATTCTTCCTTCAGTGCTGAAGGCATTCCCTTTTGAAATGCCCAGCAGCTTTTCTTCGTCGGCCTTTATTGCTCCTCTTCAGAAAGTCACCGTGGGCGATGTGCGTACTACCCTTCTGGTCCTGCTGGGCGCGGTCGCGCTCACACTGCTGATTGCCTGTGTTAACGTTGCGAATCTTTTGCTCGCGCGATCGGCCACACGCCAAAAAGAAATGGCAATTCGGGCTGCGCTCGGAGCCAGCCGCCGGAGGATTGTCGTTCAGTTGCTCACGGAGAGCCTGACGCTGACTTTTATTGGGGGCGCGGCAGGCATGGGGCTTTCTTTTGCAGGACTGAGGATTCTGAAGGCCATTCTTCCTGTTTCTACTCCGCGCTTGAGCGATGCCGGGATCGATGGGCATGTGCTCGCCTTTACCGCAGGACTCTCTCTGATCACGGGAATCGCGTTCGGCCTGGCTCCGTCTTTTATGGCGTCGAAGCCGGATATTGAGCAAACTCTGAGGGCCAATTCGAGATCGGGTGGAACAAGCCGAAGCCGCAGAAGGTTTTCGGCAGGCTTAATTGTTGCCGAGGTGGCATTGGCAGTCGTAATTGTCGGAAGCGCCGGACTATTAATCAAAAGTCTGTGGGGGCTTTCCCGGATCAACGTCGGATTTAACACCCATCATCTGCTCACGGCGCGCATTACTCCCTCCGATGCTTATTGCCGGAAGGAGGACCATTGCAGAAAGTTTTACCTGCAAGTGGCAGAGCGTGCGCGTACACTGCCCGGAGTCACGGACGCTGCGGTTACCAGTAAGATCCCTTTAGATGGATTTCTGGCGGTACCTTTGGTGTCTGAGGATGATCCCACCAACAAGGCCCCAGACGGACGATGGTTCTTTCAAACCAGCCCTGGATATCTGCGGACGATGGGCATCGTGTTGTTACAGGGGCGCGACTTCACTGACGCGGACGAGGAGGGCAGATCCAAAGTCGTGCTGGTGAGCAAATCGCTGGCGGATGTTTTGTGGAGCGGACGCGATCCCATCGGGAAGCACGTCAAAATATCTTCCCAACCCGAATGGAGCACCGTAGTAGGGATCGTAAGCGACGTGCAGACCTACAAGGTAGCCGGAGCGGATATGTCTGCAATCATGAGCAGCATGCATGGAACGGTGTATTTTCCGCAGGCGCAATTACCGGCAAAAGCGGGAATGGATCTGGTGGTGCGGGCGGAGGGAGACGTCTCATCGCTCACGCGGTCCATCCGCGATTTAGTTGCAGCCATCAATCCGAGCACGCCCGTAAGCAATATCCGCACGATGGACGAAATTGTTTCCGACTCGGTTGCCGCCCCACGCTCCACCATGTGGCTTTTTGTATTCTTTGCATGCCTGGCGCTAGTCCTGGCTGTGATCGGCGTCTACAGTGTGCTTTCCTATTTCGTGACCCAGAGAACCCAGGAGATCGGCGTCCGCATGGCCGTAGGCGCGAACAAATGGCATGTGATGAAGATGCTATTACGCCAGGGGATGTCGCTGACTCTCGCCGGAGTTGGTTTTGGACTCGCGGGCGCGATTCTCTTTGCACGGCTTATGGCAAGCCTGCTCTATGGCGTGCAAGTGACCGACCCGTTGACCTTTACAGTGGTCTCACTGGTAGTTATAGCAGCGTCGGCGATTGCTACGTTTGTTCCATCCCGGCGCGCCACGAGAACCAGCCCTACTATCGCATTGAACAATACAGATTGATTTAGAGCGGTTTCACAATGAACGTAGACCGCCGATTGATTTAGACCAGGGCTAAAGAGCTTGCGAAAAAGTCGTTTTTCGCGAGTCACAGATGCCGCAGGGGCTAAAGCCTAATGCCGCTTACTTTGCAACACGGAACACCAGCGGTGCGGTTGATTTAAGCGAGCTTGGGCTGCGAGCGACTGGCTTCTGGCTGGAAAATCGAGCGTTGCCGAATTGCCTCTGAATCTGACGTGGAATATTTATACATTTTCGGGGTCCTTCAGGCGCAAAGAGCGCGCCTTCAGGATGACAGCGCGTTTTAGAGGGAGAAATTGATGCTCACCCGACGAAAAGTAAGTGACATTAGACTAAAGCCCGATTGATTCTAAACGCTTTGCGGCACGGCTGAAGCCGTGCCCTGATACAAATCAAGTCTTCATGCCCATTTTTCCGCGAGTTGTAAAGCCCAATGTCACTTA
This sequence comes from Candidatus Angelobacter sp., assembly GCA_035940535.1. Lineage (GTDB taxonomy): Bacteria > Acidobacteriota > Terriglobia > Terriglobales > Acidobacteriaceae > Angelobacter. The sequence continues at coordinate 8,662 of DASZEU010000267.1, forward strand.
TTTTGCGACGAACTTGAGCATTGTCTGGTTAAAAGAGCGGGCGGCAGTGAGGGGGATGAAATGTCCCTGGTCCTGGAAATCTTTGCGTGCAGATTGCGGCAATAATGACAAGGCCCGGATGTCGTCTGCGCCCACAACTACGTCTTTCTTGCCATGAACAATCAAGGTCGGCGCAAAGATATTTCTGAGAGCATGTACTACGTCGAACTGCGCCAACATGCCGTAGTATTGGCTCAGCACCTCCATCGTCGCGCCGGCGGATAATTGTTCCGATGCGGTCTTGTTGGAGTTGAATACAACATCCAAGTAGTCGGAATGTGCTTCAAGGTCGGCCTGCAAATCGAGGGTCTTGCCGAAGATATTGTCGTCAAACCGAGCAGCCGTGCTGATCAAAATGAGTGACGAGACCAGATGAGGCGCGCGGATCGCAATTCCAAGGGCAAAGCAGCCTCCGAGCGACCATCCGAGGACTGGCATACCGTGACCGTCTAGAGTGCCATTCATATAATCAACCATCTCACCCACGAGGTCGTCATAGTTAAGTCTTTCGTGCTTGAACCGGTTGTCCAGATGGCCTGGGTAAATTGGCACGATTGGCCGATATCCATTTCTCTTCAGAAATGAAATCTGCTGAATCCAAGCCCGGCTGCTGGTATTCAGGGGAGGTAGTAACAGAATCGGCTTCCCGGAATCTGCCAAATGTTCCCATCGAATAAGGTTATCCAGACCAGAGGAAACTGTTAGTGAAGCCACACTGGAGCCATTCACACGAATGTTACTGGCTGGGGGAGACTGTATTGCAGCCGACAGCCGCGGGCTCAAATCGCGAGCAAGGCTGTCGATGGAAGGATAGTTAAAAAGTTCCTGAGGCGTTATAACAGTGGCAGCATTGCCGAACTTAGAGAGCAGTTCGATCGCGGAAATTGAATCGATGCCGAGATCCCGCAGAGGGCGGGAGGTGTCAATCTCATCGGTCGCAAAGCCCAGAATTCCTGCTAACCTCTCCTGGAGTTGGCGGAGAATAATATCTTGGTCCAACGGCGTGCCAGCAGCCATCCTCACTTGACTGTGCGCAGGCGCGGTCTCGACCCAATAAGTCTTCCTCTCAAACTGGTACAAAGGCAGTTCTATGGGGAGCGCATTTGCAACTGCCTGGCTGTCGTAAAGGTGTACATTCTCACCGGCTAACCAGCGATTCAGTTTCAATTCCATATCTTGGCCGGGCAACGATACGCTCACGGAAGACTGCGCTATTCCATTCGGTTGCTCAAGCATTCGCGAGATGGAGGCGCTCAACTGAGAGCGAGTTGACGCAACCACCGCCACTCGCTTTCTATACCATTGCCGCATCCGTCCCTGGGCCATGCTAAGCGCTCCCAGATGCTCTTCAGGAAGGTCCTCAAGAAAAGACAGGTAATGCGCAAGGTTCGCGCGAAGGCTCGCCACAGTCTCGCCGCTAAACAAAAACGGATAAGAGGATTGCGGCTGCGCTGGCTGCACGGGCATGCGGGTCGGTCCTCGCAATACAAGATGGCCATTGGTTCCTGTAAATCCAAATGCACTTACTGCGCACAATTCCTTCTCCACAGGCCATGGAACCGCAGCGGAGTTGAGTACAAATCCATCCAGCTCCATTTTGGTGTTAATTGGCCCTGGTACGGGGTGTGGCGGAATGGTCTTGTGCCTCAGGATCAAGAGGACCTTGATTATGCTCGCCAACGCAGAACACACAAGCGTATGCCCAATGATTGCCTTCGAAGCACCCAAAAAACAACTATATCCTGGCGACTGGCTTCGATATGCGTTGACAAGCCCGGTGGTCTCGATCGGATCTCCCAGGCTGGTGCCGGTTCCGTGCGCCTCCACATAACCGATCTTTTCAACCGCAATGTTTAACCGGCGATAGGTACTGGTAATCAAGTCGGTCTGAGCGCGAGAGTTGGGCGCCATCAATCCATTGCTCTGCCCGTCGTGATTGATGCCAATCGCTTCGATGATGCCGGAAACGCTCAGCCCTAGCGAGGCGGCGCTACTCGCTCGCATCAGCAGAATCGCTGCTGCGCCCTCCGAAGGCACAAATCCGTCGGCCATTTCGGAAAATGCCGCACATCGACCAGCGGTAGAAAGCATATTCGCGCGTTTTGCGAACTTAAACACCTCCATCGTGGAAAAGACCGAGGCGGCGCCGATGATCGCAGCATCGCAAGACCCTTCTTGCAGATTCAAATAAGCTAGCTGAACGGCGGTCAGAGCGGAGGAACACGCAGTGTCCAGCGTTATCGAAGGACCATTGAAGTCGTAATAATACGATATCCGTCCGGAGAGGGAGGATGGCGCATTTCCCAGAAAGCTTTGGGTGCTAAAGGCCAAGTCTTGATTCGCAGCAAGAAGAAATTTGTAATCACCGGGAAGACTGGTGCAAAAAACACCGCATTTCATTTTTCTGAGCGTGGAGACCGGAAGCGAACTATCTTCAATACAGTGATGAACGATCTCCATAAGAACGCGCTGCTGGGGGTCGATGCAACGCGCTTCGTTGGGCGAAATCCGAAAAAATGGCGCATCAAACGAGGAGATATCTCTGAGAAAACCTCCGCGAGGCGAGGTTACACCGTCTTCGCGCCAGCGATCGGTGGTGCTGAGACAATCTTTGCCTTGCAAAAGATTGTTCCAATATTGGGCGAGCGAATCTGCGCCGGGAAAGCGACAGGCTGCGCCCACGATAACAATCTTATCGGTTTGTTCATGGGAGTATGCAGCTACTCCATCTCCCAAGGTATCCTTATTCAACGTGTTTGCCACAATCCTCCCAGCGTTCTCGGCCCTGTTTTACGCGGTCTAATTCAGTCGCCCCCTAAAGCCTGGATTATTCAGGTTTGAACGTAATATGCGGAAAATGCGCCAAAATGCATGAAACCCATACACTGGTTATATACGGCGTGTCGTTTCTGGCCCTATGCAAAAATGAGCCTCAAACCCGCACCATTGCTGCACTTCCCGCATTTTTGTTCAAATACTCATGAATAATCCAGGCTACGGGGCTCGGGATTAATCTTCAAGCTATCCCAGGGTTCCGCTACGCTTCACCCTGGGCTACGCTGTTC
>DASZEU010000268.1:0-18021 GCA_035940535.1 Candidatus Angelobacter sp.
GACGATTTGGCGGTCCAGATATAACAAGATAATGAACGGGAAAGCCGACTGGACTGCATGCAGATCGTGCAAGGCGGAAATGATGGTGACGCCGCGTTCATTCAGTTCCAATATCAACTCCAGAATCTCGGCTTGGCGTCCGATGTCGAGGTGTTGGGTTGGTTCATCCAACAGCAGCAGCCGAGGTTCCTGGGCCAGGGCGACGGCAATCTTTACGCGCTGCTGTTCGCCGCCGCTCAACTGGTTGAAGATGCGCTTGCGCAGATGGGACACTGAGGTGACCTGCATGGCGTGTTCCACCGCGTGCCGATCGTGATTGCTGAGACCGCTGAACATACGGAGGTACGGCGTGCGACCCTGCTCTACGATTTCCTGCACGGTGAAATCAAATGGAACCGCGAGTTGCTGGGGCACGTAGGCAATTTCTTTGGCCACTTCGCTTCGAGGCGTCAGGCGGATGTCGCGGCCTTCCAGTAGTACGCTTCCCGTGGCGGGACGAAGCAAGCCTGCCGCCAGCTTAAGCAGAGTCGTTTTTCCTGTACCGTTCGCTCCCACCAGCGCGATACGCTCGCCCTGCTGGACTACCAGCGAGGCATCTTGAAAGAGCGATGCTCGTCCATAAGAAAAAGTCACAGACGAAAATTCCAAAATGGGCTTCATGCCAGGTATTGCTCCCGCTTGTTTCGGCGCAATAAGAAAAGAAATGCCGGTCCACCGATGAAAGCAGTGAGAATCCCCACTGGCAATTCGGAAGGCGCAATGACTGTACGGGCAAGCGTATCGGCAAGAATGAGGAAGATAGCGCCTGAAAGGGCTGCTGTGGGAAGCAGGCGAAGGTGATCCGGACCCTGAAGCAACCGGCAAAAGTGAGGGACGATCAGGCCGACAAATCCGATCAGACCGCCCAAAGAAACCGCAGCGGCAGTGAGAAGCGAACCAACGGCAATTACGCCTACACGCGCCAACTCGACGCGCACGCCTAGCTGCTCGGCATACTCTTCCCCGAGACTGAGCGCATTCAAGGCGCGCGCCAGCGGCAGAGACAAAATCACACCCGCCGCGACCAGAACGCTAATCACGGCAATTTGCGGCCATTCCGAAATGGAGATGGCTCCATGCATCCAGGTAATTAGCATTCGGGTGGCCAGTTCTGATCGTGGATTCAGGTACATGAAAAATGTGGTCGAATAACTCAGGATGGTGCTGAGCGCGAAGCCGGCGAGGAGCAAAGTGACGATCGGGGTGCGTCCGCCGACGCGGGCCAGCCAATAGACTACGGCCATGGTCAGCACTGAACCGACGAAGGCCAATGATGCTGTGGCACTAAAACCCAAAATCGAAAAATGGGGAAGCAAGAGGATAGCAATGGAGGCCCCCAGAGCTGCGCCACCTTGTGAGCCAATCACATAAGGATCGGCGAGAGGGTTGCGGAAGAGGCCTTGAAATAAAACTCCTGCCGCGGAGAGCGCACCGCCGACCAGAGCGGACGCGACGAGGCGCGGGAGCCGTATCTGAAAGACGATGACTTCTTCCGCGGCAGTCCAGGAGCGGTGTCCGAAGGAGCCTCGCTGAAAAAGCATGGACACCACGCTCCTAACTTTGACCGGAACAGCGCCGACCGCAGTGCCAGCCAGCACTACCACCAGGAGCAACAAAACCAGCCCAACGATCACCAGCAGGAAACGGGAGAAGGCCGGACGACCCGCTGCCATTGCTTTGGAGGCGCGTTCGTTTTCCTGGTCTATCTCCAAGACTCGCCTCCAAGGGTAATTTTGAATCCTGTCCGAAATGTAAGCGGCAGTGCGGGAAAACCGAAGGCTGCGTCGTAGTGTTCATTGGCTAGATTTTCCACGCTGCTATAGAAAGAGAGCCGATGGTTCAACCGATAGCTGCCGCCGAAATCAATCTTCTGATAAGCCGGAGCCAGATTGCGATTGGGCAGGAGCACGGTGGTGATGTTGTTGAAGAAGGCGTCGGAGAGAAAAGTGCTGTCATCACGCCGGCTCACCAGGTAGCCGCTCAACGAAACTGTAAATTTTGGTTTGGAGTAGCCGAGGAAAAAACTTCCGGTATGCGGGGCGCGGCGGAACGGGCGGTTGCCGACCAGCGGCGAGAATGCGCCAATGGGAATAGCGGGAAAGTTCGGATTGAAGGACGGGGCAAGATTGTCGCTGCTGAACGATCTCTGCACCACTGCATCAAGATAAGTATATGCAGCCCTGGCGCTGAAGCCATGGCCAAAGTTGAATTCCAGTTCGGTCTCGGCTCCCAAAGCGCGGGTGTCCGCTGAATTGACGGTTGCGCCGAAAGTTGTAGCGGCCGCGACCGACACAGGAACACCTAGCTGCGGCAGAGCAGTGTTGTTCACAAACTCCACCTGGTTGGTAAATCGGTTGTAGAAGAAGGTAACGTTCAGCTTGGTGCGGCCATTCCATGTAAGCTGCTCAAAACCAAAATCAAAGCTGCGAGAGCGCTCCGCTCCAATGGGAGCGACGTGAAACTGGGAGATCAATTGCGTTCCGCCGGGAAGCTGCGACAACAGACTGAAGAGCGATGTGCTCTCCTCAAAGATGCTTGGCTCCTTAATTCCCTGCCCATAGTTGAACTTAAGCTTGGTACCGTTGAGCAGTCCGCTTGACCTTGGCCGAACGAGGTAATAAGCAAGAGAAACACGCGGAGTCACTGCAACTCCGAAGATGGCGTTGTCTTCGATGCCAGCTCCTGCTGTGGCAAAAGCGCGACTCCCCAGACTGCCCTGGAATTGGGCCGTATAGCTGAAATTGTTGCGAGTGGTGGAGGTCTTCTGGCCAGAGGCGAGTGTAAATCCGCGCTCATTCTCGTAGCGGAATCCGAAGAGCGCCGTTAGATGCTGGCTTAAAGTGTAGTCTGATTGCAAATAAGCAAAGTCGCGCTTGCTGGATGAGCTGGACAGGATTGGATAGACTCCGCCAAAATCCAGAATTGCCTGGCCAGTGGTGGTGAAACCATTCGCGCCATGGAGGGTCACCATCTGTCCTAGAAAATTCGGGCCAAAGCCGAATGGGTCAAAAGGAATTCCCGTGGGAGAAGGATTCTCGAATTGGGAACGCAGCCGGGTTGCGCCGTAACGAAACAGGTTGTGCCATCGGGAGGTGGTCTGGTTTTGAGCAGTTACTCCCAAATAGGTATCTTGCTCTCTCTGAAACGAGTTGTCAGGAATGGCAAACAGTTCAATCGCGTTGGGAACTCCGACAGCCGCGGTGGTGTGGCGGGCGGTAATGCGCACATCGGTAGAGGCATTGGGTGTCCAGCCGAAATTCCCCAGATATGTGCCGTTGTGAAAAGAGTTGTTGGGCAAACTGTTGCCGGTATCAAAGCGCATGAACTCTGCAACATAATCAAATTGGTGAAAAGCACCGGCCAACGAAGCATCATGCCGCCAAGAATTGAAATTACCGCCATCGAAAGCGTAGCTAATCTCTGGCAAGGGAGTTGTTCCCCGGCGGGTGGTCAAGTTAACCACACTGGCCAAGGCATCTGATCCGTAGAGCACGCTGTTGGGCCCGCGCAGGAACTCAACCTGTTCTACTCCGGCGGTGGCAATATTGGCGAATTCCACTAATCCACCGATATCATTCATGGGAATTCCATCCAACAGCACTTTGTTTGCGTTGGGATTTCCTCCTCGGACAAAAAGAGCGGTGATTCCACCTCGCTGGCCCCCCTGGAGAATCTGCGCGCCCGGCGCCTGGCGCAATGGCTCCAATAAGTCCAGCTTGTCTTGAAACTGGTCGTTCGATATCACGGAGACTGAGGCCCCAACTTGCGAGAGAGGGACTTCTGTTCCGGTTGAAGAAACGACGATCTGCTGAGAGATTGTGCCCAAACCGAGCGTGAGATTGACCTCGGCAGAATTTCCGCCGCCTACATAAATCGTCGGGCTGTCTTGGGATGCAAAGGTTGGGGCAACGGCACGGACGCGGTAATGGCCCGGCGCCAGTGAAGTGAATTGGAATTTACCGTCCTGGCCAGTGGTGATCGAGCTTATCTGTTTTCCGTCATGCAGCAGTTCCACCTTGGCACCCTGGATGACTGCGGCCAGGGGATCAGTCACAGTGCCTCGCAATGTGCCGGTATCGGCGGCAAAAACTGGCAGGGTGAGAAACATAAGAAAGAGCAGCAGGGCTGTTGTTTGGCTGCCCCTTTGAATGATTTCCATATTTCCGCAAAGTCCTTTCTCAGATTTCCAGTCCTTATGGGTGAAACTGTTTTGCCAGGCTTTCTAAAGCGCCGAATACCAATGGACTGGAATAATTCATCCGGTCATCAACGTAAAAAATCCGGTTTTGCTGGACACAAACCAGGTTCTTCCATCCTGGCCTCTTCCTCAGGTCGCCGATGGTCAGGGGCGAGCCTTCGATGAGCAAAAGGTAATCGGGTTGGCGGACGAGAACGGCCTCCATGTTGATGTTGGGCCAATCCTGGGCAAGATCGTCGGTAACCGATCTTCCTCCGGCAGCGGTAATCAATTCGGTCAAGAACGCGTTCTTGCCGATGGTGATGACCGGATCATCCGACAGAGGCATAAACACACGCACTGGCGGCTTGCCGCTTACGCGCTTGCGCACTGCCTCTTCACGGGCGCGCAGGCTCGACACCAGTTCGCGAGCTTCCCGCTCTCGATTGAGCACCTTGCCAATATTTTCAATCGACCGATAAATCCCGCCGATTCCGTGCGGAACCACCAGGAACACTGGAATGCCCAGTCTCTCGATCTTGAGGACGGCGACCTCGGTGTTCAGATCTCCAACTCCAATGGCCAAGTCTGGATGCAAAGCAACTACAGCTTCGATCGACGGATTCAACACTTGGCCCACACTCGGTTTCTTCAATGCTTCGGCTGGGTATTTGGTGTAATCGCTCACACCGACTACCTCATCACCCGCTCCCAGCGTGTAGACAGTATCGGTAACGCTAGGTGTAAGGCACACCACGCGATGCGGCTTCTCAGGGATGGTCATGGTTCGGCCAAGCTCATCCTGGACCTGGCGCTGCGCCCATGAGCAGGAGCAGAAGCCCGCGATTAGCACTGCAATCGACGCTAGCGTTTTATTACGCATTATGGCACTTGGCCCTTAACGGGCAACGGAATGCCGGCGACCATGAGCAATACATGGTCGGCATGTTGCGCTACTTGCTGGTTGATTCGTCCCAGCAGATCTCGAAAAAATCTGCCACTAGGATGAGAGGGATGAACGCCGCTGCCGACTTCGTTGGAGACCAATATTACCGACGACTCGGCGGACCTTAGGGCCTCGCATAGACGATTGACCCGCTCCAGGATCCTTTCTTCGTTGTTGTGCTCCGCGGTCATCAGGTTGGAGGCATACAACGCCAGACAATCGACTAACAAAATTTCGGACATCGGACCATGCTCGGCAATTGCAGAATCGAGATCAACCTGCACCTCCACCGTGGGCCAAGTTGCCGGCCGCTCCTGGCGATGCCGCTCAATTCTTGTTCGCATCTCGTCGTCGCAAGGCTGGGCCGTGGCAATAAATGTGACTTTCTCCCAGACCGAGGCAAGCTGCTGGGCATATCTGCTTTTGCCGCTCCGGGCGCCGCCGAGGACCAGCGTGATTGATTTGTGAGGATGGGTCATGGCGATCAAAATAGAGGGACAAATCAGCTATTGAATCAAGCTAAGGAGCTGTCCTGTTCGCCCTCGGAGCAGGAAACACCCAAATGACGGGGGTCTGGCTGGTCTCCTGACTTACGTCTCAACGATCTGAGCGCCTTCCCAGTGAATCCCAGTGGCACTAAGCTCAGTTCTCGACGTTTACAGTTGCGGGGCAGTGGCGGCTTCTCACCGCACTTCCCAGACATCAGACGATCTGATTTATATCTGACTCACCGGCGCGCGTCAATAGGTTGGGCGTCTCTGAATTCAAGCACCCTCTCAATTCACTCGCAAAATTGCGTAAAGAAATTTAGGATGTGCGGTTCACATTTGTCTTAAAATTTGCGAGGTATTCTCCAAAATGTTGCTCAGTTTATCCGCTACTCACAGCCGGGGGCGATTGCTGTTCATGACGGTTCTGTTGCTGGCCACCTTGTCGTTTGCCCAAGCCAATAAAAATCCAAAGAAAAGCGCAGAGCCACGACAAGCTGCGCAACGCTCCGCGGCGGAACAACCGAGTGCAGCCAAGCCAGAGTCGGCTCCGAGCGCGCCCGCATCCGAGGCAGAGGAACAGGACGACCAGAAAGGTCCATGGCACGGATTGCGGTGGCGATCCATTGGGCCGTTTCGCGGTGGGCGCGTGCTGGCGGTCACCGGCGTGGTTGGGAACCCGCATACATACTATTTCGGCGGCGTTGGTGGCGGAGTCTGGAAGAGCACCGATGGCGGGCTGACGTGGCGTCCGGTGACCGATAAGGTCAAAGATATGGCGGCCTCCATTGGCAGCATTGCCGTATCGGCATCCGATCCGAATGTAGTCTACGCGGCTACCGGTGAAGCCTGCATTCGCGGCAACATCATCTCAGGGAATGGTGTTTACAAATCGATGGACGCAGGTAAAAACTGGTCCTTTGCGGGACTCAAAGACACACGCGCCATCGGCCGGATCATTGTTCATCCGAAGAACCCCGACATTGTTTTCGTGGCAGCGCTGGGACATCCTTTTGGCCCCAACGTGGAGCGCGGCATTTTTCGTACTACAGACGGCGGCAAGAGTTGGACGAAAGTCTTATACAAAGACGAAAACACGGGCGGCATTGACGTGGTATTCGATCCCAGTAATCCCAATATTCTCTTTGCCGGATTGTGGCAGGCGCGACGCTCTCCCTGGGGGATGGATAGCGGTGGCCCCGGTAGCGGACTCTATCGCTCTACCGACGGTGGTTCCACCTGGAAGAGGCTGGAGGCCCACGGACTGCCCAGCGGCACCATCGGCCGAATTGGCGTAGCGGTCGCTTATGGAAACGGGAACCGCGTCTGGGCGCTGATCGAGGCAGATAAGGGCGGTTTGTTCCGTTCCGATGATGGCGGCGAAAACTGGACACTGGTAAATGACGACCGTCGTTATCGCCAGCGGGCTTTTTACTACACGCATGTTTTTGCCGATCCACGCGCGCTGGATGGGGTGTACGTTCTCAATACAGGAATGTACCGCTCCAATGATGGCGGAAAAACTTTCAGGCCCATCCGCGTTCCTCATGGTGACAATCACGGGCTGTGGATCGATCCCAATGATCCTGACCGGATGATTGAGTCCAATGACGGCGGCGCCAATGTAAGCACCAACGGAGGCGCAAGCTGGACTACCCAGGGAAACCAGCCGACGGCCCAGTTCTATCATGTGATTGCCGATAATCGCTTCCCCTACTTTGTTTATGGCGCGCAGCAGGACAACAGCACGGTGGGTACCGCTACTGCGAGCGACCGGGGTGGAATTGATCGTCCGGATTGGTATGCTGTCGGCGGGGGAGAGAGCGGATACATAGCTCCCGATCCGCATGATCCCGAAATCGTCTACGCCGGTTCTTATGGTGGCGCGATCACCAGGGATGATCACCACACGGGAGAGACCAAGAATGTCACACCCTGGCCGCTGAACCCGATTGGCTCCGCTGCCGTGGACCAGAAATACCGCTTCCAATGGACGGAACCGATTGTTTTCTCGCCGCATGATCCCAATGCCTTGTACTTCGCCGCACAAGTGTTGTTCAAAACCACAGACCAGGGGATGACTTGGCAGATCATCAGCCCTGACCTGACTCGCAATGACAAGAGCAAACAGCAGGCGGCAGGCGGCCCGATTACCAAGGACAACACCGGCATCGAGGTCTACGACACCATATTTTCGGTAGTGGAATCGCCGTTGCAAAAAGATCTGATCTGGGCAGGGTCCGACGATGGCTTGGTGCACGTTACCAGCGACGGCAAGAACTGGTCGAACGTTACTCCTAAAGGTATGCCGGAGTGGGGGACAGTCAGCATGATCGAGGCATCTCCTTTTCAGGCAGGCACGGCATATATCGCAGTGGAGCGGCACAGAATGGATGACTTCGCTCCCTACGCGTTCAAGACCACCGACTTCGGCAAGACCTGGACCAGCATCAGCAATGGCATTCCTTCCGAAGCCTACGTTCATGCTATCCGCGAAGATATCAAGCGCAAAGGGCTGCTGTATGCAGGGACGGAACGTGGAGTGTACGTCTCCTTCGATGATGGAGCGAATTGGCAGCCTCTGCAGCTCAACTTGCCGATCTCGCCTGTGAACGATCTCATTGTCCACGGAAACGACTTGGTTGTTGCCACACACGGCCGATCATTCTGGCTTCTTGACGATCTAGCGCCGTTGCGGCAATACACTCCACAGATCGCCAATGAAGATGTACACCTTTACCAGCCCAGCGTTGCCATTCGGGCCGATTTTGGCGGCTTCGGGGGCGGAGGCGCTCTAGGACAAAACCCTCCTTCGGGCGCAGTGATTTATTACTCGTTGAAGACGGCACTGAAAAAACCAGAAGCCAAAAAGACCACCACGGCTGGGGCGCCAACCGCGCAGACTTCACCACAAGGGAAGGAACCGGGGCAGCCCCATCCACCGGCATCTCCTGAACCCCCGAATCAGGAAACAGCAACAGTCGAAACTGAGGCAGGCGCGAAAAATCCGCCGATTATCCTGGAAATCCTCGACCAAAAGGGGCAGGTGGTTCGCAAGTACCCACCCAAGCCACAAGCCCAGGAAGACGAGCCTGATGAGGGGTTTGGCCCGCGTCCAGAACGCGCATTGCCCGCTGAAGCCGGCGTGAACCGCTTCGTGTGGGACCTCCATTATGAGAGCGCCAGCCGTGTTCCACACTCTCCGCTGTGGGCGGGAACAACGGATGGCCCCGAAGCCCTGCCCGGCAACTATCAGGTCAGACTCACAGTAAACGGCAAGTCATCGACTGCCCCACTGGAAATTAAGGCTGATCCTCGCTCGAAAGCCACGCTGCAAGACCTGGAGAAGCAGTTTGATCTGCTCACAAAGATTCGTGAGCGGGTTACTCAAACCCACGATGCAGTTAATCAGATCCGCGACATCCGCGGCCAGATCACTGCGTTGAATAAACGCCTGGAGAATAATCCTCATGCGAAAGTCATTGCCGATGCCGGCAAGCAACTCGATAAGAAAATGACGGAGGTGGAGGAGGCGCTGATCCAGACCAAGGCAAAGAGCAGCCAGGATGTGCTGAACTATCCCATCCGGCTGAACAACCAACTGGTGGCACTAGGCGGAGTCGTGGCCAGCGCGGACTCTGCTCCCACACAAGCGTCTTATGACGTCTTTGAGATGTTAAGCAAACAGCTAGATCAGCAATTAACCAAGTGGAAGCAAATATTGAGCACAGACGTTCCAGCTTACAACGATGTGGTGCGCAAGGAGGAAGTTCCGGCAATCATTTTGTCGAAACCAGAGAAGGTTGGAGAAAATCAATAGAATCGAAATATTTGGCATCAGACTGCAGCGTACCCTTCTGGGAGCTGAAACCCTGCTGCTGACGCCGATTCGTCCGTGGTAATGAAAATGCTATCTTAGAAATGGACTTGCAGAATGAGGTGTGTTTTCAATGAGTTGCGACTACTAGCAGCAGGTTCGCTGACCCTCCATATTCTTTAGCTTTGTGGGGGAAACTCAGTGAATCGATTAGTTACCAAAGTTTTCCATTTCGGAAGATTAAATTTAATAAACCCTTAACTTTCTATTGACGAAAATAGTTTGTTGGCTTACATTGTATACTCATTTTAGGCGGATGTACCTAGTTGGCCATAATGTCCAATTACCTATTTGCGATCTGGATCATTCTCTCGGCAGCGTTGCTCCTGCTGTTTTTTTACGCGGCATACATCAATGTGCGCAGAAAGAAACGCCCGCAGGTTGACTTGAGCGATGTGGTTCCATTTCTTTTGCCAGTTGATATAGAGGCGCTATCGGAGTTGATTGATCCGCAAAACGAGGCGGCTTCCAGGCACACAACTTCGAAACAGGATTTTCAAAGGCTTCGCCGCAAGCGAGCCCGTCAGACCGTGGAGTATTTGCGCCGCATGAGCCATAATGCCGCGCTCTTGCAGCGGGTAGGCTACAGCCGAATCCATAGCACAAACACGCTAGTCGCTGAGCAGGGCCAGGAATTGATTGATGCCGGTGTCCACGTACGCCTCTACACCTTCGTTGGCTTGACCGTGCTCTTTCTTTGGCGTCTGCTCGGACTGTATGCAGTGTCGTTCGTCTCGCTTCCCAAGGTTTCGGACATTCATGATCTGATGAGTTCCAGCCTGATTCCTGCTTACCAAGCCTTGCGGGCCAAAGCTGAGGGTCTTACGAGTCTGAAGGACAGTGATTTTCGAGAGGCCCTGGTGCACAGCTTGTAAGCTATTGCCGCTTTTTTGTCGGAGACAACCAGCCTTTAAGAGCGCCCTCCCATTTTTTGGCTTCATTCAATAATTCAGGATCAGCCATACCTTCGGAGTTTGGCTCAAGCTTTTCTGAGCCCCAAAAACCAACCAGCCATATAAGACATACGACAGCGTAGGCGATCGACAAGAGCGCGTATGCGCGCGGGGTTGGCCCATAGTGCTTTTTCGTTGAATATGCGGCGTAAGCCGACAAGGCAGAGGCGTAAATGCCGAAACCGAGAGCGATGGCAAACTCATGCCTTTTCCACTCGCGTCCCATAAACAGCACCAGAAGCCCGAAAAACATGAGCACCAAGGCCCGCAGGAGATCGTAGGTCCGCGCGGCAACAGGAAAGACCGAGCCCTTTGGAGCATAGAGAGCGGCCACCCCCGTGAAGCCGAGCATCAGTATAGCGGCCAAGGGAAAGAGGAAACGATAAACGCGTACTTTGTGAAACCGGGCAAAGAGATTTCCAATAAACAATTCGTACAACGCAAGAAAGGCAAACACCGTAAGAACGACGTCAGAGGTCCAATAGGCATAATAATAGAGCCGGTCCGAGTGGAGCTGCTGCGAGACGCGGAAAGCAACAAACCGAACCACAGTGACCAGCTCGGTGAGGACAACGTAGCCGAAGAACAAAGGGAACCTGCGGTACAGTTTTCTCCAAAGAAAAACTGCCACGATCATTGCGAGGAGCAATACGGCCAGCCAACCGGCAATTTCCGAAATCTTTACCGCAGACATGAATTCTGGAGCCAGCCTATCAGGCTGGCCCAAAATTCAAAACGAAAATTTGTTACTGACAAGGGCTCGTCGAACTTTTTCTAATTGCATGTCGTATTGGGAGGACAGAAAGGAGGCGGACAACCAGGGCACGGGCCGTCAAAAGATATCTGGGTAGACTTTAACATCAGGTTTGAGGTTGAGGTTGAGGGGGAAACTGTGGCCACCAAAATGGCGGCGAAGATACACAGACGCAGAGTATTCATAAGGGTCTTTGATTTTCCTTTTATTATAGTTTTTTAATGTGTGTTGGAAATGGGGAACACACAGCTTGCTTCCATGAGGTTTATCCACATTTGAAGCGGAGTCATTCTCACCTAGAATTGACGCGATTGCAAGAGAAAAATTAATAATTACTAATACTTAAATGCGACCATCCGCGTTGGTATTTATCATAGTAGTAGTATTGCTATTCAATCGTTCCCCATGGGTGGATGCTGCAAACGGACATGATTTAATCATTTCTAACCTTTCCGATTTCGGATGTTTTCAGATGAATGTCCGGCCCATCCTGGAACGCTTTTCCCAACTGGCCAGCAGCGCAAAGTTGTTCCAGGATGGCCATGCTCACGGGAGTTTGGTTGGGTCACCCGGTCTAACTCACCGCACGCTCGATTTGGCGGCGTCATCGTGCGCAAAAATCTATTCCTGTTCATGCTGTTCAGTGGCCAACGATTAATCGCCATAATTCTCGTCCAGCTAAAACGAGGATTGCCGCATCGCCGAAGCATTTTGTGATTTGTTTGCAAATATGACGTGCCTGGCCAAAAAATCCTTTGTCCTGCTTTTTATTCACAATCGCCTCCTTATGTATGCGGCCAGAACCTAACTGAGTTCTGGCTAACGCAAGACACTCCCACGTCAAACGACATTGAAGGTTGAGGTTGAGGGGAACTGTGGCCACCTAAGATCGTGGCAAAAATACACAGACGCAGAGTATTCATAAGGGTCTTTTTACTTTCGTTTTATTATATTTTTTTAATGTATGTTGGAATAGGAGACAAACTTGCTCCTGTCCAAACCCCTTCGCGGAAGAGCAGATTCTACATAAAGCTAATATCAATTCAATAATAAAATTAGAAATTACTAATTAATAGTTGCGCTACGGCAAACCTCTCGCAATTTCCTAACTTTCCAATTTGGGGTGTTTCAGATGAAAGTCAGTTCCATCCTGGTATGCCTTGGCGAGAGCTAGCAGCTTGGCTTCGCCGTAAATTTGTCCCAAAAAGGTCAGGCTGACGGGGGTTCCGGGGCCACCCGGGTCCAGTTCGCCGTTCTCGCGAACGCGCGGTTTGGGGGCATCGTCGCCGCGAATGCCGTTGGGCAGTATTACTGCCGGATGCCCGGTCAAGTTCGTAACTACCAACTGGGTGCTACCGGTGGGAGCGACGATTACGTCCACATTTTCGAAAGCCTTATTCACAGCCTCCATGGCCATCATGCGAGCGCGGTTTGCCTGAATGTATTCGACTGCGGGAATAAAACGCGCGCTACGGAAAGTATTAGGCCAGTCGTCCTTCGTCTGCTGGGTTAGCAGTTTGTCGCGGCCGCTGCGGGTAAGATCGTCAAAAGCCGCAGCGCCTTCTGCCAGTAAAATCGGAACCATCGATTGATACGGGAATTTGGGCAGTTCCACGGGAATCAGATTGATTCCCATCTTGCGAAGTTTTTCCAGGGCAGCGTCTTCAAACGCTTTATCATAGACGCGCCTTGCGCGAGCCAACGCCCGGTTGGCCTTGTCTTCTTCGCGCTTCTTCATCTCTTCAGGCGTGGCCTCTTTTTCGTCCTTGGGAGGCTCAGGTTGATTGGTTGGTTGCAGCTCAAAATCATTCTTCAGGTAACCGACCCGGAGTTTGCGCCAATCGAGGTTGGCGTCCCAGTTGAAGGCCGCAAGGTGAACGGTGCGATCATGGCCGTCGGGCCCGTGAATTGTGCTCAGCACAATGGCGCAGTCTTCCACTGCGCGGCAGATAGGGCCAAGTTTGTCCATGGTCCAGGAAAGGGCCATGGCTCCCGTACGAGGCACGAGTCCGAAGGTTGGGCGGAGTCCAGTAGTGCCGCAGCGCGTGGATGGGGAAGAAATGGATCCTAGAGTTTCTGAGCCAATGGCAAAAGCCACACATCCCGCGGCTGTGGCCGAAGCCGAGCCAGCGGACGACCCGCTGGAGCCCTGTTTAGTGTTCCAGGGATTACGGGTCATGCCCCCGAACCATTTATCGCCCTGTGCGAGGGCGCCAAGCGTCAGTTTGGCCACGAGTACCGCGCCGGCGGCATCCAGGCGTTGCACTACGGTGGCGTCCTCGTCGATCTTTTGGTCCTCAAAGCCACCCGCGCCCCAGGTGGTGCGATAGCCTTTAACAGCCAGCAGGTCTTTTGCTCCCCAGGGAATCCCATGGAGTGGCCCGCGGTACTTTCCCGAAGTAATCTCGCGATCGGCTTCTTTGGCTTGGGCCAAGGCGCGATCTTCGGTAAGCGTGATGACGAATTTCAAAACGGGATCGTAGCGCTTCAGCCGTTCAAGATACATCTGGGTCAGCGCGCTGGACGAAACCTTACGGCGACGGACAAGTTCTGCAAGCTGGCGCACAGAGTAGAATGCTATGTCTTCGAGGTTCTTAGGGGCACTGGAATTCACGCTAGGCGTGGGAGAAATTTTCATTGGCCGTTTCTCGGTCTGCAGCTTCATCCCCGGCAATACAGGATCGAAAATCACCGCCGGAGCCACTTGGTTAGGAATTTTCAGCGCATAAATGGCTTCATAATCCTTGGCGTAAGTGGTCAAGGAGTCCAGCATCATCTCTTTGTATTCATCAAGGATGTGGACATCGGCAATCGCGGCGGCGTTATCAATCATCTCGCGGGTGATTTTGCCTTTTTCGTCAGCCATGGCCCAGAGGACTCCAGGCAGCAAGGTGGTAGTAAGTCCGAAGCGCGAACAGACGGCGAGAAAATCCCGGCGGTCCAGCATGGTGTCTCCTTGGAATATTTGAGTTTGGGGGGCCATTATATCTTGATGTCAAAATTTGTCGAATCCGGGTCGTGGGTGCGGAAGGTTCAAAGTCTCGGCTACACTGGTACGCCAATGATTTAGCCTTTTGAGTTTTATCAATACAAACAGGAGATCATAATGAAACTCCTTCGACCATTTCTCGTCTTGGTTTCTGCTTTGGTTTCTGTTGCCTCGGCCCTGGCCGCCGACTATCCAGCGCCCCAGCAGGGGAACTTTGTTGTCAAGGATTTTCAGTTCAAATCGGGCGAGCGTATGGCAGAGGTCAAGCTGCACTATTACACGTTAGGTACGCCACAAAAAGACGCCCATGGAACAGTACGCAACGCCGTACTTATTTTGCATGGCACAGGCGGAACCGGGATGCAGTTCCTCAACCAGAATTTCGGCGGGGTGCTGTTTGGCCCCGGCCAACTGCTGGATGCCACCAAGTACTTTATCGTTCTTCCAGACAACGTTGGCCATGGGCAATCGAGCAAGCCAAGTGACGGCCAGCATACGCGCTTTCCCCACTATGAATACGACGACATGATCGCGCTGCAATACCGGATGCTCACCGAAGGTCTGGGTGTGAACCACCTCCGGCTCGTCATGGGAACTTCCATGGGAGGGATGCATACCTGGTTGTGGGGTGAACAACACCCAGAGTTCATGGACGCCCTGATGCCGCTGGCCAGCCAGCCAGTTGAGATTGCCGGGCGCAACCGTATGATGAGGAAGATGATCATGCAGGCGATCCGCACCGACCCGGAGTGGAACAATGGCGAGTACGCCAAACCTCCCCATGGCTTGGTATGTGCGCTCGATATCTTACTGCTGATGGGCAGCAGCCCTTTGCAGATGCAAAAGCAATCGCCGACGCGGGAAAAGGCAGACGCGTTCTTAGACAACTACATCTCCACCCGCGTAAAAACCACCGACGCCAATGACATGCTCTACTACTTTGACGCCTCTAGAAACTACAATCCGGAGCCACAACTAGAGAAGATCGTGGCCCCGCTGACGGCCATCAATTCGGCCGACGATCTCATCAATCCGCCGGAATTGAAGATCATTGATGCCGACATCCGCCGGGTGAGGAAGGGCAAGCTGGTGGTGCTGCCGATCACAGATCAGACTCGCGGACACGGGACGCATTCCCTCCCGGCAATCTGGCAAGAACATTTGGCAGAGCTGTTGAAGCGTTCCGAAGGTCCTGACGGAAAGTAGCACCTTCGGCGCCTTTTAAGCCGGCCAAAGGACACAAACCGCTTGGACTTGGCCCATCACCAGCCTCAAATGGCAGGCTGCGCGGAGCGGATTGACTCCACTCACCCGTTCGTTGGGGCTTGGGAGAAAATAATTGCGGAATTTTTTACGGCTGACTGACTTCGTGTGTTATTTTTTTTATTCAGCCATCACAACCCTTTTTCCGGAGGCAATTACATTGGGGATAAACATGGTGCCCAACCGCATCTTCTTGACTAAAGGTGTGGGCAAGCACAAAGAGCGCCTAACATCTTTTGAGATGGCATTGCGCGATGCCGGGATTGCCGCGCTGAACTTGGTACGGGTCTCATCCATTTTTCCACCTAACTGCAAACTGATCTCCCGCAAGGAGGGTGTAAGGCTGCTTCATCCTGGCGAAGTAACCTTTGCCGTGGTTGCTGAAAACTCCACGCGAGAACCCCACCGCCTTACTGCTGCCAGCATTGGATTAGCGATTCCGGCTGACCGAAGCACCTACGGTTATCTCAGCGAGCATCACTCCTTTGGCGAGCCTGACAATATCGCTGGCGAATACGCAGAAGAGTTGGCGGCAGAGATGCTGGCCACCACGCTTGATGTGGAGTTTGATCCGGACAAATCCTGGGACGAAAAGAAGGAGATTTACCGAATCTCCAATAAGATTGTCCGCACCACGAATGCTACCCAGACTGCCGTGGGCGATAAACGCGGACTCTGGACCACTGTGATTGCGGCAGCGATTCTAGTTTTTGAATGAGGGCTTCGGCGTACTTCACTACTTTTCAGCGCTTGCGGCTGGGGGGTTTTGTAGCGTTGAGCGAGGGCTTTTTGTAGCCCTTCCCCAGCCGCTGCAAAAGCGCCCCCACCATGATGGGCAGACCTACGGTTGCATCGACAAAGACCTCGCCAAAGCGCCCACCTTCGGCAGGGGGGACAAATTTGCCCCAGGAAATGGCTTCGCTATAGGGTGAACCGGAAAGCCCTCCCCAATGCACCGGTTCAGGACAGATCCTGACTCCATAGTGGTATCTTTTTAATTCAACATTTTCTCCGGCGCGCCGCACACGCAATTCACAGTAAGGACCAAACTGCTGGGCCCAGTTGCGCGGCACTCCTCCGCCGATGGTAAAAATGCCAATCCTCTTCTGCTGGAGCAGGGTTTCAGCAAAATGATTCAAATCAAGAAAGGGATCGTAATGGAGGTGCGGCTGGCCTTCCCGATCTCTCATGCGGTTCGCCAGGGCCACATCCAGGCCCAATTCAGAATCGGTAAAGGCGGGCACAAACACTGGAACGTTTTTCTCAAAAGCCGACTTCAGTATGCCCCTTCCTTTGGTGTGCTTTTTCAAGTGCCTTCCAATCTCCTGGTTTAGCCTCCAGGAGCATAATGTTTCATCGGCATTCCAGTTGGCCAAGACTTCTTCCATGACCAGCTCAACGTGGTCGAGGTTCTGCTCCGGCTCCAGGGTGTCGTAGACCCGGTTGTAACCGGCCTCGTAGAGCTGAACGTCGTTCATGCGAGGATCGTAGCGATAGTGTTTGCACCCGGTTGCTTCGACCAGCCCGTGGGCCATGAGGGCGCCGGTGGAAACGATGGCGTTCACCAAGCCTTTGTCAACCAGATCGCAAACAATCAATCCCTGTTTGGCCACCGTCATTGCGCCTGCGAGCGTCATTACGACGAAGCAATCACGATCGCGCGCCATGGCTTCCAAGACATCCACTGCTTCTCCGAGTTGGCGTCCCGTGAAAGCGGTGTCGGCCATGCCTCGCACCAAGTCATTGATGTTCTTGGCCTTGGAGAGATCCAGCGGAAATACAGGAGACAACTTGTCCTTTACGGGATCATGCAGCTTACGGTCGATGCCTTCGCCTTGGTGCTTATGTTTCAAACCCCACCTCAGATTTTTATAATTGAGTAATCTCAGAAAAGTACAGGGTTATAGCGTCTTGAGTCAATCGCTGGGCTCCGGGAAACTCGGGTAGGACAACCCAGAGTATAGATTGCAAAAACGGCTCGAGCGTGTTTTAAAAATAAGTTTGTGCCAGGGCACAAATTTATTGGTGCCCTGGAGTTTGTACATTTTTAGACAGGGCACAAAGACAAGCAATAGGATATTCGCCAAAGCCAGCGAAGCTGGCGCTGGAGTTTCTACATTTGTACTCACGATTTTGCGGGGTTAAGTCCCCGAAGGGGACGTCTGACAGTAGCCCCAATACGGTTCACTTAAGGAATTCGAAGTTGTCAGGACTCAGATGGTCAGCGCCGGAGGCGCACTAAGAAGTTAGCCCAGCGTGTGAACGCTGGGAAAAGATTAGAGATAAATGACAAGCCCCAACGGGGCGGCACAGATTTTCGGTTGTCTCTGCACTAAAGCTATTGATCGAAAAGGTTCATCAAAAGCTTAAGTGGAACCGTATTGACAGTAGCCCAGCATGGTTCGGCGCTGTCAGGCGCCGAACCCAATGCTGGGTTACCTTCCAATCCAATGGGAGTCCCGTTAGGGACGGCTGAATTTTATGTCTCACAGCTATCTGTGCTGTCTGCTCCACATCGTCTTCACTACCGCTGAA
>DASZEU010000269.1:0-5231 GCA_035940535.1 Candidatus Angelobacter sp.
CCAGATGAAGTACCGGAACCAGTTCTCCCTCAATATGGTAGGTTACGCCGGCAAATTTTTCGTCACGCGCTACGGTAGGTTTAAGAACAGGAATGGCCATCGACAACCCTCCAGATCAGTTGAACTCCATTGTAATCATCACGTCTGCGGCTCAAAAATGCAATTCTTCTGCGGATTTTGCCGCTACATCGCTACTGCGTGCTGCTGGCTTCTGGCTGCTAGCTTCTGGCCGGAGATTCCTGTTGAGAGATTTTGCGAATCTGCCGCTACAACGCTACGGGTTGCTGCAAACCCACTGGTCGCCAGGTTCTGGCTGGAGAGGCTTGGATGAATTTTGAATATTATCCGCTACACCGCTACAAGGGTGGAGATGCACGATCGGTCCTTGAACACTCGCCTTGATGGCCAAAAGGTTGGTTTAAAGTTGGTTAAAAGCTGACGATGGGGCGGGGGGGCAGGATCCAACCTAATTCCGCCAAAGGGAAATCAATTAGAGTTAGGACTTTCTAATCTTTCAGCCAAACGAGAACAAGTGTTTTTGCTATAGCTCCGCCAACCCCGTTCGATAAGCCACGACAGTTAACGTCCTCGCGAATGACGCGAATTGTTTGACTCCTGCTCTTTGCTTATACCAGAAGTTGGGCGGATTTGCAAGCTCCTGGTCAAGATAATAGTAGTATCTCTAAAGTCATGCCCTGCTACAAGTTTTCACGAAAGATACTTTTCTACACGGTCAAATCACGAGGAGAAGGAGGCTCCGGGTTTGGCTGAATGCTGATTGCTGAATGCTGAGTGCTTCCCTTCAGCGCGGAGCATTCCCGGCGTTACCGCTTTTCGAACGAGCAAACTGAGCTGCGGGGGTGTCGGGATTTTCCTTCGCGATCTGCTGATAGAGCAGTGTGGCCTGCTTGGGATCGGTCGTCTCGTACATTTCAGCCAGCGCTAATTGGGCGTGCGGTTTGGAAATCGCGGCGCTGGGATGATCGGACAGGTCCTTGTATATCTTGGCTGCGTCTGCTGGCCGGTTGGTCGAAACGTAGAGGGAGGCAAGCGCGAATTTGGCGAGCGAGGCCGTGTCCTTGTCTCCAGAGTCGGCGACTGCTTTCAGTTCCTTTTCAGCGGTGGCGGTTTCACCCGCCTGCATCGTTGCTACAGCCTGCATATAACGCGCGATCTTGCCGGGTTTAGTATGAGGAAATTGATCCGCAACTGCCTTGAATTCCTTTTCCGCCTGCTTGCCGCGCTCGGCGAAGCTGGAAAAACTCGGCTCATTGGGTGTGGCAGGAATTCCCGCTGCCCGAAGCGGAGCCAGAAACGTCTTCTCTGCTTTTCCTAAAAGAACATTGGCTTGGTCCGTCTGCCGATTGTTCCAGAAAAGATATCCAACCACCGCGAGAGCAATAACCAGAACTGCGCTCACGGCGAATATTACATTTCTGCGATGGTCCGACGCCCAATGTACTGCTCCCTGGGCGGTTGAGGCGAATTTATCTTCTTTCAATTGACGGCGGGTGTAGCTTTGCACGGTGAAAAACCTTCTGAGGTGAGGTAAGTGATTGTAAAACATAAGTTTAGCAAGAGAAGAGGGAAACAGCAAGGGAATCAATCATCAGAAACCCGAGTTCTGTCAGGGGTACAACCGCGACTTGGCACTTCTGCTTCCAACTAAATAAAGCCTGTTTCAGTCGAAGAGACTATTCTGTAAGAACCAGTCTTGCCGCAATCCATCGTTGTAATCGGCTGGTCAGTTCCGCTTGTTTTATTTTTTGCAGGTTCCGCTGTATCTGGTTCGCCGGAGGAGGGTCGAATGCCTAAATCAGGAAAGCGCAGATCGGGTTTGCGACGATTGGGGATTGCGCTCATCGTCATCGTAGTGCTTGTGGCGGGCGCGGCGCTGATTGTGCCGCACCTCATCGATGTCAACAAATACCATGACCAAATCCAGGCGCAGCTTGAGAAGAAGCTGGATCGTCCAGTTTCTCTCGGCCGTATGAGCTTGAGCTTGTTTCCTCCGTCGTTTCAGGTAGAAAACGCTGTTATCGGCGAGGATAAAAACTTCAACACAGGACGCGCTTTCGCCACGGCGGAAAAACTGGCCGTCTCCATCAAGCTCCTGCCCTTGATCCGCAAGGATGTTGAGATTAACTCTCTGGAGCTGCGACGCCCCTACATCGAGCTAGTGCGCAACGCCCAGGGAGAATGGAATTTCGCTACTTTGGGGCAGCCCGGCAAGCCCAGCGGGAAGACTCCTGCGACCGTGCCACAAGCAGAGCCCAATCAGCCGAGCACGAAGCCTGCGGGGCAGTTCGAGCTTTCCAATCTGCAAATTACCGACGGCCAGGTGGCGATCACTGATTTCCAGAAGCACCAGTCGCGAGCAGTTTACGACCATATCGATTTGTCGGTCAGCGATTTTGCCCCGGACCAGCAATTTACCATCAAGGCAACGGCGCATCTGCCCGGCCAGGGTAAGCAGGAAATTCTTTTGGAGGGCAAAGGCGGCCCGATCAAGCAGGCCGACCTGCTCAACACAAATTTTGATGGAAGCCTGCGCATGGAGCAGGTCTCGCTTGCAGCGGTACAGAAGTTCTTAAATTCGGCCTCTCTCAACGGAATCGATGCTCTGATCTCGGGCAACACCAAGGTCCAAAACTCCGGCGGCAAGATTGTCTCCAGCGGAGACCTCCGGCTGGAGAATGCAGAAATTCGCAAAGTCAACGTCGGCTACCCCATCGCGCTCAACTACGAGGTTTCCGACGACTTGAGCAGTGACGTAATCCAGATTCATCGGGCGCAGATCAAGTTGGGATCAACTCCCGTATCGATAGCGGGAACACTCAACAGCAAGCCAACACCAGCGCAGATTGACTTGAGACTCACCGCTTCCAATGCTTCGATCGCCGAGGCGGCGCGGCTGGCGTCAGCATTTGGCGTGGCCTTCAACCAAGGCATGGAAGTAAATGGAAAAATCGATGCCGACATTCAGGCCAAGGGCGCTGTATCCAAACCAGCCATGAATGGCCACCTTTCGGCACAGGAACTGGTCGTCAGCGGCAAAGAATTGCCCCAGCCGGTGAGGATCGGAGCCATCAATCTAACTCTTACACCGGACACGATCCGCTCCAACGACTTTACCGCCAGCACCGGTTCAACGAGCGTGACGGTCAATCTAGCATTGTCGCGATATACGACTCCCGACAGCGTAGTGGATGCCACATTGCGGGCGCCTAACGCACGCATTGGAGAACTTTTGAACATTGCCAAAGCTTATGGAGTGTCTGCGGTGGACGGCATGTCAGGCGACGGCTCGTTAAGCTTGGATGTGCGCGCGCAAGGAGCTATCAAAGACCCGTCAGGGTTGAATTTCAACGGCAGCGGCAAGATACAAAATGCGACATTGAAAGTGCCGTCCCTGACCAAGCCGTTGCAGATCCGTAACTCTGATATCAAATTCAGCCAGAATTCGGCGGTCATCGAAAACCTGGCCGCCTCCATCGGCGAAACCAATGCTACGGGATCGTTGACGGCCAGGAACTTTGCCGCGCCTCAAGTGCAGTTCACGCTCAACGCCGATAAGCTGAATGTGACCGAGTTGCAGCAAATCTATGTCGCTGCGCCGAGCGCTCCGCGCCGGGCCGAGGCGAGCCGTGACTTTTGGCGTGTCGTTCCGTCGGCTAGCGCTGAACCCGCCAACAACGCCGAACCCAACATGCTCTCGAAGATGACGGGCGGCGGCACGATCAACGTGGGAACCGTCCAGCAGGATAACCTCGTCATGAACAACCTGCACTCCAATATCAGCTTGAATCATGGCCTGATTCAGCTCAATCCGGTGACCGCTGATCTCTACGGCGGCAAGGAGAGCGGCAACATCTCGATTGACACTCGCCCGGCGCAGCCGGTCTACAACGTGAATCTCAAAACCGATAAGGTAGACGCCAACAAGCTGCTCTCTTCGGTGTCGTCGGTGAAACAGGTCTTGTATGGAATACTGGCCTCGAACGTGAGCGCAACGTTCAGCTCAACTTCAGCCGAGGCGATTGCCCGAGGATTGAACGGCAATGTGGGCCTGAACCTGACTAACGGTAAGTTGATGAACATGGACCTGCTACACGAACTGGCCAGCGTCGGCAAATTTCTCGGAGGCTTGCCCGGCGCGCCTAAGAACTTCACCGATCTGGTACAACTCTCCGGGAATTTCGATATCAAGAATGGAATCGCGCAAACCAACAATTTAAAGGGCGTAATTGATGGCGGTACCCTGGCGGCTGCGGGCCTGGTCAATTTGGCCGATCAATCACTCAATATGCATCTAACGGCAGTCCTGAACAAAGCCTTAAGCCAGCAGGTAGGAGGCTCGCAGATAGGCGGGTTTATGAATACCGCTCTGGCCAACAACCAGGGCGAACTGGTTCTGCCGGTCATTGTGACTGGAACTTTCCAGCATCCGCAGGTAGCGCCGGATGTCCAGCAGATCGCGCAGATGAAGCTCAAAAACCTTCTGCCGACCAGCAAGGATCCCGGGGCCTTGACCAGCGGTATCCTGGGCGCCATCATGAGCAAGAACCAGCCCGGTAACAATAACAACGGCGGCGTTCGAGGCATCGTAGATGCAATTACCGGAAAGCAACAACCGAATCAGCAAAACCAACAACCGAATCAGCAAAACCAACAACAGCAGAATCCGCAGCAACAAAACCAAACGAACAATAACCCCGATCAGCAGCAGCAAAACCCGGTTGGGGACATCTTGAATCAGGTGTTGAAGAAAAAGAAGCAGCAGCAGCAACAGCCACCGAAGAATTGAGTAATTGGGTAAGTCCAGGGTTCCGCTACGCTCCACCCTGGGCTACTCTCTTTCGCCCCTTGCGGGGCTGGTTCATCTTAGCCTCTGGCTTGATCCAGGCCTTAAGTGAACGGTATTGCCCTAAAGGACCGTTCTTCCACGAGTTTCGGACTACAACAACTATTAAATCGCTCTAGCCCCTGCGCAATGTGTGTGAACCTTTTGTAAAAATTCAAAAAATGACACCACTACTGGGTGTAATTAAAAGTGAGAGCCACTGTGCATAACATTTTGACTACGGAGGGTGAGCTTCGTATTTGGTGCTACCGGCATCAAAAACCATTTCTTATTGCGCTCCGCTTCGCTGCGCGCAAGCCTGCGGCGCAAGGAAGAGGGTTTTTCCTTTCTATACCCAGCATTTACGAGCCAGCGTGCGCGCAAAACC
>DASZEU010000270.1:0-14027 GCA_035940535.1 Candidatus Angelobacter sp.
GCGGCTGCGGGTGGAAGGTTCGCGGCTATTCAATCCAGGATGGCATCTTTCTCGTGATCTCAAGTCCATGCTCATGGTTTCCGAGGCGGTGGCGCGGAGCGCCATTGCACGAAAAGAGAGCCGGGGGGCACACAGCCGTCTTGATTACCCGAACCTCGATGACCAGGTTTGGGGCAAGCAGAATAACATTATTTCCCGCGATGGAGACAGCATGAAGCTCCAGCAGGTCCCTACAAGGGAGATGCCGGAGGAGTTGAAGCAGCTCTTGGCCGAAGATAAGTAAAACAGGAGGGAAGCATGGCGCAGGAAGCGGTTCTGGAGGTTTTTCGTGGCAATCGGGAGGGTGGCAGCCCCCAGCAATTCAAAGTTCCAATTGCTGAAGGCATGGTGGTGCTCGATGCTTTGCACTACATACAGGCCAACCAGGCGCCCGATCTCGCTGTCCGCTGGAACTGCAAGGCTGCGAAGTGCGGCTCCTGCTCGGCGGAAGTCAATGGCCGGCCCCGGCTCACCTGCAAAACGCGCATGGACGCTTTGCCGCTGGACAAGCCAATCACCGTTTCTCCCATGAGGAGCTTCCCGGTCATCAAAGACCTGGTGACGGATGTCTCCTGGAACTTCAAAGTCAATAAAAAGATCAAGCCCTTCACACCCAAGCCGGGCGTCCAGTGGAAGATGTACCAGGAAGATGTGGACCGCATCCAGGAGTTCCGCAAGTGCATTGAATGTTTTCTCTGCCAGAATGTCTGCCACGTGCTGCGTGAACACGACCAGAAAGAGGCGTTTGGCGGACCCCGCTTCTTTGTGCGCGTGGCCAGCCTGGAAATGCATCCTCTCGACAGCGTATCGAGGGTAAAAGACCTGAAAGATGAATTTGGAATCGGCCTGTGCAATATCACCAAATGCTGTACAGAGGTCTGTCCGGAAGAGATCCACATTACCGACAATGCGATCATTCCTCTCAAGGAACGGGTGGTCGATGAATACTATGATCCGGTCCTGAGGTTGGTACGCAAGATACGAGGAGCGGGATAACCTATTCAATCGCAGAGACCACGAAGGAGCACGAAGAAAACCAAATCAAAGCTTCACCACAGAGGTCGCAGACAGCGCAGAGAAAACGCGCAGAGAAGAATTGAGTTAGAAGTTTCACCCTTGAGAGGGCTTTTTCATATCGTGCGGCTTACTACCATCGAGAATGTAGGAAAGAGACAGGGAAAAGCCGGGGAGCAGGGTCGGTTCTTTCAGCGTTTCGGGTTCTCGCACCACTTGAACTCCCTCTGCGGTATAAACTTCTGCGAGGCGCAAGGTAGGATAAATTACCCACACTGCGACGCTGCCTGCACTTAAATATTGATGTATCTTCTTGACCGTATCTTCCGCCCGATTTCCGGGAGACAGCACCTCAATCGCCAACGCCGGAGCACCTTGCACTGGCGATTGGTCAAGGTCAATATTCTTCAAGTGGTCCGAGGTGATGAAAGCAACATCAGGATTGCGTACCGTATTGGGTCCCAATCGAAAATCCATTTCCTCAACCACTACGCCGAGACCGTTGGACTCCACAAACTCCATAAGCTTCATGGCAATGCGTTGCCGGATCAGATTGTGGCGAAGGGCTGGGGAGGCCTCCATCAAAAGTTCTCCCTCGTCGAGTTCATACGGAGTTCCTTCCCGTTCTGGCAGCTTCTCGTAGTCTTCAAAAGTAAGCTTGACTGTGGTACCCATGGGCCCTCCAGGTGACAGGTTTATTTTACTGCGCCAGCAGAACCACGCCAACACAGACCAGCAAAGCAGAAACCCAGCGGCGTCGGTCGACGTTTTCTTTCAGGAAGATTTTGGCGAGGGCGGCGCTGACCATGAAGGTGAGGGATGCGGAAGCTGGAGCCACCAGACTGGCATCGCCCCAGGAGAGCGCGGTAAGAAGGCTGAAGAATCCTATCGCCATGCAGCCCAGCCCCATCAGGAAGCGTTGTTCTCCGAAGACCTTGCCAATGACGGCCAAGAGGCCGTTGCGGGTGCGGAGTTCGTCCAGATCGCCGATGCGCTTCATGGCGCTGGAGAGCAGGACGTCACCGGCGCTCGATGCCAGGACGATCATGCAGATGGCGCTCCACACTTTAAGCGAGTTCATGCTGCTCCTGTGGGTTGCGTAGCGGTTGTTTATCGCGGTGTTGCTCGGTCAGGGCCGGCCCTCGTGTTACCCACCCTACGCCGCAACTGATGAGCAGAACGCCTGCCCATCGGTAGACCGACACTGTTTCGTGCAGCACAAATTTCGACAATAAAGTAATGAGCACATATCCCATGGCCGTAGCCGGAAGAACATAGCTAAGGTCGGCCCAGGAAAGCGCAGTGAGATAAGACGCAAAGAAGGCGATCAGGCAAACAATGCCGACCACAACCCAGGGATTGCCAAGTGCAGCAAACAAGTCGGGCGCAAGGTGACTGAAACGAATCGGCTTAAGCTGGTTCATGCCGACCTTCAGCAATACGTCCCCGAATCCGCCGAAGAGCATCACCAGCAGGAGAACCAGATACTTCCGCAAGTTCACTTGCTAGTCTCCACTCACTTCGGCCGTCACGGCATCTGATTTCCGTTGCTGGCCTGGGCCCCCCGTGGAGCCATTCGGCTGCGTGTGGTTGGCCCGCATCTCTTTGGCAACGCGGTTCCGCTGGGCGCGCAATTTCAGGAATGACTTGGCCTCTTTGTAGAGCCGCTTCCTTTCTTTGCCGTTGAAGACGGCCTTCTTCACGATGCGGAATACTGCCTTGGGACGGAAGTAGTACTCATCGTAAAACTTGTGCACCATCTCCAGCACGTATTCGCGTGGCAGGCCGGGATATTCGATCTGGGCAAGCTGATGCCCGCCCTCATCGACCATCTTCTCGGTGCCTACGATGAAGCCGTTCTTCTTGGCAAAGTCGTAAAGTTCTGTTCCAGGATAAGCGTGGGCCAGCGAGACCTGGATGGTTTCAACGTCCAACTCTTTGGCGAACTCAATCGTATTGCGGATGGTTTCGCGGCTCTCTCCTGGCAAGCCAAGAATGAAGTCGCCGTGTACCACCAACCCCAGCTTTTTGGTGTCCTTGGTGAACTGGCGGGCGCGCTCCACGGTTGCGCCCTTCTTGATGTTTTTCAATATTTGCTGGTCGCCCGACTCATAACCAACGATGAGCAGGCGGCAACCCGCTTCCTTCTGCGCCTTAAGAGTTTCATAGTCGGTGGTAACGCGCGAGGTGCAAGACCAGGTCAGCTTCAAAGGCTTGAGTTTCGAGCAAAGCTCTACGGTGCGGGCCTTCTGGATGTTAAAGGTGTCATCGTCAAAAAAGTACTCCGCCAGCCACGGCCAATATTCCTTGGCTTGGGCCATTTCGCGAGCCACCGCGTCGGAGGAGCGCTTGCGCCACGGATGTCCGCTTAGAGTTTGCGGCCAGAGGCAGAAGGTGCACTGCGCCGGGCATCCGCGGGTGGTGTAGAGCGAGACGAATGGATGGAGCAAAAACGGCACGTTGTAACGGCGCACATCCAGGTCGCGATAGTAAACGTCGGTCACGTTCGGAAATGCATCGAGATCCTGCGAATCAGGGCGATCGGGATTGTGGGCAACTTTGCCATTTTTGTCGCGATAGGAGATTCCCAGAATTTCAGATAAAGGCCTGCCGTTGGCAAACTCGGTGATGGAGTAGTCAAACTCCCGGCGGCAGACAAAATCGATCACCGGGCATTCCTGCAACGAACGTTCTGGCAGGGTCGTGACATGGGGGCCAACGAAGGCGATCTTGAGCGCCGGATTGGCCTCTTTCATCTTGGTTGCCATCAGAACATCGCCGGGAAAGCCGGGAGTGCTGGTAAACAGCACCAGAAATTCGTATTGCTTGCCGATCGCAATGGTCTCTTCAACCGAGACATGATGGGGAGGAGCGTCGAGCAGCCGGGAGCCTTCGAGCATTCCAGCCGGGTAAGCAAGCCAAACCGGGTACCAATAGGACTCGATTTCGCGGGTGGCAGGCCAGCGTGAACTGGCGCCCCCGTCGAAATTCTCGAACGACGGCGGATTTAGAAAAAGCGTTTTTAGAGGCATTGGACTCCATAACTATACTAACATCTTTGATTTATGGGCTAAACGCCAAAGAATCCAAGCGGTTACATGCGGCCAGCGAGTGGTTGCCAGGCGCACTGAGCAGTAACTATCTGGTTAATGACGCGAGGGCCCCAAAGCCCAGTTTTCGAGTTCCCCGGTCTGCCGCAAAAGCTGGACCTGGGATTTATCCAACTGAAAAGTCGAATCGATATAAGCCACGTAGCGGTCATGTTCGGTGATCCTGGAGCTCTGCTCGTCCTTTAGCGTGGCTGCGCCTGACTGGATTTTCTCGTGAGCAGCGGCGACATCTGTCTCCGCCAGTTGATGCTCGATCCGCGAGACATCACGTGCCGCAGATAATTCCTGTACGGAACGCTGCAACTTGAGCGTCTCTGAGCTGACTTGGTCCTTTGCGTTCTGGGCCTCTTTCTGTGCTTTGAGCGCTTCGGCGCGGGCGGCATCGGCTGCCGCTCGTTGCGAGGAATTCAAAATTGGAAACCTGATGGCTACGCCGAGAGTTACGTTGTGGCGCTGGAATTTCCGGAAGAACTGGTCGTAATTGTTATACCGGGCCAGGACGGCATATTGGGCCACCAAATCCAGCGAAGGGTATAGCTGCTTCTCTTCTCCGCTGGCTCGGAGCATTTTGGTCTGCGCGGCCAGGCTGGCAGTTTTTACCGCAGGGTTCTTGCTCAAGGCCAGCGCAATCAAATCCTGATCTACGGGAACCGGAGGCAGTGGAGGAATGGACTCGGTGGAAGTCTGGATGGAGGAGGTCGGTAACCCCGTGAGCTGCGACAGACGGAGCCGAAGCTGGTCAGATGCCGACTTGGTCTGGGCCAGTTGCAAGCGCACTTTTGCCGAGGCCAGCTTGACCCGGTTTAGCTCGACTTGGCTATCGATTCCGGATTGCACGCGCTGGTTCACAATGTCTTCATATTTGGCAGCGAACTCCTGTTCCTCAAGCTGAACATTCAGGGAAGATTGCAGCAAATCAAGCTGCATGTAATCCATTGCGGTTTCCATGATTACATCGTTACGACGGTCGGCGTTCAGGGCCTCAGTGGTTTCGCGCTCATTTTTCGCCGCCTTCACGAACTGTTGCTGGGCCCGATTGAACAGGAACTGTTGTGTGTTCACATTGAAGACGGCGGGGGCAGACCCTTCGAGGCTGAGTGGAAATCCGTAAGAAAAGGCCAACCCCGATCCGAGTGTGACCTGGGGCAGAAACAGGTCGCGGGCCTGTTGGTAGCCAGCGCGGGCCCGTTCTTGATCGGCACGCGCGATGCCTGTAGTGGTGCTGTTTTTCAAAGCCAGTTCGATGGCCGTTCGGAATGGAAGCTGGCCTTCTTGCGCCGGCATGTTGCTGGAAAATGCTATGAATAGACAGCCAACAATGGCGATCCAACGGGTGCGAGATGTCATGATTCACCTAGTAGATAAGAGTGGTGGTGGAATCGTGATTCTATCGGGAAACGCGGGCCAGCGCATCTTTGGCCGGACGATAGCGCGATGCCAATGCCAAGGAAGCGCGGTACTCACGCGCCGCGTCCTGGACGGCCCCTTGCTTTTCAAATAACAGTCCCAGGCGGTAGTGTGCCCGGAATGCAGGGCCGTCTTCTGGGAACTTGTCCAAGGCGAGATATTGTTGAAACATCTGGATGGCAGCGGGGAAATTGCGCCCAGCCTGCAACAAGAGCGTGGCAGCGTCAAAGAGGGCGATGCCGTTATCCAGCCGGGCTTCTCGCGCTCTGTTGACGGTGGATTCCATGTCATTCAGGCGCCCTGACCGGCGATAAAATCCTGCCAGATCCACCCAATAGTGCGCCAGATTTCCGCTGGCCTCAGCCGCGGCCCTGAATTCGGTTTCTGCCTTGTTCTTCGCCCCTAACTTTTCTTCCAGCCGGCCCAGCATGTAATGGGCTTCGGCAGGGTCGCGGCGCATGACGGCTTCCGCCAGTTTGCGGGCCTTGCTTTTGTCACCACCCATGAACGATGGCGCTTCGACATAGAACTCAGCCAAATCAGCATGGGCCATAACATTGTCGTTTCCGAGAGACACGGCGCGTTCGAATTCCGCCTTCACTTTGCGTACCAGAGAGAATGCCTTGAGCGCGCCTACGTTCTCGGCCTTCAATCCGTAAGACCGGCCCATCCATTCATGATACTCACTGTTTTGCGGATCAAGCCCAATAGCTTTCTCGCAGGCTTGAATGGCTTCATCCCAGTGTTCAAGCTGAAAATAGAGCCGGCAGGTCACGTTGTGGGCCAGCGCGTTTTTCTGGTCCTGCTGAATGCGAGCGTCCAGATCGCGCAATGCCGCGTCTACATTGGCGGTGTGGAGCAGGGACTGGATGTTGGGCAGCCCAGCGCCATTAGGCGAATCATTGGTGGGGGCCGGAGGGGTTGGGGCCAGAGGCAAGAGCACAAAGCTGAACAGCAGGATGCGAATTCCTAAAAAACTAAAAATGCTCAACGTTCGACCACCTTTACTTCTGTGCCGTCTCGCAGCGGTTGCGCATTGGTCGAGCCAGGGGCAATTCTTGTTCCTTCTGACACGCCGCTCAAAATCTCCACCCGCGTAAGGCTGGAGATCCCGGTCTTCACTTCAACCGGCTTGATCTTGTTGTTCACAATTTCATAGACCATCCGCTTACCATCGAGATCGTGGACGGCCTCTCGCGAGACTGTCAGCGCATCATCATGCCGCGCGGTCACAATGGTGACGTTGACATTTACATTGGGCAGCAGCTTCTTATCGGTGTTGGCAATCTGGCAGGTAATCTCGCCTACGGTCCTGGTGCCGAGATTGGTCACAACCGTAGGAGTCTGTGTAACGATTCCTTCCCATAGGCGGCCGGGAACGGCATCCCAGGTGATTTCCACTCTCTGGTTTTTAGCCAAGCGACCGATTTCCGGTTCATCTACGAAGGCCCTGACCTGCACCACCTCCAGATTGGCAACCTGGATCAGAAGCTCGCCGGCATTGACGTATGATCCGTTTTTAACGGGTATCTGGTAGACAGTTCCGGCAAAAGGCGCATGAATGTTTGAGTTCCGCAACAGGTCCTGGGTGGCAGAGTAAGCGGCACGGGCCTGGGCAACAGCAGCCTGAACTTTTTCTATTTCCGGAGTGGAGAACCGTTTTGAAAGCTTGGATTGCAGGAGCTGTATTTCACCTTCTGCCTTTGTCAGCCGCTGCCTGGCCTCATCGACCTCTGCCGGAGCCGCGGCCCCGTTCTGCTGCAATCGCTGGACAGTCTGTAAGTTGCGTTGCGCGGCGTCGCGTTCAGCCTGGGCCTTGCCCAGCTCTGAGCGTAGGGTGAGAACTTCCTCCTGTGTCCCACCGCTCTGCACGGCGTGAAGATCGGCCTCGGCGGCGCGAAGCTGGGCTAGCGCTCTGGCTGCGCTGGCGCGGGCATCCGCGTCATCCAGTTGCACGAGCAATTGGCCGGCCTTTACCTGGTCCCCAGGCTTTACGAATACATGCT
Organism: Candidatus Angelobacter sp.; assembly: GCA_035940535.1. Lineage (GTDB taxonomy): Bacteria > Acidobacteriota > Terriglobia > Terriglobales > Acidobacteriaceae > Angelobacter. The sequence continues at coordinate 7,577 of DASZEU010000270.1, forward strand.
TCACTGTGGCTGGCGCCGGGGCGTGGGCCTCAAAATTCCTCACTGGTTCGACCTTGCCATTGGTGCTGATCACACTGGCGATCGGCTGCCGAATAACGCTCTCAGCCCGCACAGGGACGACGCCCTTGCGCATCATGCCGCTGGAGAAGATCAGCAGAGCAGCTAATGCGATGGCCGCACCTAAAACGAGGCGATTGCGCCGCCAGAAGTTCCCTGTGTTATTACGCATCATTAAGCATTATGGTAAGTACGTTTTAGTATAAACAACTGAAACACGAACCAGCGCGCAAAGCCTCCGTCTGGCCTACTTATGTTTTAGATTCTTTTCTGTTTGCGACGATTCTCGATTATCGTCGCCTACGCTGTCTTGGCATCCGAAAAGCAGTTGTTACAATAGAGAATAATGGCAAATCGCACAGGTTACACTGAGCATCACGCCAAGGCGGGATTGGATCATAAGTTTCCAGAGATCGATACCTGGCCAAACCAGTTTCCTTCCTACGAGATCCTGGTTGACGTGCCGGAGTTCACCTCCGTGTGCCCTAAGACCGGCCTGCCGGATTTTGGCCTGCTGGAAATCCGCTACATACCCAACAAGCTGTGCCTGGAGTTGAAATCTCTCAAGGAGTACCTAATCCATTACCGCAACCTGGGAATCTTTCAGGAAAACATCGTCAACCAGGTGCTGGAAGATGTGGTGCGGGCCGCGCGTCCTAAATGGGCGCTGGTGAAGGGGGTATTTCGTCCCCGGGGCGGCATTGGAACAACCGTGGAGGCTCGCTGGCCTAGAGCCGGAAATGGGTCCCGGAAATAATCCGAAGCCCGTATAATGGCGCAGCTTCAATGCCACCCAAATTTTACCCTCGCCTGACGCTCGCGCTGCTGACCGGCCTGAACGTTCTGAATTACGTTGATCGCTCAGTATTGTTTGGGGTCCAGCCCCTCATCCAAAAAGAGTTTCTGGTCAACGATGTCCAACTCGGGCGTCTCAACAGCGCGTTTTTCCTCTCGTACCTGTGCGCCGCGCCCTTTGTCGGCTTTCTGGGCGATCGATATGCGCGAAGCAAGATTGTCGCTATCGGCATATTCATCTGGAGCGGATTCACCTTGCTGAGCGGCATTACTCATACCTACAACGAGCTGCTGTTCCGGCACATCATGGTGGGCATCGGCGAAGCCAGTTATGCCGTGATCGCGCCCACACTGATTTCAGATTCATTCCCGCTTGAGCGGCGCGGACGTATGTTGTCGATCTTTAGTCTCGCCCTGCCTTTTGGCACCGCCTTGGGGATTGTGCTGGGAGGAAACCTGGGCAACCACTTTGGCTGGCGGGTTCCCTTCATGGTGGCCGGCATTCCCGGTTTTCTGCTGGCCCTCGTGTTATGGTTTCTGCCGGAGCCGGAACGTGGAAAAACCGATTTGGTTACGGCATCCGCGGTGCGTTCGACCCTTCCAGGTCTTTTGCGAAATGGCGCTTTTGTAAGCGCAACCTTGGGTCTGGCCATGTATACCTTTGCTCTCGGTGGACTTCAGCAATGGATTCCGACATTCCTCAATCGCGTCCGGCAGATTCCTCTTGATAAAGCGACCTTGATTTTCGGAGCTATGACCGGCGCTACCGCGATCGTTGCAACGCTCTCTGGAGGATGGCTGGGCGACAAATTACTCCAACGCCACCGAGGCGCCTACTACACGCTTTCCGGAGTGGCGATGCTGGCGGCAGTGCCCTTGATGGTCGTAGCCATTTATATGACTGGAAGACCCATGTTTCCGGCGATGTGTGTTGCTGAGTTTTTTCTCCTGCTCAATACCGGCCCGCTCAACGCCGCCATCGTGAACTCAGTGAGCGCGCAGATACGCTCGACGGCTCTGGCTGTGAATGTGGTTGTCATTCACCTGCTGGGAGATGTTCCTTCCCCCTCCATCATTGGCTGGATTTCCGATAAAACCTCTTCTCTGCAAAAGGGATTTTGGGTCACGTTTATTGCCGCTGCGCTATCCGGCGTGATTCTGGTCTATGGGAGCCGCTATGCGCCGGGGCTGAAGGGCAAAGAAACTGCTTCGAGAATTTCGAGCTAGCGCGGTTGAGGTTGTCAGGGACTCAGATGGTCAGCGCCGGAGGCGCACTAAGAAGTTAGCCCAGCGTGTGAACGCTGGGAAAAGATTAGAGATCAATGACAAGCCCCAGCGGGGCGGCACAGATTTTCCGTTGTCTCTGCACTAAAGCTATTGATCGAAAAGGTTCATCAAAAGCTTAAGTGAACCGTATTGAAAGTAGCCCACCCTGGTTCGGCCCAAAAAGGTCTGTCTTGATGAGGCTGTTTTGAGGCCGAACCCAATGGTGGGGAAATTGTCACGCGTCCCTACCGGGACTCCCCGCAAGCCTATACATCGTGCTCAAAATCCAGAAACTCCTGCGGTACGAGTAAAACTTTTGAACTCTGCTCGGTGGCAACTCACGATTGGATTGCGTACTCCAACCCAGGTAGCTGGAGATTTCATGCTCACTATACTTCTAATCCTAGTGGTCCTGATGATGTTAGGAGCACTGCCGCGCTGGCCGCACAGCCGGAATTGGGGGTATTATCCCAGCGGAGGACTAGGGCTGATTCTGATAATCGTCATCATTTTGGTTATTCTGGGGTATTGATAAACGAAGCCAAGAAAGCAGTTGAGAAACCATGAAACGCTTTTGTGCCATCGCGCTCTGCCTTCTGGGCCTTGCAGGCTGCAATAATCAAGATACCAACAAAACCCGCGAAGAGGCCGCAAAAGCCGCGTCCGAATTCAAGCAAGCCACAAAGGAGGCAGGCAAGGAAATCAAGAAAGGCGCAGAAGAGGCGCGCAAGCAGGGCGCCGCTATCGCTGAGGGTGTTCGCGAGGGCTGGAACTCCGATAAGAAACCGGTAAACATTAATTCCGCTTCCAGGTCGCAACTGATGAGTCTTCCCGGAATCGACGAAAAATCCGCAAACCGCATGATTGCCGGGCGACCTTACCACACCAAAGAAGAATTACAAACCAAAGGCGTGGTTTCTAACGATGAATATCAAAGAATTGAAGAACACATTACGGTCAGGTGACGAGTAACGAAAAATTGGGTAAATTTAGTAAGTGGGTAATTGAAAATCAAAAGCGAAATCCAAAAACCTAAAATATATCGATTTGCACTGAGAACCCTTGACGAGCGGTTGTGAAAATTACCCAATTACCAACTTACCCAATTACCAAATCACTTGGTGGGTTCCATTTGCAGCGCGTTATTGAAGCGGTTGAAATAATTGAAGAGCCCAATCACTGCCAGCAGTTCAATCACTTCACCTTCATCAAAATGCTGCCGCAGATCGCTCCAGAAATGGTCATCGATGCCGTGAGGGTTTTTGGTGAGGCACTCGGCCAGGCGTAGCGCGGCCTTCTCGCGGTCACTGAAATCGTTGCGGGCTTCAAAATTGTGGAGGTCTTGAATCTGATCGTCTGTCGAGCCAAGCCGCCTTGCCAAGACGGTGTGGGAGGCCAGTCAATATTCACATCGGTTGATCTGTGATGTTCGGATAGCCATCAGTTCTTTCAGCTTGGCTGATACGGTCCCGGTTTCCATGACCACGCGAAAATGGGCGATCATGGTTTTCAGTAGCTCCGGACGGTGGGCCACCGTGCTGAACATGTTGGGGATGTTGCCCCGGACCTTCATGAAGTGGTCGTAAATCGCGCCCACCTCATCTGTAACCTGAGAGCGGTCATGGCGTGAAATTCTCATACAACTATTTCCTGTCAACCGTTTTATAACTTCTTGAGTTGATCGATTGCACTTTCAACTTCATTTTTCGCGGAGTCGCTGACGATCTGAAAAAGCTTCTCTACAGCCGTTTTCAGGCCACTCTTAACTATATATGGCACGGCTGTAAAGTCATGCTCTGTTATACGTCTCGACTAAAGATGCATTTTCGAAGCGGTCAAAGAACTAGTTAAAGGCCTGTACAGCATTGGCTTCGTCGTCTTTAATATCGAAGACAGTATAGAGTTTGGTGATCTGGAGCAGGTCGTGGACCTTCTTGGTGAGTTTCAGCAGCTTTAATTCGCCGCTCTGGTTGCGGACGGTGGTAAAGGCGCTGACCAGTTCTCCGATTCCAGAGCTGTCGATGTAGGTGACATCGGCCAGGTTGAGCAGGATCTTATTTTTGCCTTTGCTGACCAGGTCTCGGATGGTGTCCCGCAACACAACGCTGCCTTCCCCAAGGGTTATACGTCCGCTCAGGTCTACGATGGTCACTCCACCCACCTGCCGGTTGTTAGCTTTCATTGTCACTTTATTTCCTCCTTGGCATTCGCGGCCTCGCGGCCAACATGTTTGATTAAAGTAATCTCTGTCCCAGGGTCGAGTTTTCTGATCTTTACCTCATCCATAAAGGCGCGGATCAGGAATATGCCCCGCCCGGACTGGCGCATCAGGTTCTCGGGCGCGAGCGGATCAGAAATGCACTGTGGATCCAGCCCTTTGCCCTGGTCGGTGATGGTGATGACCAGGGAATCAGCGGTCATCTCATATACCACAAACACCTTTTTCCGGGGATCATAAGCGTTTCCGTGGAGCACGGCGTTCACCGCTGCCTCGCGCACTGCCATAGCGATATGATGCTGTTCGTCTTCGCTGAATCCCGACCTGGAGGCAATTTCAGTGGCTTTTTCTTCCGCCTTGTTGACGCTCTCCAGCGTAGAATCCAGCGTATACGAAACCCGGTTTTTAGCGCAGTGGTTCACAATTCTTACCCGGCCAGGGCCACGCTTGAACTGATATGCGTATGTCACAGTATAAGGCGAACCGGTAGTTTGCCTAGCCCTGTATGAAATTGTCAAACCGGGTTGCGATTCTTTGCTGGAATCGCCAAACAGCTTTCGGTATTCTGCCTTGGAGGCTAATTCATGCAGCAAATTGCCCTTTCGAGCATCATTGGCGCCCCGGTTTATGACAATTCCGGGGAACTCGCCGGACGTGTGCGCGAAGTGGCGATCTCACCCCAGCATGATCCGAACCACATTTCTGATCTTATCGTGAAAAGTCACGACGGTGACCGTTTGGTCCCTTTGAAGTCGGTTCTTCCGCTGCAAGATCGGACTATCCGGACGAGAGACAAGCTGGCGGATTGGCCCCATTTGGTCAGCTCGGAAGGGCTTTTATTACTCGAACGGGACTTGCTCGACCAGCAAATCATCGATGTTCATGGCCGCAAGGTGGTGCGGGTCAATGATGTTGACTTGCATCAGGAACCAGCCAACGGCAGCCTGAAGCTGAAACTCGGCAAAGTAGATGTGGGCTTGCGAGGGGCAGTCCGCCGATTGCTGAAGGGGCTCGCGCCGATGAAGGCCATTGAAGCCCTTGTGGTGCGCCTGCCGGAAAAGAACCTTCCCTGGGAATTTGTAGACCTGATTGAGACGGATCCGGCCCGGCGGGTTCATCTTAAACTCGAATATGAGCGGCTTTCGAAGCTCCATCCCGCTGATATTGCCGACATCCTGGAAGAACTTGCACCAGCGGAGCGCGAGGCCGTTTTTGGCTCCCTGGATGAAGAAGTAGCTGCCGAGGCGCTGGAAGAGATTAATCCCAAAATGCAAGTGGAGTTGATGAGTTCTATCGACTCGGATAAAGCCGCTGACATCGTGGAGGAGATGGACCCCGATGCGGCTGCCGATCTGCTGGGCGATCTGCCTCAGGAGACTTCGGATGAAATCCTGGAAGAGATGGAGCCGGAAGAGCGCGAAGAGGTAGCCGAGCTCCTGGCCTTCGAAGAAAATACGGCCGCCGGACGCATGACCAACGAGTACTTGGCTCTGTCGCCCGAAGCCACCGTCACCGATGCCATCAATCGGTTGCGCGAGTTCGAAGGCGCGACCGACACCATAAGCACGATCTTTTTGGTAGATTCCGAAGAAAAACTTGCGGGCGCTGTCCCCTTGGTTGCCCTGGTCCTGGCCACTCCAGACACCAAACTTTCCGCTCTTAGCCCGGAAAATACTATTTTCTGCGAAGCTGATGTTAGCGAGAGCGAAGTGGCGGAAATGTTCGACAAGTACAACTTGCAGAGCCTGCCCGTGGTGGACGACAAGATGCGCTTGGCCGGAATTATTACCGCTGATGATGTGATCAGCATCCTGCGCGGCAAAGTTTAAAACGCAAGGTCCGGGTCTACCCACCGGGGAATCCCACCCTTCGCAAAAAGAACGCGAAGGATGGGGCGCCCAGCAAGTTTTTACCTCATTTTCATAAAGACGGTTGTCCTTTTCGTGTTTCCTCGTTTATTCTGCGAAGTTGGTGAAATTGCGTATGCAAGTGTCCAATGAAATGGCTCAAGCACTGGAAGACCCGGATCCTGCTTCTGTTCGCAGTCATCGGCCCGGGCTTTATTACCGCGAATGTCGACAATGATGCCGGTGGCATCTACACCTACTCGTCCGC
>DASZEU010000271.1:0-6456 GCA_035940535.1 Candidatus Angelobacter sp.
CCATCATCGAGCACGATGCAGGGCTGGATACAACAGCGTATGGAATGCTCGCAGACTTTATACGGGCCGTGAGCGTTGAGTAAAAACCAGTTCACCGCCAAGGGGGACGCAAAGGAACAGAGGCTTATTTGTGGCAGGGCACGGCATGTCCTGAGGTTCTCCGAAGGAAGTTTACTCGTGCCGCAGATGTCTAGAATCAATCGGGCTTTAGCCTAATGTCACTTACTTTGTAGCACGGAACACCAGCGGTGCGGTTGATTTAAGTGAGCTTGGGCGGCGAGCGACCTGCTTCTGGTTGGAAAATCGAGCGTTGCCGAGTCGCCTCTTAATTCTGACGTGGAATATTTATGCATTTTCGGGGTTCCTTCGGCGAACCTCAGGACAGGCACTTCAGGCGCAAAGAGCGCGCCTTCAGGATGACAGCGCGTTTTAGAGGGAAAAATTGCTGCTCACCCCACGAAAAGTAAGTGACATTAGGCTTTAGCCCCTGAGGCTGTTGGTTAGGCTGCAATCTGGATCAAAAAGAAAACGATCTTGAACAGTCAGGGAACTGTCGGATTTCGAGAAACTTGATTTTGCTTTTCAATTTTGGCAATTAAAAAATTATGGCAATTTTGGCAATTCATCTATGGGTTCAACATTACACGTACAGGAAACCGCAGTCGCCGATTTGGATACGGCGTGGGTACGGGCGCAATTTCCGTCTCTGCAACAAAAGGTAAACGGTCATCCAGCAATCTTTTTTGATGGGCCGGCGGGCACGCAGGTGTCGCAGCAGGTTATCGATGCCATTACCGATTACCTGTTGCACAGCAATGCTAATAATTGCGGGGCGTTCCCAACCAGCAAGCGCACCGATGAGACCATTGCCGAGGCCCGGGTGGCGATGGCTGATTTCCTGAATTGCTCGCCCAAGGAAATCACCTTCGGCCCCAACATGACCACGCTGACGTTTGCCTTCAGCCGGGGGATCGGGCGAGAGCTCAAGCCCGGAGACGAGATCGTGGTCACGCTTCTCGACCACGACGCCAACTTTGCTCCTTGGCTGGCCTTGGAAGAACTTGGCGTGGTCATCCGCAAGGTAGACATTCACGAAGCTGATTGCACCCTCAACATGGATGACCTTCGCAGCAAGATCAATGCACGCACCCGGCTGGTCGCGGTCGGATATGCCGCCAATGCGGTGGGCACGCTGAACGATGTCCACGAGGTGGTGCGGCTGGCGCATGACGCGGGTGCCCTGGCTTTTGTCGATGCGGTGCATTACGCGCCTCATGGCCCCATCGACGTCCGCGCCCTCGATTGTGATTTTCTGGCGTGCTCCACCTATAAGTTTTTTGGTCCGCACATCGGCGTGATGTACGGCAAAGCCGATTTGTTGAAGCATTTTCGGCCGTATAAGGTGCGTCCGCAATACGATTCCCTGCCTGACCGCTGGGAGACTGGCACGCAAAACCACGAATGCATCGCGGGCGTTACCGCAGCCGTAGACTATCTCGCAGGGCTCGGACGTCACGCAGCGCCGGGCGTTCCTGATCGCCGCTCCGCGTTGCTGGCTGCATACACGGCAATCCAAAAACACGAGCGCACCTTGATCGCCAAGTTGATCTCCGGCTTGCTCGCCATTCCAGGGCTGAAGTTCTACGGCATTTCCGATCCCACACGTTTCGACCAGCGCGTGCCCACCGTGGCCATTCGCATGGATGGATACTCGCCCTTGCAATTGGCCCAATACCTAGCCGAACAAGGAATCTTCACCTGGGAGGGAAACTACTTCGCCATTAACCTGACCGAGAGGCTGGGCGTAGAAAAACACGGAGGCCTGCTGCGGATCGGCTTAGTCCACTACAACACCGCCGAAGAGGTGGACGTTTTGTTGCGAGCACTTCAGAAGCTGGCCAAAAAATTTGGTAACTGAGTAATTTGGTAATTGGGTAAGTGAAGTTCAACAGCGAAATTTTTCGGATAGTCTCGGAGGTTACATGGCTGGGCTTCGTCTGCTTATCGTGGTGCTGGCATTGATTTCCTTTTCTTGCGCGGATTCGTTCGACAAACCTCTTGCCAAGAAGACAGTCGATTTAGGCCCCTCTCGCTCCAGCCCCAAAATCCATGCCAAAGTCATCTGTTTCTTTTTTTCAATCTTCATGGTCAAAGAAATCGATCTCGGAGAAAAAGGAGCAGCCAGGCTCTCCATCGTTCCACTCACTAAGGGAACGGCTGCTGGATGCACACGATCTCAAGCGAAATCGGAAAAGGTGATTGATCCGAAGGAGTGGACCGGATATTTCAAGGGCGTCAAAAATGATTTCGTCTTCTTCGATGCCGATGATGGTGTGAACGGCGGAGTTGGTTTTGCCGTCTATGACGCGAAGACTGCAACCAAGATCTTCGAAGACTCAGCCTCCGGGCCTCTGGAATTTTCTACATCTCCTGACCAACAGTTGTCTTTGCGCTATGCCCGCGTGCTCGATGGCGAATGCGCAGTCCCAAAAGAAAAAGCGTCGTGCTGGGAGCGCATCAAGCAGAAAATCGGCGCCGAAGACTTCCCTATGCCGGATTGCGAAAAAGGCTACGAAGAGAGCGCCCAAAACATGGCCAAAGGCCGCTGCGATGCCCAAAGCCCCAAGGAACTCGATTGCCTCAGCAAAGAACTCAAACTCGCAAGAGAACAATGGAGTGATGCAAGCTCCATCATTTCTTATCCGGTGGTAGTTATCCTTGGATCGCAACCGATAGTGAAACCAGTCGCCGGTGCTGTGAAGTGCTGGCCTGCGGATTAGGATTCCACGAGAGACTACCGAATGACATGGATTTGTATGCCCAATTTCAGGTTCTTCCATGTTTTATCGCTTGTGTACACTGGCGCCTTCAAAATCATGCCCAGCGCCAAGCAAGCGCGGTCGCCTAAAGACAACCCTAAGGAACGTGTTTGAGCAACAAGCATGCCGGCGAGCCGGGCATGGTCAGCAGTAAAATCTACGACCTCCCGAATGGGAGTGAGGGCAGCCTCCCAAGCATCGTCAGGGTCTAGGCCACTTAATACCAGTTTGGCTTGCACTTCGGCGAGGTTAACCGTGCTGCTGGCAGCCATACTCAATAATTGCGGTGTCAGCCTATCGGCCCCAGGCTCACTATTCAGCAACGCCAGCAGTGCGGACGCATCAAGCACAATTCTATTCATTACGCGCGGCCTTACGCCGTTCCGCAATTAGTTCATCGGCGAGAGAACCCCCCGGCTTTACGTACTTGCGGACAAGGCGCTGCGCTCGCTCAAGGCGGCGCTTCAAGGTCGTAATACGCAGCTCGTCGCCCTCAATGCGCAACAGGATCTCATCTCCAATATTGATGCCAAGCGCTTCACGGAACGAGGCGGGAATGACCACTCGTCCGTTTTCATTGACTCGCATCCTGGTTTCACTCTCCATGTCACACTCCTATGATGTGACAATATATTACCACATGACATTTTGTTCTATATTTGACACTCTAAAATTCTCTGTCACCCTAAGCACCGCGCCGCGAAGAAGCTGATCGTAACGTAGTCGCATGGCGCGGAGCAAAGGACGCCGAGATTGAAAATAGTACTCGTGCCGTAAGGCGTTTAGAATCAATCGGGCCTTAGCCTAATGTCACTTACTTTGTAACAAGGAATGCCGGCCGCATATTCGATTTATGTGAGCTTCGGCTGCGAGCGATTGGCTCTGGCTGAAAAAATCGAGCATTGCCGAGTTGCCTCTTAATCTGACGTGAAATATTTATGCATTTTCGGGGTCCTTCAGGCGCAAAGAGCGCGCCTTCAGGATGACAGGGCGTTTTAGAGGGAGAATTGATGCTCAGCCGACGAAAAGTAAGTGACATTAGGCTTTAGCCCCTGCTCTTTTTGCGTGAAAAAATGTCCTGCATAGCCAAGAAGAACGATTTTCTCGCTGCTTCAAAAATCCAATCAATAGCAGTTTTTGCCCATGAACAGTCAGTCCGACTGATCATGCCAAGCATATATTGACATGTACATTTTTGAAATGCTCGATTCGCAACCACATCTATGAGCACCAATCTCGCATTCGCCAGTTGCCGCCCTGAAACTGCGGTTTCCCGCCAAATAGCAGTGGAGCGCCTTATCCTTGCCATGCGGCAGAGCGTGGACCGGCCCATGTCACTGCAATCGATGGCTCAGAAGGCCATGGTCAGCTCTTCTCACTTGGATCACATCTTTCGCGAGGCAACGGGAATTTCGCCCCGCAGGTTTATGGGCGCACTCCGGCTCACGAGCGCCAAGCGAATGCTGCTCAACACCGAGCTCAAGGTGATTGATATATGCCTGGCTACTGGTTACAACAGCCTGGGCACGTTTACGCGCCGATTTACCAAGCTGGTCGGAGTTCCTCCATTACATTTGCGGCGGTTGCCGGAAAACGGAGTACTGGCTGACATGCGCTCGTTGCGGCGCGAAACAGCCATGCTGACCGTGATCAGGCAGAATGATGTCCGGGGACGCGTGACGGCCCCAGCAGATTTTTCCGGACTCATTTTCGTTGGACTCTTTGACAGCCCGATCCCCGAAGGGCGCCCGGTCAAGTGCGCTGTGCTGACCGAACCAGGGCGTTTTGCCATTCATGGAGTGCCGGATCGAGAGTTCTATGTGTTCGCCATGGGGTTCCGCTGGTCGGACGATCCGTTGGTCTATCTGCGCAACGATTCAGCCTTGCGCGCCTCAGCGTATCCGATAGTTTTAAATAATGATACAGGCGGAGAGTTGCTTCTCCATTTGCGTCCGCCGGAGTTAAGCGACCCTCCAATCTTGGTCGCGATACCCGCTCTCGTGGCTGCCCGCCTCGCTCACGCGCATCAGACGGAAAGCTTGGTGATGAAAAATTTGAATGAAGAAGAGTTGGTAATTGCCTGATGAAGAATCTGGTAATTGCGCAATTTGATCTGAGTCGCGAAAATCTGCAAGAAAAAATCCAATCGTCTCTTGGTAAAAACTCTGCTCATCCGCCATGTTCACATGGCGGATGAGCTATTCCTAGTAGTGCAGGACGGCATCTTGCAACAAGGCTTTCAGGGACTGCATTGCAGACGTATAGCTACTTCAAATTGACTACACGTGGTAACTCGTGGTGTTCGATGTGGCTGGCGGTTGCAACAGGACGCGCCGTGACATGCAAGCTTGGCCGCCTGGAAGCCGTCATGCCACTCCGGTAGTCCGTTGGAGTAAGACCATAAGCGTTCTTGAAACTCCTGACAAAGTGACTGCTGTCATTGATTCCAACAGCAACCATGATTTGTTTGACGCTCAGGAAAGAGGTTTCGAGCAACTGCTTCGCTCTTTCCATGCGGGCGCGTTTAAGGTACTTGGCTGGCGAAACTCCTGTTTCGGTTTTGAATAGATGGCTCAAGCGCGACGCGGACAGATTCACGCAGGCGGCAATGTCAGACAGACCCGTTTTTTGCTGTAAATTGGCTTTCATTAGCTGCAGTGCTGTTTCAACACGACGATCCATATCTGCACTAATGCTCCGTTTCGTTTGAGATGGCCGAGGAGTGGCAAAGATATTGGCACCCAAATTGGGAATCCTTCGGCTTTATTGAGGTGTGAGCTTATATCATACAGATGCGCCCCAATACGAGTCATTTCTGGAGCAGCAACTTCTGCCAAGAGATAGCCGAAACGGCATAGGCCAATAGCCGTAGCCCAATCGGCGCCGCCAACAAATAGCCGGATTGGCCAAACCTTCTCGATTGTCAGGTCAAGCACTCCTTCTTTATCGTGTCTTTGTTTAATGAACCACGTGCTTGATTACTACGCGTTGAACTTGATCATACGCACCAACGATTCTGCTTTCTAACATTCACCGGCAACGCCAATGACGGCAATTGCAAAAAGCCTTTTCAGCATTTCATTGGAAGAGTGTAGATTCAGCCGCAGAGGCTTCTGGAGTGGAAACACCGTGGCCAGAACGCGTCTTGAATCGGTTGGCGAAGCCTTTCTTGCCGGCTACAACATGACCCTGGAAGAAGCGAACCAGCAATCTCTGGCGAACCGCCTGAACCGCCTCAGCACTGAATTTCGTGGATTCGGGTATGAAGGCGCAGCCATGGCGATGACCATCCTTGATTCGCTGATGCCCTGGCGACGAAGCCGCGTCCTTGAATTCCTGCATGGCGTTGGCCGTCAGCATCGTTACATGATGCATGTCGGTATGGGGTGGGCTGTCGCTCGCCTGCCGAAATGGATGCCCGTCAGGACAGGCACCGACGACTTGCTTCGCTGGCTAGTCCTCGATGGTTATGGCTTCCACGAGGGTTACTTCAACAGCCAGCAATACTGTGGTGTTGAAACTCCAAAAGTTCCCAGACTTTCCGGGTACGCCGCGCGAGCATTTGATCAGGGGCTGGGCAGGAGTTTGTGGTTCATTCACGCGACCAATATTGAGCGCATCCACCAATCCATCGAGC
>DASZEU010000272.1:0-10646 GCA_035940535.1 Candidatus Angelobacter sp.
GAAGGCAAAAATCTGCCCTTGATCTTCATTGGGCAGGAAGCCTTTCGGAATCCGGCCGTACAAAAAGACCGTTGCGCCCAAAACTGCAAAAGACAAAAGCAACGTTGCCAACGGATGGGCCATGACTTTCTTCAGGCTCCACTCGTAGGAACGCAGCATGGCGTCAAAAACAGCTTCGCTCTTGCGGTAGAGTGTCCCATGTTTTTGCTGATGAGCAGCGCGCAGGAAGCGGCTGGAAAGCATGGGCGTGAGCGTCAGCGAGACAAACCCGGAGACCAGGATGGAGACGCCGATGGTGACCGCAAACTCGTGCAGCAAGCGTCCAACCAGTCCTCCCATGAACAAGACCGGGATGAAGACCGCGGCCAGGGAGATCGTCATGGAGATGATGGTGAAACCTATCTCGCGAGCGCCTTCAATAGCCGCTCGGTAGGGGCGCTTGCCCATCTCCATGTGGCGGACAATGTTTTCCAGCATCACGATGGCGTCATCCACCACAAAGCCCACGGAGAGCGTCAGCGCCATCAAAGAGAGATTGTCGACACTGTAGCCCAGCACATACATCATGGCGAATGTGCCGACAATCGACATCGGCAAAGCTAAGCTGGGAATGATGGTGGCCGAAATGTTCCGCAGGAAGAGGAATATCACCATCACCACCAGGGCCATGGTGAGGAAGAGTGTGAACTTTACGTCGTTGACCGAATCACGAATGGAGTTGGAGCGGTCATACAAGATATCGAGATTGACCGACTGCGGCATTTGCGCGCGAAAGGTAGGAAGCAGTTTCTTGATGGAATCGACCACCTCGACCGTATTGGTTCCCGGCTGGCGGAAAATAGGAAGGACAATACCGCGCCGGCCATTGAACCAGCTTGCAGTCTTATCGTTTTCTACGCTGTCGAAGACCCTGCCCACTTCATCCAGTCGCACCGGAGAGCCATTACGATAGGCGACAATCAGCGGCTGATATTGAGCGGCATTCAGGAGTTGGCCGGTCGCTTGAACTGTATAGGCGGTCGAGTGGCCATACAGGGTGCCCGTAGGCAGGTTGACGTTGGCGTTCTTGATGGCATTCTCAACTTCATCAATACCGATCTGGCGAGTAGCCAGGGCCCGCGGATCGACCTGCACGCGAACGGAATATTTCTGCGCGCCAAAAACCTGCACTTGGGCCACTCCGTTGATCATGGAGATGCGCTGGGCCACGGTCGTCTCCGCATACTCATCCACGTCGGACAACCGCATCGTGGGTGAGTTGAGGCTGAGGTAGAGGATCGGCTGATCAGCAGGATTGACCTTTTGGTAGGAAGGCGGCGTGGGCATCTCCGGCGGAAGCTGGGAGAGCGTCTTGGCGATCATCGACTGCACATCCTGGGCCGCAGCATCGATATTGCGATCCAGGGTGAATTGCAGGGTGATGCTGGTTCCGCCGAGGGCGCTGGAAGAGGTCATCGAATCCAGGCCGGCAATCGTGGAAAACTGTTTTTCCAAGGGAAGAGCTACGGCCGAAGCCATAGTTTCTGGACTGGCGCCGGGCAGCGTGGCGCTCACCTGGATAGTAGGAAAATCGACATTGGGCAGATCGCTTACCGGCAACAGACGATAGGCAAAAATGCCAAACAACAAAATCGCCGCCATGATCAACGTGGTGGTGATAGGTCGCCGTATAAATAGTTGCGTATTCATGAATAGCTGCTAGCTCCTGGCTGCTAGCTATCTAGCCAGAACAGATTTAAATAATTGTTTTGTCACCAAATATTCCATTTGATCTCAAAAATCCTGAATCAAATTATGGCAATTATGGCAATTCTGGCGATTTTGGCAATCCCACCCTACCCAATTACCAAATTACTCAATTACCCAATCTTAAGAAGCTCCCTTGATCTCCACCTTGCCGCCAGGAATAATGCGCAATTGTCCATCGGTTACCACGCGTTGTCCCGCTTGCAGCCCGCTGGTTATCACGGACGAATCGCCAACTGTCCATCCGACTTTTACCGGCTGCGCTTGGGCCGTCATGTCCGCATTGACCACATATACGTAGGTTCCGTTTTGGCCGGTCTGCAAGGCCGCATTCGGAATCACGATGGCGTT
The DNA here is from genome assembly GCA_035940535.1 of Candidatus Angelobacter sp. Lineage (GTDB taxonomy): Bacteria > Acidobacteriota > Terriglobia > Terriglobales > Acidobacteriaceae > Angelobacter. The sequence goes on from DASZEU010000272.1 coordinate 2,098, forward strand.
CGACTGGTTGGTAAGCGTCATGCTCACGTCCACGAACTGGCCCGGCCACAAGGCCCGCTGCTGATTATCGAACGTAGCTTTGAGCTTGATCGTGCCGGTGGTGAGATCGACCGCGTTATCGATAAAAGTAAGCTTCCCGTTAAAATGCTGGCCTGTCCCCTGCGCCGCAGCTTCAACCCGCAGCGTCTTGGCGGCTGAATATTTTTTTACATCCGCAAGCTGTTGCTCGGGAATGGAGAAGGAAACATAGATCGGCTCAATCTGGTTGATCGTAACCAAAATGGGAACATCGTTGGCCTTTACCAGGTTTCCAGCCTTCGCGCCCACCGTCCCGGTGCGGCCATTGATGGGAGAAAAGATCGAAGTGTACTGAAGGTTGATGCGCGCCGTCTCCACCATCGCCTTGTCCGCGGCCACGGCTGCGTTCAGGGCGTTGTAAGCGGCCGCAGTGGCATCCACCTGCTGTTTGGAAACTACGCCTTGGAGTCCTAATCCTTGATAGCGCTCGGCATCGATTTTGGCGTTTTCCGCCTGGGCTTGGTCTTTAGCCAGCGTGGCTTCGGCTTGGCGCAGGGCGGCCTCGAATGGAGCGCGGTCGATCGTAAACAATAGCTGTCCCTTTTTAACGTAGTCGCCTTCATTGAAATGCACCTGCACCAGCTCACCGGAAATCTGCGGTTTGATGCTTACGGTTGCAATGGCTTCAACATTGCCGATGGCCTGCACCTGTACGGGCATATTTTGTTCCATGACCGTGGCAACCGTGACCGGCGCTGCCGGCAATTGTGGTTTCGCCGCTTGAACAGATTGCTTCCCGGTACATCCAACCGCCAAGGACAGAAAAATAAGTGCGCCGAGATAAAGATTCAATCGAGGTTTAGTCATTTTTTAAACATCGCAATTTTATGAGTCAGTTTTCCGGGTCGAGAACGAGAGGCCCGGGCATGATTTCCGTTGGAACCATTCGTACCGGAAGCAGCGACAGGAGATCGCATTCCCGCCAGCCAGATTCCTGCCAAGGTGGCGGAGACCTGCTCAGGATCGAACTGCTGGTATTTTTCCCCGCCGAAAAGCTCTTGAATCAAAAAGTGATATACCACCATGCCGAAGAACCCGCGCGCTGCCAGCAGCGGATCCACCTTGCGAAATTTTCCCTGGCGAATGCGCTCGCGAATGTGGCTGCCAAGGGCCTCGTAGTAGTCCGCCACAAAGGTCTTGAAGAAACGTTCGGAAAGCGTATGGTTTTCGAGAGCTGTGAACCACAGCAGCCGGGTCATCTCCGTGTCGTGAGGCGTTCGAACCAGGAATTCACGCGCCATGCCGGAAAAAATCTGGAAATCATCGTCCCCGCTCTTAAGAATCTGGTTGATGCGCTGCCGCCGTCCCCGCGCCGAGCATTGCTCCTCGATAATCGTCCAGTACAGGTTTTCCTTGCTGGGGAAATGACGAAACAACAAGGCCTCATTAACTCCGGCTTCCTCGGCAATCTCCCGCGTGGTGGTGCCCTGATAACCCTTACGGGCGAACAATCCGACAGCGATGGTCATGATCTGCTGGCGGCGGTCGTGGGCTGAAAGACGAAGAGACATTCCCCGGAAGTAAGTAAATACTTACTTTATCAATTGGACGGCACTCCGCTCAACTGGTTTCACTGAGACGTAGTTAAGAAGTGTAAAGGGTAAGGGTAATGTGGTTATGCAGCACAAATGTGGCGACTCATGCTTGTCATCGGCTGAGCATCATTGGCTGAGATCATCGGGTGAGATCATCGGTTTGAGCATCGTCGGTTGAGCATTTCTCCCTTTAAAACGCGCTGTCATCCTGAGCGGAGCGAAGGACCCCGAAAGTGCGCAAATATTCCACGTCAGAGTCAGAGGCAACTCGGCGATGCTCGATTTTTTCCGCGACAAATCCAGCTAGCAACCTGCAGCTCGTACAAACCAAACGCACGGGGCGTTGCTTCCACTCGATGGAGCGCCTCGTTGTAATCTGATTCACTTCTAAATTGGCTTTATACGCATATTTCTTCGTTCTTATAACTAGTGATGCCTATAAATCTTCTCCCCCGCCGGAATCTCCACCCGCAACCGGTTCCCAGGCGATGGCAGCGGACACGTCGTGTAGGGATTGTAAGCGCACGGGGGATTGCGGGCCTGGTTGAAATCGAGCAGAACACTGCCATCCTTCGGCGGCTCTGTATCCAGGAACCGCGCGGCCGGATATGTCTCCTTGCCGCTGGTCAAGTCCCGAAAGACGATAAACAATCCTCCGCTTTTGACAGTTTCTGCCTCCAGGCGATACTCCTGTCCGCGCAAGGAAAACATGACATATCCGGCAAACGAAACTTTCTCCGTATCACCCAGGATGTTTGGAACTTCGGCGCCCTTGGGTGAATCGTAGGTCACGTAACGGCCCATGACTCGGTAGGCCTCGTCAATGGGATACCATTGCGTCCCTGTAAATTCCTTGCGGATCTTGCTGTTTTTGTCTTTTACGCGAATCCCGTAACGCTCGCCGCTGGCGTGCACGAAGAGAGTTAAATCTCCGATGGTGAGCACGTCGGGAACCGCGTCGCCGGCATCGGATTGCAGTTGCGCCCCGTCGGCGGCTCTTCCTTTCAGCAAAAGGGCAACGCCTGGGCTAACATGCACAACAGTTTTTCCGGCGTGGAAATCAAATGAACCTGCCACTGCCGGAACCGCTTCGGCCGGCAAAACGATATCGTTGAGAGGGTCTGAGCCGAAGTGATTTTCTCCTGCGTGTAGCCAGAAGAGCCCCGTTACCGTGAGCCACCCGGTATCGGACTTGAGGCGTGCTTCATAAGCTTGCCGCCATTTTTCGACAGATTGCTGATACACAGAGTCGGCGCTCGCAGCGTAGGTATATGCCACAACTAGCATTGTCAACACAAGCATTCCAAGGATTGGGCTGGGGAATCTCATGTATTTGACTACTTCCTTCGGCCGCAGACCCAGAAAGGTGGCAACGATCCGAGGCTCTTTAATTGAAATATTACCGCGAAAAGCTGTGACATGCTTTGAAATCGTGTCTTCTCTCACAAATTCCTTAATCGGCCCGCAGATTTTCTCTCGTCCATTCACGCCGAGACTTGCTCTCCTTCGTGTTCCTTCGTGACCTCTGTGGTGAAAGGTCTTGGTTTTCTCCGTGTTTTCTCAGTGTCTCCGTATTACTTATGTCCTGAAATCGTCTCAGGCTGCGACGATTTTCAGTCGTCCCCCCTTCGGCTGCACCTCAGGGTAGGCACTGAAGGGAGATTTGGCTTATCTGCCTATCTCTCCCGCCGTTGAAGCGACGGGCTATTTTCACTTGTCCGGCTGGCTCCGGACTAGCACACATCAGCGCCAATCAGTTCAAATCAGCGTTCATCAGCGTTGAGCTTTTGGTTGTGGCTATGCTGCTCTGCGACTCCGTGGAGAGTGGGAACTAATTCTCTTCCAGCATCGTACTTACTGTTAGCATGGTGCTCGCCTTGCTGAGGAGATAAACAAATGTCTGAACATCGCCGTGGCTCCATGGTGGGGGCAATATTACTGATCGGGCTGGGCGTGCTGTTTCTGTATGCCAATTTAAGGCCGGGATTGGATCCCTGGTGGATATTGGCCCGCTATTGGCCGTTCCTTCTGATTTTTCTTGGCTTAGGCAAACTCTGGGATTATTACCGCCGCCGCTCCTCACCAGATGCTGCGAACAAGAGAGGGCTGGGTGGAGGAGAAATTGCCATCATTGCCCTGGTGGCCCTCTTCGGCATTGCGCTCACCGCGGGACGCGGGCATATCAACTGGTCGTCTGGACGCCACGTCCACGATGTTCAAGCGGTTGACCTGCCGGGCGCTGAATCCGCCAAAATCCATATCGAGATGCCCGCAGGCCACCTTGATCTTGCGGGCGGGGCAGTCAAAGCTGTTGAAGGCACCTTCGATTATTACGAGAGCGAGGGCAAACCCACCATATCCCATGAAGTACACGGCAACCAAGGTGAAGTTTCCATTACGCAAGAGGGCCCTCACGTTCATTTCATGCGACGCGGCGGAAATAGCTGGAGTGTTCACCTGAACAAAGATCTCCCGACTGACCTGAAGATCGACGTGGGAGCGGGCCAGGGTGAGTTTCAACTGGGAGGCCTGGCGCTGACCCGCCTTCAGGTCAATATGGGAGCCGGACAGGTCACCGTGGATTTCCGAGGTGATTGGAAGAAGGACCTGGAGGCCACGATCGAAGGAGGAGTAGGGCAGGCAACGATCCGCCTGCCTGACAACGTAGGAGTGCGCGTACACGCTACCAGCGGCATCGGCGCAATTAGTCATTCCGGCCTGGAGCGCCGCGACGACTACTACGTCAACAGCGTCTATGGAAAGTCGCCGGTTACCTTACGCTTGAATATTGATAAGGGAATTGGAACGATCGATTTGGTGGCCGACCATTCAAGCGGAAGTTCGTCGGATGAATAATCATCGGATGAATAAAACGATCATATCTTTCCAAAGGGCTTGGTGCTGGTCTCCGTAACCACGATGAAACGGGCTGCTTCTCCCTGGTAGATCGTTTCCCTGTACTTCAGTTTCAGGTAGAGCACTTTGCCATCTTTCCTAAGGCAACGCCACAGTGTCTCTCCTTCCGGCGCCGGTTCTTCAGCAGCATGGTGAACTGCGTCTGCATCTTCAGCGGGAACCAAATCCACGATGGACTTGGCAAGTATCTCCTCTTCGGAGTATCCAAGGAGTTTGCAGGTGGCATCATTCACCACAACCACTGCCAGGTTTTTCATCTTCACCAGCAAAGAGGGCACAGGATTGATCTTGACCAGTTCGGCAATTGGATCATTCGGCTCGCTGTATTTAAATGTGGAAGACATGAGGGAATTTCTAATTTCTAATAATTTCTAATTTGTAATTTCGAAAATCATTTGTGGTCGCGTTTCAGAACTGCGTATTGTGATCTTCAAAATTACAAATTAGAAATTAAAAATTAGAAATTCTTCCTAACTGTGCTGGCTTACTGAAAGCACATTTCCATCCGGATCTTTGAACCATGCAACCTTGTCGCCGTTGGGCGTTTCCCAGATGCCGAGTTCCTGGTTTTGAATGAAGGGATATTTCTCGAATACTACGCCGCGTTCTTTAAGCCACTCGACCACGGCCTCGATGTTCTTCACTTCCCACCCCATTACGGTATAAGCCGCCGGAGTAAAATCCTTGGCTTTTGCGACGCGGATCATGGTTTCGCCCGCCTTCATTACCAAGGCGAACTGATCGTCGCTCACGAACTGAAATCCCAGCTTGCCTTCGTAAAACGCCCGCGCTTTCTTGGAATCCTTGGTGGGAACAAAGCCAATGATCTTGCTAGAAGCCAACATTTCAGCCTCCCCTCCTGCCGAGATGACTGACAATAACACATCACGCAACCAGAGCAGACATCTCTTCTTGCCGAAATTACCCAATTACCAAATCACCCAGTTACCCAATTTTCACTGGCTCAAACCTTTGCCGAAAGACTCGCATCTCTCTTGTTAGGCGACAAGAGTCGTTGTCTGGGCTAAGTCCAGCAGGAGCATGCAAAATGAAACCTTTTTTGATTGGATTGGGTATTGGTATCGGTTTGGGTGTGCTTTTCGCTCCCATGAGTGGAGAAGAGACCCGCAACAACTTGACGCAACGGGCCAGCGACTTGGCGGATAGCGCCCGTGATCTCGTGGATCAGGGTAAAGAGCGCGTGCGCACTACGGTTTCCGCGATCCGTGGTCAGGCTGAACGCTTTGTCGGCGGCCAGCATGAGCCTACCGGAACCGAAGGCGTCCGCAATAATCTGTAACCGTTGCTTTTTCACCTTAATCTAGGCAGCGGCGGCCTTCCGCCGCTGGTCTATTCCTTGACACCCTCTGTTCCCGGCCTTATTCTAAAATCTGTTCTTCAGTGTCATCCCCCGTTGTCTGCTCGGAATTCAGTAATCCGGAGTGGCCTGTATGCTGATCAAAGTAAAGGATCTTGCTCTCCGGAAAATTGTATTTGATGAAAGCTTTCAGCCTGGTGTTATTGACCTGGTGGAGGAAGTGGAGCAGAAAACACCGCTCAAAACCTCGGGAAGAGCCGAGCTTTTGCGGGAAAACCGGGGTGCCGGGGAAATCGTCGAAGATATCCGGCTGGTGGGCAGCTTTTCTACGCAGGTAGAAATTCGGTGCGCCCGCTGCCTTGATCCTGTGCCATGTCGCGTCCAGGAGAACTTCGACTTGGTATACAGGCCCCAAGGCGTTGACGCTGTTGCCGACGAAGCTTCGATCAGCCTCGCTGAAACCGAAATCGGTTACTATCAGGGAGAAGGTTTGCTGCTGGAAGATGTGCTCAAAGAGCAGCTCCTGTTGGCGCTTCCCGTCAAGCAGGTTTGCCGCCGGGAATGCAAGGGCCTTTGCCCCCATTGTGGAGGCAACCTGAATGTGGAGAGCTGCAACTGCGTGAGCACCATGACCGATCCGCGCTGGGCGGCACTGGAAGATATTCGCAAGAAGCTGGAACGTTAAGAAACGATATTGCTGAAACAACGAAAGGTTTTACAATGCCAAATCCAAAACGGCGGCACTCCAAGGCCCGTACTTCGAGACGCCGCGCCCACGATTTTCTCACCTCCAGGTCGCTTTCGGAGTGTCCGAATTGCCACGAGCGAAAGCTGCCTCATCGGGTCTGCCCGAAGTGTGGCCACTACAAGAAACGTGAAGTCATGGAAGTAAAGGAAGCAAGCTAATCCGCCGAAATTCTGCGGACCTGTGACTCAATGCAAACCGTTATAGCCGTCGACGCAATGGGCTCGGATCGGGCTCCCAAGCCAGAGATTGAAGGGGCCCTGCTGGCGGCCCGGCATTACAACGTAAAGGTGCTGCTGATCGGGCCCGAAGAACGCCTTAAAAATGAGCTGCGCCACCATCTCTCCGCGCAATACCTGCCGATAGAGGTGATCAATGCTACCCAAGTCATCGGCATGCACGAGAAGGCTGTGCAGGCAGTCCGCAGCAAGCGCGACTCCAGCCTGCATGTCGGTTTGCGCCTGGTCAAAAACAAGACAGCTTCCGGCTTTGTCACGGCCGGCAATACGGGCGCGGCCATGACCGCAGCCAAGATGGTGCTGGGCGCGCTGCCGGGAGTGGACCGCCCGGCGCTGGCCATGGTTTTTCCCACCTCCGCCGGCACGCCCTGCATCTTGATTGATGTAGGGGCCAACGTCGATTGCAAGCCTCACAACATTTCCCAGTTTGCGGTAATGGGTGAGATGTACTATCGCGCGATTTTTGGCAAAAAGAAACCTACGGTCGGGCTTCTCTCCATTGGCGAAGAGGAAAGCAAGGGTAATGAACTTACCCGCCATGCCTCTGCCCTGCTGAAGGAATTGCCTCTGGATTTTATTGGCAACGTGGAGGGCCGCGACCTCTACAATGGCCGCGTCGATGTCATCGTCTGCGATGGATTTGTTGGCAACGTCGCTTTGAAAATTTCCGAAGGCCTCGTGGAAGCCGTTCGCGTTCTCCTGAAAGAATCGCTGCGTTCTACCATCACCTCGCAGGTTGGCGCTCTGCTTTCCCGCAAGGCATTTGTCGACTTCAAGAAACGTCTGGACTATACCGAATACGGCGGCGCTCCACTCTTGGGTATAAGAGGCGTGGCCATTGTCGGCCACGGAGCCTCTAATGCCAATGCCATCAAAAACGCCATCCGTGTCACCACCCAATTCGCGGAGTCCGGCATCAATGAGCGCATTGAGATGGAACTTACCGGCTCCGTCCTGAGCCACAGCCTGGGATAAAGAACCAACCCCAATCTATGACCTTATCTTCGATTGCTTTTCTGTTTCCCGGACAAGGCTCACAAGCAGTTGGCATGGGTAAGGAGCTGGCGAATCTCTACCCTGTTGCGCGCCATACCTTCGAAGAAGCGGACCAAGCCCTGGGCATCTCCATTTCCAAGCTCTGCTTTGAAGGGCCCGAAGACCAGCTCAAGATGACCGAGATTACTCAGCCGGCGATCTTGACTATGAGCATCGCCGTCCATCGCGTGCTTCAGGAAAAGGGAATTGTTCCGCAAGTCGTTGCCGGTCACAGTCTGGGTGAATATTCCGCCCACGTTGCCGCAGGCACGTTTGCTTTTGTGGACGCAGTGCGGACGGTGCGCAACCGCGGTAAATACATGCAGGAAGCCGTCCCCGCTGGACAGGGTGGCATGGCCGCCGTACTGGGCATGGACATTGCTGAACTCGACAAGGTTTGTGCTGAGGCTGCACAGGGCGAGGTGGTTGCTCCCGCGAACATCAACTCTCCGGATCAGATCGCGATTTCCGGCCATCGAACCGCTGTGGAGCGTGCCGCAGAATTGGCCCAACAACGCGGCGCAAAAAGAGCCATCATTCTTCAGGTGAGCGCGCCCTTCCACTGCGCGCTCATGCAGCCAGCCCAAAACCGCCTGGCAGAAGACTTACAGCGGCTGCAATTCAGTGATCCAAAAATCCCGGTAATCGCCAACATCGATGCCGAACCCAAAATCTCCGGCGAA
>DASZEU010000273.1:0-7603 GCA_035940535.1 Candidatus Angelobacter sp.
AGCCAGCGTGCGCGCAAAACCGCGCCCACGCTGACTCGACATGCTGGGCTACTTTCGGCCCCTTCGGCGCGCCTCAGGGCAGGCTCTTCGGGGCTGGTTTCTCGTAGCCTGGACGATTGACTCCCACTTTTAATTACACCCTGGGGGGCTTGTCGCTGGGGGCTAACCCTGTAGCCTAATGTCCGGAACTTAGGCGGTTTTCACTACTTCAGGTTTTTTGGCATTTTCGGCTGGGCTTTTTTCACCGATAAACATCTTGATTTTTTCGAGCAAGGCGGGAAACAGGTCTTCTTTTTGTAGGCAGGCGGCCACGTCTTTTCCGCCATCGACCGGGCCATACCCGGTAACGATGATCACCGGCACTTCGGGATGGTCTTCATGCACCCTGCGCGCCAATTCCACTCCATTCATGCCTTCCATGCGGAAGTCGGTGACCAGGATGTCGAAATCTTCCTGATTGAATTTCTTCAGCGCGTCTTCGCCATTGTAGGCGCTCACGGCACGATAGCCCTGCATTTCCAGAATTTCACAGCTCAGCCTTGCCAGTACCTCGTGGTCATCAACAAAGAGGATGGCTTTCATGGATGCCTCCTGGGCAACGTCTGCTAGGACTTTACCTGCGGGCCACGTGAAAGAGACGAAGATCGGCCACACAGTTTGGTTTCGAAAACGCCGGGAAAAGATGCCTTACAATGTACTAATTTTACGCTCTTTATCAGTATCGAGGAAATAATTTGAACCATAATGGGCCTTTACCGCTTATGCATGAGCACGGTTTTGCCGTTGATTTTCATTACAAAAATTAACAAATTACCTACTTACCAAATTTCACTGGGGTGGCAAATACAGTGCCGGAACGTTGCTTTTCCGTATCAATTCGTTAAAGGCCGGCACGTCCGTGGATATGATCTGCTTCCACGCAGCAAGCTGCTGATCAAGCTGGCCGCGCAGCATCCGCGCGACTTCATATTGTTGCTGGGTAGGAGCGCCGTCACCGGCTTCAACACTGGAACGAAAACTATCATATTGCTCATTGAGCATGTTGGGGAATGCCAAGTTGGCTTCCGAGCCTTTCATGTTAACCTGGATCAGCCGCTCTTCCACCGGAGTCATTTTCTTATCGAGAATCTCTGCCTGCTCCAAGACGGGCTTCAACGCGGGATCATTGGCAAATCGCTGCTGAAAGGCCTTGAGCTGTCCGCGAAATTCACGAATCTGGTTGACCGAGCGATGCAATTCCGTATTGGCATCGCGTATTTCCATCAGCAGCTCAAACTGTTTTTGCAGGTCAGGCTGAGCTACGTTTTTCACACGTAAGTCTGGGACGATCTCCAGCGGCTGCGACTGGCTTTGGCTGCCTACAGTGAGCTTGACTGTGTATTTTCCAGGCAGGACCAGAGGCCCTTCAGGACCATTTCCCGCATAGAAGGCGCCCGGGATTTTTACCGGTGGCTCCCAGCGCAGATTCCAGGCATAGCGGTTCATGCCGGCAGAGGCTGGAATGGTAGTGACTTCCTTGATCTGGTCCGGCCATTCGGGTGGTTGCTCGAACTCCTTCTTTTCGCGGCTGGAGAGGCTGCGCACCAGCTTTCCGGCGCTATCGAAAACCTCCAGCTTGACCTCATCTTTGGGAGCAGTCTTGAAGTAGTAGTCGAAAATGGCTCCCAGCGGGGGATTGTCGCCGACCGGGCCACGGCGCTCAATAGCTTCGGGCAAATGCAGGCGCACCGCAGTCTGGGGCCGATAAAGAATGAGTTGGGCATCGGCCGAATTGGCATCGATCTGCCGCAGTGGAGTGATGTCGTCGAGCACCCAAAATGAACGTCCATGGGTAGCTGCAACCAGATCATCGCCGTGGATATTCAAGTCATGGATGGGAACAGTGGGCAGATTTATTTTAAGCGGCTGCCAGTTAGCGCCATCATCAAGGGAGAAATACACGCCAGTTTCCGTTCCGGCAAAGAGCAGGCCTTTGCGTTTGAAGTCTTCGCGGACGGAACGGACGTACGATCCTTCAGGAATCCCGTGGACCATCAAAGTCCAGCTTTTACCGTAATCGCCGGTGCGATAAATCAGGGGGCGGAAGTCGTCAAACTTGTGGCGATCGACGGCTATATAGGCGGTGCCTGCATCGTATTGCGATGCCTCGACAATACTGATCATGCTCCACTCAGGCATTTCTTTGGGAGTGACGTTGCTCCAGTTCTGGCCGCCATTGGTGGTGACGTGCACCAGGCCATCATCGGTGCCCACCCACAGCAGATCTTTTTTCAAGGGTGATTCGGCCACCGCAAAAATCGTGTCGTAATACTCCACGCTGGTAATGTCCAGGGTAATGGAACCGCCAGATGACTTCTGCTTCGACTTGTCATTGCGCGTGAGATCGGGGCTGATCGAAGTCCAGCTTTGGCCTGCATTGGTGGACTTGAACAGCATCTCGTTCGCGGTGTACAGCGTGTTGGGATCGTGTGGAGAAATCAGAAGCGGCGATGTCCAATTGAAGCGATGCAGCAGATTCTCCGCGCCGTTGCCGGAAACATCCAGCGGCCACACGGAGATGTCGACGGCCTGCTCCGTCCGCTTGTCAAAACGCGAGAGCAGACCTTCGGCCCCGGCAAAAACAATGTTGGGATCGGGCGGATAAGGCGCAATGTAACCACTTTCCCCGCCGCCCACTTGAAACCAATCCTGGCGTCCAATTACGCCCTCATCATCGTAGCTCTTGATGGCGATGGTGCTGTTGTCCTGCTGCGCGCCATAAATAAAGTACGGCCAGCGGTTGTCGGTAATCACGTGGTAGAACTGCGCCGTGGGCTGGTTGTATTGCGTGGTCCAGGTCTTGCCGCCATCGGTAGAGACAGTAGCGCCTCCATCATTGCCGTTGATCAGGCGTTTCGGATCGCCCGGATCAATCCACAGCCCGTGATGGTCTCCATGGGGTGCGTTCAAAAGATTAAAAGACCGGCCGCCGTCAGTAGAGCGGAACATTCCGGTGTTGAGGATGTAGACAGTATCTGTAGATTTTGGATCGGCGAAGATGTGGGTAAAGTACCAGGCGCGCTGGCGCAAACGGCCATCGTCGTTGATCTTGATCCAGTTTTCTCCACCGTCGTCGGAGCGATACAGGCCGCCCTCTTTGGATTCAATCAGGGCATAGATGCGATTGGAATCTGCCCCTGAGACGGAAATGCCAATGCGTCCCATGATCCCGCCGGGCAGGCCGTGGCCTTCCAGCCGTTTCCATGATGTTCCGCCGTCGGTGGATTTATAGAGACCGCTGCCTGGACCGCCGCTATCGAGACTCCAGGGTGTGCGGTAGACCTGCCATAACGACGCAAAAAGCGTGTTGGAATTATGAGGATCGAAAACAACGTCGATAGCGCCTGTCTTGTTGTCTTTGAAAAGAACCTTTTGCCAGGTCGCTCCGCCATCGGTGGTACGAAAGACCCCGCGTTCGTCGTTCGGACCATAAGCATGGCCCAGAGCGGCAACAAAGACGATGTTGGGATTCTTAGGATCGATGGTAACTGCGCCGATATGGCGCGTATCTTTCAAGCCGATGTTCTTCCAAGTCTTGCCTGCATCAACCGATTTGTAGACGCCGTTGCCGTAGGTAATATTGCCGCGAATGCAAGCTTCACCAGAGCCGACATAGACAATGTTGTGGTCAGAGGGAGCAACATCGATGCTGCCGATCGAGGCGATCGGCTCCTTGTCAAAGATCGGCTCCCAATTGGCGCCGGCGTCTGTGGACTTCCAGACACCGCCTGACGCTGCCCCGAAATAGAACACGTTTGGCTCATCCGGCACGCCGGTGACCGCCAGCACTCGGCCTCCGCGAAACGGCCCGACCTGCCGCCAGCGCATCGCGCCAAACAAGTTTTCGTCAATGCGGTTGGGCTGCGAAGCAGACGCTTGCTGTGGCGGAGCCTGCGACGACTTGGAATTCTTTTTCGATTGGCTGACTGAAAATGATGTAAGGGAAAGCAACAACAGAACAAAACAGCCCTGACGATTCATTCGATGAGTGCTCCTGGTGGTGCAGGTTTATCTAAACGCGCTAGTCATCCAATCAAGCGAAGCGAAGGACCCCGAAATGCCTAAATATTCCACGTCAGATTAAGAGGCAACTCAGGCAACGCTCGGTTTGGTGGCCAGAAGCTAGCTAACAAACCTCAGGCCTGATTAAGCTTTTCGAAACACGCCTAGTCTTTAGCGCTTAGCCTTTAGACGCAGTTCCAAAGATTACATGAGCACAATAAAAGGTGCGAGGGCAGAGAGCAAGAGGAATCTCCTGGGATTGCCAGAATTACCCAACCAGCATAGGCTAGTTCTTACTTGGTTAGGAATGACGTGCGGGGGAAGCAATATGTTGGGCTGCCAAGTGGGCGAGGCTGCGCAGTTTGCGTAATCGCATTCCCAGGGCCAGCATGGTGCAGGCGCTGAATAGGGTGTATGCGCCTAGCGACGCAAGAAGCTGGTGCAACTGCAAATGCCACCCGAACCACAAATAGAGGCCAAACGCCAGGGACCCGATTGCAGCCAGCGCCAGAAACCATTCGTCTGGCACGTGCCGGCGCAGCTTGCGGGCCATAATCAGCTCTGCGCTACCCAGGAACAATGCCCAAAGCCCAATCAGGCGGACCAAATTCAGGAACGTGAGATCGGGAGCAGTTAGCGCCACGCCGCCCGCGATGCACGCGCCCAAGCCATCGACCAGCAGCCACCACCATTCACTTTCTTTGCCAAAGGAGCGGATCGCAGCAACAATGGTAAGAAGACCGGCGCAGAACGCGAATAGTCCAAAGAATTCCACGACTGAAGCCAGGGCTATCGCCCGCAGCAGCCATGCTGGCCCGACGGTTTGCGCGAAGAGAACAAATATTGCAAATGCCAGCGCAAGAATACCGCGGAAAAGCAGCAACCACCAATTATGGACCAAGACGCGTAACATGCGATTCCATCCATTCTAACTACAAACTATTCAACGTATGCGCCCGCGTCTGTGATGGCGGTCCCAGGAACAAATAGCTCCGCGGGGAGACAACACCTCATTTCGCAGCACGATCGCCTTTCGCGTCCTGCTCAATGCAACGTGCCCGGTCTTAACCTGTTGCTTTCATCGCTAAATGGACCTTAAATTCCCCAGGTCGCTCATTTCAGGTAAGAGGCGCCTAACCCAGCAGTCTGTAGATCCGCGGCAAAAACGCGATCAGCAAGATGGCAAGCAGCGCTCCGGCTAGCACGTCGATCATGTAATGGTAACGCAGATAGATAGTCGAAAAGGCAATCAGAGCGGCAAAAATGCTGAAGACCCAAAACATTGGCGATACTAGTTTGCGTGCAGCGTAGGCACAGACAATCGTTACGGCTACGTGGCCGCTGGGGAAGCAGTCATATTGCAGTCCTTCAAGCGAATCCAGGGTCCCCTGAAAAAAGCGGAAAGCCCACAATCCCTGCAAGGCTGGATGGTGTGAGGCGTAATCCATAAAGCGCGGCCCACGGGCGGGCAGAAGGACGTAGCCAAGATAGGAAATCAGGAAGGCTGTAGCTACCAAAAATGTACAGTAGCGAAACTCCTGGCTGGGCCTTTGGTACCAATAAAGGAAACCCAGGATCACCACTGATGGAATGAACAAAAAATAAATCAATTGCAGGAATTCGGTAAGAAATGGATTTTGCAAAGCATCAGGCCAAAAGACGGGATCGCTCTTCCACATAGCCAGATCCCACCGCGCCAGGAGAGAGTCGACGCTCGGGAGTCCAAGGCCCGAAATGATATAGGGAACCTCTTTGTAACAAAATGGCACATAGAGCAGAGCATACCAATGGCGAACAACCAAGGCTGGCCGGGAGGAATATCGGCTGAGAACTAGAATGAAGACGATGGCGAGAACATGCGCCACCACGAACAGCCAAGCTAAAGGATGATTTTTGATGCTCAGCGCCAGAAAAAATCCAGTAACGGCAATATAGCCGATGAAAAGCTTGTCGATAGGCCATATACCCTGAGGCACAACCAGGGGCGAATAGGCCGCTGGACGTTCCTGTTGGGCATTAGGGAGCGCGGCGTCCTCCTTCAAGAGGGCCCCTTGGTGAAGGAGGACTGCTTGGTGGAAGAACGGCCCTTTAGGGCAATACGGTTCACTTAAGGAATGAGGATAACGTTCGGAGCTTGGATGAACCAGCCCTGCAAGGGTAGAAGAGAGTAGCCCAGCACGTAAGTGCTGGGAAAGGTTAGGGATAAATGACAAGCCCCGTAGGGGCGACACTGGTTTTATTCTCTCCATTGGGCGCGAACTGTTGATTGAGGAGGTTCCAGGCTCCTTAAGTGAACAGTATTGCGCTAAAGGGCCGTTCTTCCATACGTGTTCGGGATATAGCAACTCAGGACTGCTCTAAATTCCCTTCACTCATATCGAATGAACACACTGTTCCACCGTACCTGCCTCTTGCTTGCATTTGCGCAATCGCGACAATGAATCGTCAAGTGGTCGGGAGAATTCCACACAAGCGCCAGATGAAGAGCTTGCACCTCCTGTTCCACTGAAAGGATTTCGCCTTCTTCAGCCCTTCCGGAAAAAAATCCGTATCGAATGGCATGGCCCGCGGATCGGAGATTAACGTGGGTCACAAATGGCGTTTCTTCGCCACATCTGCGTTGCATGATTGTGGCTATCCACTGTCGATTGGGGCTGGCAGATTCGCTGGCAACTTCATCCACGCATTGTGGACGTAGATGAAGATAGACCACAGTGAAAACGGCAATGATGATTAGCAGAACACCGGCAAAAATCAGTCCACCCTGGATCATTTTTTTTGCAAAAGGGTCTATCGCCACAGGACTTTTTCCGTCGAACTCTCGCGAATCGTCCGCCAGAGTTCGATTTTGCCGGCCCCGGTCTTCGCCGAATAGGGAAGGATGTTTTCAACTCCATGCGCAGCAGCCAGAGAGATCAAAGCAGGGCGCAGCTTGTTTGCCGAAAGCTTGTCTGCCTTGGTGGCAACCAACAGAAACGAGCGGCCAACGCTGCGCAGGAAATCCATCAATTGCGTATCGCTGGGCTGCGGAGGAACGTTTGCATCGATTAGACAAATCGCCAATTGCAGAGTCTCCCGGTGTTTCAGATAAGGCTCGATAAATTTAGGCCACTCTGCTGAGATGGTGCGGGAAAGTTTGGCATATCCATATCCCGGCAAGTCCACCAGCATCAACTCCGGCGCGGGCTGTGTGGACTTGGCATAGATGCCGATAAAGTTGATGGTCCGAGTCCGGCCAGGGGTGGAGCTTACATGCGCAAGCTTTTGCCCCAGCAGAGAATTGATCAGGCTGGATTTCCCCACATTTGATCTCCCCAAGAAGGCAAACTCCGGTGGTGCAGCGGCAGGGAAATGTTCAGGATCGGTAGCCGAGACCAGAAATTTAGCGATGATAGGTTTGGCAGGCAAGGTGTTATCAGGACTTGGATTAGTTTTCGTGGCACAGCCGCCCTCGGCTGTGTTGGATTTCTAGAATTTGCTGATCAATCAGCGGCATCAGTTCAAATCAGCGTTCATCAGCGTTGAGCTTTTGATTGCGGCTTGCCGCACTGTGCCACACATC
>DASZEU010000274.1:0-7576 GCA_035940535.1 Candidatus Angelobacter sp.
TGCGTTCGGCTGCGCCGAACTTCGTGGTGGGCTATTGTCATCCGTCCCGCTCTGCGGGACTACCCTGAGTTTCTGGTTCACGCAACCATCCCTTCAGCTTCAGGGATAGTTGGGGCTAATACACGTCTTTACGCAGAATGACCGACCACCCATACTGCAATGGCGGGACAGTCACTTTGGCGAAACCACGCGGCCGTAGTCGGAGGCTCGCCCCACCCGATCAAAGTAACTGTAGGTGAGCGCAGTGATCCTTTTGTATGATTATCCTGCTCTCAAAAATGCTTATGAATCGAAAACTCATTCTCTTTCTCGCTTTGTTGGTCTTCATTGCTATTTCCTGCTCCAAATCCAGCCCAGCCAAGGTGACGGGCCCACCCCAGAAGACTGCCTCCGGCGTTGAGTACTGGGACCTTGTGCAAGGAACCGGCGAAACCGCGGTGCCCGGTAAACAAGTGAAAGTGCATTACACGGGATGGCTGGCAGACGGCAAGAAATTCGACAGCTCTCTTGATACCGGCCATCCCTTACGCTTCATTCTGGGAGTAGGCCGTGTGATCAAGGGCTGGGATGAAGGCGTGGCGGGAATGAAGGTTGGCGGCAAGCGTCAATTGCGCATCCCGCCGGAATTAGGTTATGGAGCCGGTGGCTTTGGGTCCGATATTCCTCCCAATGCAACTTTAATATTTGATGTGGAGTTGCTCGAAGTCAGGTCATTGCCGCAAGGCTAGCGAGAGCTGGCCAGCCATGATTTTCTCGATGATTTCCACTACGCCCGGGCCACACTCATGGCGGGTCACAATATCTGCAGCCTCCTTCAAGGGCGGAAGGGCGTTCGCAACCACCGCGTAGAGTCCGCAGATGCCCAGAAAGGCCTCATCGTTTTCTGCGTCGCCAATGCCCACGATGCGGTTGGCTGGCAATCTCAGCTCTTGCAATGCTGCTTGCAGGCCGGTTCTCTTGTTAGTTGCGGAAGGAAGCGCCATCACCGAGGCCCGGTTAAATACCACTTGCATGTCAAGCCCAAGTTCACGGATCGTTTGTGCCACGGGCTCGTATTGAGATCGCACGGTCGCCACAATCGAGCGCCCGACCGAGAGTGGATGTACTCCTCGCTGGCGGAGAATTTCAACAAAGCTGGCCGGAGGTGAACCGGCCAAAGAGATGGATCGCCGCTGGGAAGGCAGGTAAAGTACCGCCCCATTTTCTACAACGACAGCATCAAAAATTTCCAGGCCGCTGCAAACCCTCAGTAGGTCATCGAGTTCGCGTCCGGTTACAAGAATCAGCTTCCGCCCGGACGCCTTGAATTGAGACAGGGCCTTCCAGGTCGGAGGGTCAACTCGCCCTTCACAGGCAAGAGTTTCGTCATAGTCAGAAGCCAAAGCCAGGACATGGTTCATACGGGGTCTTGTTATCACCTGCGCCTATGCGACATTGGAAATCTGTTTCTTGGCCAGATTTGCGGGACTTTCCGCTCCCTCGGGACGAACCTCGCATAATTCTGCAATCAGGTTTCCTGCCCAGCGATATATGTTCTGCTCTTTGATGATGCGCCGCATGCGCCGCATTCGCGCGCGCCGGTCTTTTGGCTCCATCTCCAGGGAAAAGCGAATCGCTTCCGACACCTCTTCTATGTCGTAAGGATTGACTACCAGCGCGTCGCGCAACTCGCGGCACGCGCCAGTAAAGCGGCTTAGAGTAAGCACTCCATCTTCATCGTGGCGGCAGGCAACAAACTCTTTGGCGACCAGGTTCATGCCGTCATGCAACGAGGTCACCAGGCACAAATCTGCGGCGCGATAATAACGGCTGATTTCATCGTGGCTGTGGTGTCTCTTGAGAAAGACGATGGGCTTCCAGCGATCGGTTTGAAAGCGCCAGTTGATGCGCTCTGATTCGGCCTCCACTTCGGCCAGAAATTCGTGGTAGCGCCTGATGTGAGTACGGCTGGGTGCGCCAATCTGGACAAAAGTGAACTTCTCCCGGTAACGCGGATAGCGATCCAGGAACCGCTCGATCCCCAGAAAACGTTCAAGGATGCCCTTGGTATAGTCAACTCGATCGACGCCCACGCCCATATAGAGCGCCTCTATGCCAAGTTCTTTAAATAGCGCCTCGCGTTCACGACCTGCGGAATGCGAATCAGGAAGTTGCGAAGGCTCTTCAGCAGGGGCCACGCTGATTGGAAACGGGCGCACCATGGTCAGGTGTCCCTCGCGATTTACGGCAAAGCGCTCCCATTCGACTCGGGACTCCAGGGCGCGGTTTACGGTTTCGAGGAAATTGTCGCAATGGGATTGGATATGAAACCCGATCAGGTCGGCACCCAGCAAACCTTCCAGCAACTCGCATTGCCAGGGGCAGATTCCGAAGGCCTCCGGGTTGGGCCAGGGGATGTGCCAGAAAATTGCTACTCTGACATCGGGACGCCGCCGCTTGATGAACTGCGGCAGCAATGCAAAGTGATAATCCTGAATGAGCAGCACCGGCTGTTTGGTGTCCGCCATTTCTTCCAGCACGGCATCTGCGAATTTTTGGTTGACGTCCCAATAGTGTTGCCAATCGCTGGCTCGAAACAAGGGCCGCGTATGGGCGATGTGGCAGAGCGGCCACAGCCCTTCGTTGGAAAACCCGTAATAGTAACCCTCTTCCTCTTCCTTGCTGAGCCACACGCGGCGCAGCGTATATTTGGGTTCGCTGGGGGGAACGCGCAGCCGGTCGTGCTTGTCCACGGCCTCACGGTCGCCATCGCCACTTCCATGGGCAATCCAGGTGCCATCGCAGGCACGCAAGATGGGCGCCAGCGCCGTAACCAATCCGCTGGCTGGAACCAACACGCGCAATGACTTACCTTCCTTGGTATGCATGTACGGCTCGCGGTTGGAAACCACAAATAGCCGGTTCGAATCGAGTTTGCTGCGCACATGCACCGAAAGCCGCTCGGCTGTCCAGGTAGACTCACCCGCATCGCGCAGCTTGGCTTCCTTTTCCGCGGATTCGCGGGCGGCCGCCAGGCTCTCGACCAAGGTTGCCACCTCGTTGCGTAGCGGCATGAACAGATCACGGTCTAAAAGGCCCTGGCGGGCCGAAGCCCGGCCCATGCGTTGGGCTCGCATCCACTGCACGGTCCTCGCAATAGGGCCCATGATGCTCCAACGAATGACCAGCAGCGCGGTAAGAGCGATCAACAATGTCTCGACCAGAATACGGATGAAAGCACGTTCCCAGAAGGTCCGGCTTTGCACGTTGATGTAGTGGGCATCGTGGACCAGGACCAGCGTTCCGCCGGCATTGCTGCTCATATTCAAGGGCAGGTTATCGATGCGCACATAATTTGGGCCGATCCAAAGAAACTCTCCCCAGCTTTGATTTGGCGTGCCGCCATGAACGGGCGCGAAGGCCGCGCCAGGAAAACGGAGTGCAAGGCCAGAGGTGATGGCGACCGGGGCGTCGTGATGATCGTAGACGGCAATGCCGGCCAGGTGCTCCCGGTTTCCGAAGCGCTCCACAATGCGTTGAAGGGCCTTGGGGGAGCTTTTTTCCAGCAGAGGTTCAACGCTTTCCTGCAGGCTTTCTCCCAGAATCTGGGCCCGCTTCTGCAAATCCATTTGCAGCCCATGCTTTTCCGTCCTGAACTGGAGATAAGAGAACAGCAACGAGGCCAAAGCCAGAACGCCGACGAGCGAAAGAATAATGCGAAAGCTGAGACGCATGGTTCCTCTGTATTAACTCCGTTGTGCCGTCTGCGGCGGCGTGGCTCTCATTCAAAGTAAAAACTTGGAAAACAACCATTAGTACAGCGGGGCCAAGATGAGTCTCTGACGAATTGGCACCTATCAGGTGGTCGTTGAGATGCTGGTCGAGCAATAAGGGGTTGCCGGTACTCAAAGATATCGTTTTCAAATTACCCAATTACTAAGTTACCCAATTACCAAATTCGCATTGCTTCCTCTCAAGATAAGTTAAGAATGATTTCGCGAATGTATGTTCGCAGCAAATTGGCGCAAGAAGATGGGATTGGCGCGTTCGTCCAGTGAAAGAAATGGTTTAGCAAATCATCCGAGGGGGCTGTAAACTCCGCTCATGAAACAGAAGATCATCATTACTTGTGCAGGACTCGCATGGCTGTTCAGCGGGCATTTTCATCATGCCTTTGGTCAAAACGTTACGGTTATCAATAGTCCGCATGATCCCATTCCAGTTTGGACGGCGCAGCCGGCATCGGTGAGGGTTTTCCCGATCTTACAGACTAACTTCGAGGGCTATCGAGGCTTACATGCCGGAACCCCCGTTCTCGCTCTGACATTGCCGACGATCTCGACCCGACTCGATACCCATACCACGCTGCAATTGG
This sequence comes from Candidatus Angelobacter sp., assembly GCA_035940535.1. Taxonomy (GTDB): domain Bacteria; phylum Acidobacteriota; class Terriglobia; order Terriglobales; family Acidobacteriaceae; genus Angelobacter. Next base: position 4,355 of record DASZEU010000274.1, read on the forward strand.
CTCCCCAAATCCTCACGGTGTACCGTGATCCCGGCATCCCCAGGGCGATGGCTGTCTACTTGACTGTTTCTTCTCTAACACCGCCAACTCCAGCAGGACCCGGAGAACCCCGCGGTGTCAGCACCTTCCTCGATTTCGATGAATTGTCGGCTTTCAGATCGGTCTTGGCGATGCTGGCGGCCAGCGGTGTTCCTCCTTCCCCGGTTTCCGAAGCGAAAGCCCAGCTAAGTATTACTTCGAAGACTGGCACGCGTTTGGAATTCATAGACCTGGGCGGAACGATTCGCTGCAACATCATGAATGAGTTCGATTCCATCACCCTGGTGCTGAACTCTGATGGCATGAAGAAGATGGCGGACGCATTTTTCTCGGCCCGTGAGAACCTGGATTCAGCCAGTGACAATATTCGGTAAGCTTGGCTATAGCTTGCCCAGCACTGCCGCAAGCACATCCATGGCCAGGTGGGAGGCGTGGATCGAGGCGTTTGGCAAGCCTCCCATGGCTTCCACCAGTTGCTCGCGCGTCAATTCCCGCGCTTCAGCCAGCGAACGTCCCTTGATCAATTCTGAAAGGCACGAGCCGGCGGCAATGGAAGCCACACAGCCCCGGGTGCGGAACCGTACATCGTCAATACGGTTGCCGGAGACTTTGACAGCCAGTTTCATGATGTCGCCGCAGACCGGATGTTCCAGTCGCGCCTCGGCATCCGCATGCTCCAGGTCCCCGACATTACGCGGGTTCTGAAAATGATTGAGGATTTTCTCCGAATAGCTCATTTCGAATTCATCGTGCAACGCTTTCAGTGTGACTGACAGAGGCCACAGGGCAAGCCATTTACAATCTGAATCTACACCGGCCCAATCCGTAGCAATCCGCGAAAATCTGCGGTAAGCTCAAGCCCTTATAATCGCAATGATGCCAGAAAACTATCTTCCACAGCGAATTGTCTCATTACAGCCTAGCATCACTGTAACCTTGCGCGATCTTGGCCTGCTGGCGAGACTTGTTGCCTGCACCAAATATTGCCTGGATGTCTGCCCGGAACTGTCACGCGAAAAATGCCTGGTGGTAGAAGATTCCTGGACCGCCAAGGCCGAGCACATTGTGGCGGCGCAGCCTGATTTGGTTATTGCATCGGTTCCCTACCAGGTTGAGGCGCTGGTAGAGATCATGAAATCCGGTGTTTCCTTTTTGGGACTTGCGCCCAAGTCTCTCTCAGATGTGTATGCAGATATCGCTGCCATTGCCCGGATCACAGGCGCAGAATCCGGCGGACTTGAGATTATCCATAGAATGCGATTGGAAATCTCTGCTGTGCGGCAGAAGATTGCAAACCTGGAAAAACCGTTGGTCTATTGCGAAGAATGGGGCAAGCCGCTCATCCTTTCGCAGAGATGGGTGGCAGAACTTGTGGAAGCTGCCGGAGGCCAGTTTTACGGTGAACCCGGAAAGCAAATCTCGGCAGATCAAGTGCAGGCAGCCAATCCCGATGTAATCATTGCTGCCTGGTGCGGTGCTGGAGATCGTGTGCCATTAGAAAAAATTGTGGCCCGGCGCGGATGGGAAGAGGTAAAGGCAGTGCAGCAGGGCCGCGTGTACTGCATCAATGATGAATTCTTGAACACTCCAGCCACCACTCTGATCGAGGGACTTCATGCGCTGGCGTCAGCGATTCACCCGAACATATTTCTTGGCTCAATGTTAGGATTGCGGAAGATCAAAGGGATTTCAAATTTAAAATTTCAAATTTAAAATTTTCGGAATTTAGAGTTCACTTTTCATTCAAATATCTATGTCTTCTATGTGCGTCCGAGTTCGGAACTTGCAGTAAGTAGAACGAATGTGCGGCGAGCGTTTGGGTTTTAATTTAAAAATTGAAAATTACAAATTTCAATTCAAATGAAGGGGTGCCCATGAAGCAGGTAGTGGCTGGCCTGATTGTGCACGGAAACGAGGTTCTGATCTGCCAACGGACCAAGCACCAGCCTTTACCTCTCAAATGGGAGTTTCCCGGCGGCAAGGTTGAGTCCAACGAACAGCCGGCTGAAGCTCTCTATCGCGAGTTGGAGGAAGAACTCGGCATCCTGGCTGAAATCGGGCCGAAGGTGGCGACCATTTGCCACAACTACGGAAACGGCGCGGCTGTAGAACTCCATTTCTACCTGGTGGAGCGATTCACAGGAGAGATCGAGAACCGCATCTTTCGCGATGTGCGCTGGGCGCCTCGCACGGAAATCCCCACCTACGATTTTCTGGAAGCCGACATTGCCTTGGTGCGAGACATAGCTTCCGGCAAAATAACTCTTGCTAGCTCACAAACGCATAAAGGACAGTAAGCGCAATCAGGACCACAGCGGTAACCCAGGCAATGATATTGAATGTTCTTCCATTCACATATTTGCCCATCAGCCTCCTCTTATTGATTAAGAGGAGCATGAAGACCAGCACTGCCGGCAACAAGACTCCATTCAACACCTGCGAGAGCAGGGTAACTTTGATCAGCGGGAAATTGGGAATCAAAATCACGGCAGCCCCCGCGGCCACCAAGATCGTGTAGAACCAATAAAAGACTTTGGCTTCGCTGAATTTCTTGTCTAGGCCCGATTCAACGCCTAACCCTTCACACACCGTGTACGCAGTAGAAAGAGGCAGAATGGATGCTGCAAACAGCGACGCATTGAACAACCCGGCGCCAAACAGAACAGCAGCATATTTGGTTGACAGAGGTCCAAGTGCTTTGGCGGCGTCCGCGGCATTTTGAATGTCATGCTGGTTGTGGAAATAAAGGGTTGCGGCACAGGCAACGATGATGAACCAGGCCACAATATCGGTGAAGAAGCATCCAATAATCACATCAAGCTTGGCCGTCTTGTACTGGCGCGCGGTCACTCCCTTTTCCACGATTGAGGCTTGCAGATAAAACTGCATCCACGGCGCGATGGTAGTGCCGATGACCCCCACCAGCATGTATATGTAATCCTTGTGCCAAAAGACTCCACGCTCGGGCGGCAGGACCGTGGCTTTGATGGCCTCGGTCCAGCCTGGCCTGGCCAGCACCCCGGCAATGATGTAACAGATGTAGAAAAAAGATGCAGCCACAAAGATCTTTTCCACGCTCTTATAGTTGCCCTTGACTATCAGCAGCCACACCACTGCCGCTGAGATTGGCACGCTGATGTATTTAGAGACATTCAGAAGCTCAAGGCTCGTAGCGATTCCGGC
>DASZEU010000275.1:0-16606 GCA_035940535.1 Candidatus Angelobacter sp.
CAGCTTCTGATAGCTGGTGCGTTCGCCCCCGAAGACTACAGCCACCGCTCCCGGGCTCCGCTGCACCTGCTCTTCAAATAGTTCTACGAGCGTTTGTTCTGGAATTTCATGACCGGTAGCATTCCACTCTTCGACAATCTGGTTTCGCTCCCCTTCAGTTAGTAGTGGCAGTTCAAAAACAGATTGATTCGGTTCAGCCGCAATGCCGCTAAGCAGCATCCGATAGTGCTCCATCATCCGCGCAACAGTACCTGCCTCAAACAGATCAATGCTGTATTGCAACGCTCCTGCCAGCAGCCCCGATGCATCTTCTCCCAGCCCCAGCAGCAGATCGAATTTCGATGTCCCGGTATCTCCTGTGTTCCATGGCTCCAGTATTGTCCCGCCCAATTGCAGGTCAGATTGCGGCGCATTCTGCAAGACCATCATCACCTGGAACAGCGGCGTGCTTCCGATGTTCCGATCTGGCGCCAGCACCTCGACCAGCTTCTCAAACGGAATGTCCTGGTGAGCATAAGCTTCTAGAGTCACTCCTTTGGTCCTCTGCAATAGCTCTGCAAAACTCGGTCTGCCCGAGAGGTCACCGCGCAACACCAGGGTGTTGATGAAAAATCCAATCAGCTTTTCCGTCTCACTGCTGCTGCGTCCCGCAACCGGCGTCCCTACTGTTACGTCATCCTGTCCGCTGTAACGGGACAGCAATGTTTGCAATGCCCCAAGCAGCACCATGAACAACGTAGCCCCCCGAGCCTCCCCCAAACTCTTCAGCTTGTCCACAAGTTCGGCTGCGATCACAAATTCATGGGCTGTTCCCTTCTGGCCCAGCACTGGCGGACGTGGCCAGTCCGTCGATAACTGCAACATGCTCACTCCCGCCAATTGCTGCTTCCAGTAACTCACCTGCCCTTCCAATAGCCGTTTTTCCAGGCACTCCCGCTGCCACTCGCTATAGTCGGCATACTGGATCGCCAGTTCCGGCAGCGGTGACGGCTCTCCGGCGCTGAATGCCTCGTAGAGAACCGTGATTTCTTCAATGAATACCCCGCGCGACCAGGCATCGGAAATGATGTGGTGCGTGGTGAACAGAAGCACATGATCTTCTGTCTCCAGACGTAAAAGTTTCGCCCGGAACAGCGGCGCCTGCTGAAGATTGAACGGCTCCTGCGCATCTGCCTGAGTCAATCGCCTGGCTTCCGCTTCCCGCTGCTCATCTGACACCGGAGTCAAGTCCAGCACCTTCAGTTGAACCTGCACCTGTTCTTCAATGACCTGGTGCGCATCTCCATCCGCGGCAACAAAGCGCGTGCGCAAGGTTTCATGGCGGTGAACAACCTCCTGCAAGCTCCGCTGCAGCACTCCCACATCTAATTGCCCTCGAATCCGTAGCGCGTTAGGTATGTTGTAGGTGGATCTCCCGGGAGTGAGTTGATCGAGGAACCACAATCTTTGCTGGGCAAAAGAAGCAGGGAAGGAAGACAATCCCTGGTCCACTGACGGGCGGGCGATGCGTTTTATGTCGGGCAGAAGACGTGATGGGGCAGGGTTGATTCCGGTGGATTGCACTTCTTGATCAACTACTTGAGCCAACTGGGCAATCGTAGGAGATTCAAAGATGCGGCGTAAGGCGACATCCACTTTGAAGCTGTCACGCATGCGGGCCGCCACCTGCACGGCCACAAGAGAATGTCCGCCGAGGGCAAAGAAGTTGTCGTGGATTCCCACACGTTCCCGCCGCAATACTTCCTGCCATATCCGGCAGAGAGTTTCCTCCGTGGGATTGCGCGGGCCTACAGACTCTTGCTCGTCCGTGTCCGTGCCCGCTTGGGGCAAGCTGTCGCGATCCAGCTTTCCATTGCGGGTCAGTGGTAACTTTTCCAGTTGCACAAAGGCGCTTGGCACCATGTACTCCGGCAACCTGCCGAGCAAGTGCTCACGCAGTTCGCTCACCCGCAGTCCCGCTTTCCCGCTCCCGTTGCCGCTCTCCTCACCTCCTCGCTCGGCCACCACGTATGCCACCAGCCGCTTCTCCCCCACCTCATCCTCCCTCGCAAGCACGACCGCTTCCCGTACTTTCGCATGCCCCAACAGCGCTGCCTCAATCTCTCCCAACTCAATCCGGTAGCCCCGCACCTTCACCTGATGATCCTTCCGCCCTGCAAACTCGATGTTCCCGTCCGCCAAATACCGCCCTATATCTCCGGTCCGGTACATCCGCCCTCCGCCCTCCTCGCTGTAGGGATTGGGCAAAAACTTTTCTCCTGTCAACTCCGATCGCTGCAAGTAGCCACGGGCCACTCCCGCCCCTCCGATATAAACCTCTCCGCTCATCCCTACCCCTACGGGATTCAACTCCTTATCCAGAAGGTAGACCTTTCCATTGCTCAACGGTCTTCCCACCGGCACCATGCCTCTCGCCCTCACTCCTTCACTCTCCGGCGTTGTGTCGTAGGTGAGAATGCCAACTGTCGTCTCAGTCGGCCCATAATGATTCAGAACGCGACACCCCGCCCCTCTTTCCTTCACCTGCCGGATCAACTCCCAGCTCGAGGCCTCTCCGCCCACCACCAACCACCGCCTCGGCAACACTCCGCTCCCCGGAATGCTCCCTAAGAGTGCCCGTAAGTGCGAGGGTACGATCTTCAGATAATCAATCGGGTGGTGTGAAAAGTGTTGTGTCAATTTGCCGGCATCCAACACCCAGTCGGCATCCACCACATCCAGGCAGCCTCCATGACAGAGTGCGGGAAAGATCATGGTGTATCCCAAATCGGCGGCATAAGTGGATACCAGTGCCAGTCTCATGCCCACTTCGATCTGCAGCTTCTCGCCAATGGCCTGGATATAATTGGCCAATTGACGATGCTCAACCCCCACGCCTTTCGGCCGTCCCGTCGAGCCCGAGGTGTAGATCACGTAGGCCAGATTGGAGCCGTCAACCCGGCCCTGGAGCCGGTCGGCGGAGTGGGCCGAGATGTCCTTCCACTCTTCGTCCAGGCTGACGATCTGCACCATGGTCATGGGCAGGCTGCCGCGCAACGAGGACTCGGTCACTAAAATGGGAATCTGCGCGTCTTCCAGCATGAAGCCCAGCCTCTCCACCGGATAGGAAGGATCAAGAGGCACATAAGCTCCCCCTGCTTTTAAGACTCCGAGAAGAGCCATCACCATATCCAGGCTCCGATTCAGGCAGATCCCGACCAGGACCTCTGGGCCCACGCCCATCTGCTCCAGATAATGTGCCAACTGATTGGCGCGCTGATCCAGTTCCCTGTAGGAGAGGCCACTTTCGCGGCACCAGACAGCCCAGGCATTGGGTGTGCGATCTACCTGCTCTTCAAAGAGCCGTGCGACCGTTGTCTCCGGGATGACGGCGGCGGTGGCATTGAACTCCTGCAGCAAGGTACGGCGTTCATCCAGACTGAGAATATCCAAGGAGTGGATGGGCGCCTGCGGAGCGGAGACGAGGCTGTTTAATAGACGACAATAGTGCCCAATCATACGGTTGATTGTGGCTGCCTCAAACAGGTCAGTGCTGTATCCCAAGGAACTCATCAGCCTTCCCGATCCGTCTTCCGCGTGCAGCAACAATAGGTCGAACTTCGATGTGTTGTTGTCAACATTGAGCGGTTGGAGTTCAGCGGCGCCCAGGCGCAAATCAGACCGGGGCACATTTTGTAGACTGATTACGACCTGGAACAACGGCGTGCTGCCCAGATTCCGCTCCGGCGATAGAACCTCAACCAGCTTCTCAAAGGGAATGTCCTGGTGCGCGTAAGCTTCCAGCGTCACCTCTTTTGTCCTTTGCAGCAGTTCGGTAAAACTCGGCCCACCCGAGAGGTTCCCTCGCAGCACCAGCATGTTGATGAAGAAGCCAATCAATCTCTCGGTCTCGCTGCTGTTGCGCCCCGCAAGCGACGTTCCTACGGTGATGTCGTCTTGGCCGCTGTACCGGTACAGCAGCGTCTGGAACGCCGCTAACAACACCATGAACAACGTAGCGCCCTGGGCTTCCGCTAATTTCTTCAGTTTTTGCGTGAGATCGGCGGCGATGACAAACTCGTGTGCCGCCCCGTTTTGGCTCTGCGCCGATGGCCGGGGCCAATCCGTGGGCAACTGCAACAGACTGACTCCCGCCAACTGCTCCTGCCAATACGCCAGTTGCTCCTCCAGCCCACCTCCCTCCAGCCACTCCCGCTGCCACATGGTGTAGTCCGCGTACTGGATGGGCAGTTCCGGCAAAGAGGAGGGCTTCCCGGCACTGAAGGCCTCATAGAGGGCGGTGACTTCGGCAATTAATATTCCTGTGGACCAGGCATCGGAAACGATGTGGTGCATGGTGAAGAGGAGCACATGATCGCGCGCAGCGAGACGCAACAGCCGAGCCCGGAAGAGGGGTGCGTGTTGGAGATTGAAGGGCTGTTGCGCTTCTTCCCGCGCCAAACGTCCGGCCTCGGATTCCCGTTCGTCCTCCGTCAACTGGCTCAAGTCCGTCAGCGGCAGTTGTACCCGGACCTGTTGCTCGATGACCTGCTGCGGCTCTCCGTGCATTGCCACGAAGCGGGTGCGCAGCGTTTCATGACGACACACGATCTCTTGCAGGGTCCTTTCCAACACCTCCTCATCCAACTCCCCCCGGATCCGCAGTGCGTTGGGTATGTTATAGGCCGCTTTCCCGGGCATGAGTTGGTCAACAAACCACAGGCTTCTCTGGGCAAAGGAAGCAGGGAAACAAATCATTTCCTGTACCGATGGATGCAGGAGAGCAGACTCTTGTGAGGTCATGACTTTTTTATGAGACACGGAGATCAGGGGCTATTCAGACGCCACGAAGAAAGGTTTCATTCCTATTTAATCCACTTCCACTGACACGGCCTTGCGCGCTACCCGCTTGATCGCGGGCCGAAGTTGTGATGGCGCGCCATTGACGGCAGCAATTTGCACTTCCTGGTCAACGGCTCGAGCCAACTGGGCGACCGTTAACGATTCAAACATCCGGCGTAACGGAATGTTCACTTTGAAACTCTCGCCCACGCGTGTAGCTATCTGCACAGCCAACAGAGAATGGCCGCCGAGAGCAAAAAAGTTGTCCTGGGTTCCTACACGTTCCCTATGCAATATTTCTTCCCATATCCGGCAAAGAGCTTCTTCTGTAGCATTGCCCGGTGGCACATATTTTTGGCCATGCGCATCTGCATCCGGCTCCGGCAGGCTCTTGCGGTCAATCTTCCCATTATGATTCAGCGGTAACTTCTCCAAGCGTACATACGCACCCGGCACCATGTATTCCGGCAACTTACCGAACAAATACTCCCGCAACTCTGTCATCCATTCCTGTTTGCTCTCCCCGCTCCCATTCGTTTCACTATCCATTGCGGAGACTACATAGGCCACCAGCCTCTTGTCACCGGCCTTATCTTCCCGCGCTATTACCACTGCCTGCTGCACGCGATCATGTTCCTGCAAAGCAGCCTCAATTTCACCCAACTCAATGCGGAACCCGCGTATTTTGACCTGATGATCGAGCCGGCCCAGGTACTCCACGTTTGCATCCGCCAACCACCGCACCAGATCCCCTGTCCGATATAACCGCTCTCCACTCTTGCCGCTCAAGGCGTCAGGAACGAACCTCTCCGCGGTCAGGTCTCCCCGGCTCCAATATCCTCGCGCTAAGCCGACTCCTCCCAGACACAACTCTCCCGGCACACCCACCGCCACAGGTTCCATCGCTTCATCCACCACATAAAGGCGGATGTTAGCGATCGGCTTCCCGATTGGGACGCTTGGACGTGGGTCCTCCGCCTGGCATTCCCAGTACGTCACATCAATAGCTGCTTCGGTTGGACCATACAGATTGTGCAACTTTACCCAGGGCATACTGGCCAGGCAGCGCCGTGCCAGATCAGCCGGCAAAGCCTCTCCGCTGCATACCACCTGCCGGAGACTCTTGCACTGTTTCACCCTCTCCTCATTGAGAAACACCGCCAACATAGAAGGCACGAAGTGCAGTGTTGTGACATGCTGCTCCTGGATCAGAGCGGCTAAATAATCAGGATCCAGATGACCCGCGGGCCGGGCAACAACCAGCTTGGCGCCTTCCATAAGAGGCCACAAGAACTCCCATACCGAGACATCAAAGCTGAACGGAGTCTTCTGCAAAACCACATCCGTGGGCTTTAACCGGTATTCCTCCTGCATCCATAGCAACCGGTTCGCAAGCCCGCCATGACTGTTCATTGCGCCTTTCGGTTTACCCGTAGATCCGGAGGTATAAATAATGTAGGCAAGATGGTCTGGGAAGATGGCTATGTCCAGGTTTTCTGCTGGCTGCTCGGCCAGGCGCTCCCGCTCTCCGGCGCCATCCAACTCCAACACCGGAACAGGAAAATCACGCACCTGTTCTCGCAAGAACTCCTGTGTCAACAACACTGCGACCTGCGCGCTCTCCAGCATGTGGCTCAAGCGCTCCGGTGGATAATCCGGATCCAGAGGAACATAGGCCGCTCCTGCCTTCAGCACACCCAATATCCCTACCACCATCTCCTGACTACGTTTCAGGAATAGACCTACTCGTGTCTCCGGACCGACACCCAAACCCCGCAGCCGCCACGCCAACTGGTTCGCTCGTTGATTCAGTTCCCTGTAGGAGAGGCCACTTTCCCCGCACCAGACAGCTTGGGCATTGGGTGTGCGATCTACCTGCCCTTCAAACAGCCGTGCGACCGTAGTCTCCGGGATGGCGGTAGCGGTGGCATTGAACTCCTGCAGCAGCGTGCGGCGTTCATCAGTACTGAGAATATCCAAGGAGTGGATGGGCGCATGTGGGGCGGAGACGATGCTGGTTAATAAACGACAATAGTGCCCAGTCATGCGGTTGATCGAGGCTGCTTCAAACAAGGCGGTGTTGTACTCAACCAAACCTTCCAGACCGGAAGTCGTCTCTGCAATTATCAGCGATATCTCGAATTGAGCAGCGCCGGAATGCAGGTTAAAAGGAAGCATCTTTGCCGCCCCCAATTGCAATCCTGTCCAGGGCATATTGAGCAGATTAAAGACCACTTGAAACAGAGGCGACTTGGTCAGGTCCCGCTGCGGCGCCAGTGCTTCCACCAGTTTCTCAAAGGGCACATCCTGGTGCGCATATGCCTCCAACGTTGTTTCCTTCACTCGCTGCAGCAAGCCGCTGGAATCCAACTCGCCGGAGAGATCTGTCCGCAACACCAGCATATTAATGAAGTTACCGATGAGTGGTTCAGCCTCCGTGCGTGAACGTCCTGCAACCGGCGAGCCGACGGCTATGTCGTATTGGCGTGTATAACGGCAAAGCAGCGCCTGAAAAGCAGCCAGCAGGATCATGTAAAGAGTGGCGCTTTGCTTCCGGGCGAGGCCCGTGAGCGTTTCCGTAAGTTCCACGGGTATGGTGAAACGTATAACTGCACCGTCCTGAGGCCCCATTGGGAGCGGCGGTTTGTCGGTGGGGAGCATCAGAGGTTCGATGGCGGCCAGTTTGCGCTTCCAATACTCTAGCTGTGTTTCCAGCACCGGCCCCATCAACAACTCCCGCTGCCACGCACTGTAATCCGCGTACTGGATTTCCAACTCCGGCAACTGCAAGGCCTCCCCCGTGCTGAAGTGGTTGTATACCGCTGAAACCTCGCGCACCAGGACGCCTACCGACCACGCATCACTGACGATGTGGTGCAGGCTGAGAACCAGTACATGATCTTCACGGTCCAGCCGCAGCAGCTTGACTCGTAACAGCGGCCCACGGGTCAGGTCAAAAGGCCTGCGCACCTCCTCCAACGCCAGTCTTTCGGCTTCCTGCTCACGCTCCGGCCCCAGCAGATGGCCCAGTTCCATCACCGGCAACTCCACGTGCAGGCTGGAATCAATGATCTGCTGCGGTTCGCCGTTCACGCTCACGAAGCGCGTGCGCAGAGACTCGTGCCGCCGCACGATTTCCCGCAGAGCTCGCTCCAGGGGTTCGAGTTCCAGAGGACCCTGAACCCTGACGGCCGCAGGAACGTTATAGGCCACGTTTTCGGGATCGAGTTCGTGGATGAACCACAAGCGCTCTTGTCCGTAGGACAGCGCCAGCTTTTCCTGGCGATTTACACGGGGGATAGGTTTGCTCTGCGCCTCCGAGGCTTGCAAAGGCCCTGACGAAGTTCTCGAATCCACTGATTCCTTCCGCAACTGAGCTATCTTCTCTGCTAACTGCTCGATAGTCGGCATTTCGAAGATGGCGCGAAGCGGCAGCGCTACCTTAAATTTCTCCTTGAGCCTTAAGACCACGCGGTTGGCCATCAGTGAATGGCCTCCAAGCTCCCAGAAGTTGTCAGAAACACCAACAGCTTCCAAACCTAGAACGGATTGCCAAATCTCTCCGATTTCGCGTTCGATATCGTTGCGAGGCGCAATGAAAGCATCGCGCAATTCAGGCCTGGCATACAGCTCCGGCATTGCTACGCTGTTTTCTGACGCCTGTGAGGCTGAGTTTGTCCGGCTCAATGACAACTCCAGATCAAGAGTTGAAATCAGGACGTGCCATCTTGAGCCATCCAGATTGAGAATGCGGTCAAATACTTCCACTGCCTCTTCCCTGGAAATAGCCGCGTTTACCTTCTTGCTGTACTGGTGCTCCAAGCTCTGTGGAGCAGTTCCAGTCTGGGGCATCCCTGCATCCAGCCAGGTATCCCACCCTATGGCCACAGTCCGGGTCGAAGACTTGAAATTGTTGTTCAAGCAAAAAGCGTCAAGAAATGCATTGGCCGAGCAGCTACCAACCTGTGCGAATTCGCCTTGGATGGTGGTAAGCGATGAGCAGGCAGCAAAGAAATCAAGATCGATACCTCTAAAAACACGTTCCAGAACGCGCGTGCCTTTGACTTTGGGTGCGAGCACAGCTTCGATCTCTGCCGGAGTCTTGAACTGCATGATTCCGCCGCCGAAGACTCCCGCAGCATGAATCACTCCATGAATGGCGCCAAACGTTTCCATGGCTTTTGTAGTGACTGCCTGGATCTCGCTCTCATTGCATACATCTGCCCGTGCTGTGAGAACAGGTGTATTCAGCTCTTCAAGACTTCGCAAAGCATTGATACGGAAGCGCACTGCAGCCGGCGTGGACTCGATCGTTAAAAGATGGTCCCATTCCGTTCGTTCAGGGGGAGCTTCAATATCAACCAAAACCAGTCTGGCCTCTGCTTTTCCGGCCAGATGTAAGGCCAGCGTCAAACCTATCGTACCCAGACCGCCCGTGATGAAATAGACGCCACCCTGCTGGACAGCCAGGCTACCGACCGCCGGGGGAAGAGACAAGCGCTCCGGGTATTGAATCCAAACGCGTCCCATGCGGTAAGCCAGAAACGAAGATTGAGGCTGGCGAGCACAGCACTGCAGCAGAGTACTTACAGTCTCGCCATCTATCTCTCCAACATCGACCAACACGCTATGCAGATTAGGATATTCAAGCGGGATCGTCCGCAAGGGTCCCAACAAGATTGCTTTATCTGGGCTGGGCAGATCGCCCCGAAATACGTCTGCCAGACTATTGCTCACAACCCATATATTTTTATCGTCCTCAGTATTTGCTTCGCCGATAGCCTGCGTAAGAAAAAACAGGCTGTAAAAAGCGCGATTGATCGCCGCATCTCCTACCTCATCAGCATCACCGGTCAAACTCCAGAAGTGCACGACATTCCCTGGCGCAGGAACGGCGGTAAGCAGCTTTTTGTAGTGACTTGCGTTGGCGGGATCAATGCGAAATTCACATACTCCCAGGCGTTCAAAGGCGCTTGTTTCTGCACCCGCCCGCACCACAGTGACCTGGTCACTTATCTTTCTCAGTTCGTCCACAAAGACCGATTCCAGCTTGCCAGAGCCGGTGAATACCAGCCATGGAGTGGCTGCGCTCTGCTGAATATTCGAAGATTTCCATCCCACCATCTGCTTCCACGATGGCGCATAAAACCAATCCGCGATATTGAGCTTCTTGCGGGAAACTACTGGCTGCATTTCTGCTGAGCCTTGAGACTCGACAAAATATCGCTGTCTCTCGAAAGGATACGTAGGTAAAGAAATCCGATGACACGGTTCACCGGTGTGAAATGCTTTCCAGTTCACATCGGTCCCGGCAAGCCACAGCCGGCCGAGGCTCTTATAAAGTACGTGCGTCTCCGGAACAGTTTCGTGCGGATGCTTCATGGAAGAAATAACGGGAACTGATTTTCCCTTGACCAGAACGCGCATCAGACTGCCAAGAGCGTGCCCAGGCCCCAGTTCAGCGAACACGATGTTCGGCTGTTTCAGTAACTCAGATGCTCCATCCGCAAATCTGATCGTCTGCCGGAAATGCCGTACCCAGTAATCCGGACTAACCGCCTGCTCAGAAGTGATCCAGATGCCGGTAAGGTTCGAGATAAATGGAATCTGTGGAGCACTCAGATGGAGCCGTCCCAGGAAAGACCGGAATTCGTCAAGGATGGAATCAATCATGTACGAGTGTCCTGCGGCTTCTATATGCAGCCGCCGGAACTCGATACTGCTGGACTCGAGAATCGCTGCAGCATGTTCGATCGCATCCTTTCTGCCGGAGATCACGCAGTTGTCTGGTCCATTGATGGCTGCGATACAAACATCACTTAGCCCGAGTGCCGTAATTGCCGCTTCTCCCAGATAGACACTGAGCATTGCCCCCGGCGGAAGAGTCTCAATCAATTTTCCGCGCAAGGTCACCAGGGCAAGCGCGTCCGTCAAAGAAAACACACCCGCCAGGCAGGCCGCGGTGTATTCGCCCAAACTGTGTCCAATCATGCTTTCCGGCTTGATGCCCCATGACATGAATAGCTGCGCCATGGCATATTCAGTAGCGAAAATGGCGGGCAGGGCGAATGAGGGCCGCACCAATTCGGCCGCGGCCGACTCTGCTTCCCTGGCGTCGCCGTGGAGAAGCGTGCGCAGGTCCCGTCCCAAAATAGGCTTCAGCAGTTCTGTGCATTTGTCAAAATTTTCTCGGAATATTTGTTCGCACTGGTAGATTTCCTGACCCATCCCCGGATATTGGGTGCCTCCCCCCGGAAACATAAAGACCACCGGGCGGTTTCTTTGTTCTGCTGCTCCATTACCTACTTCCTCCCCATTTGGGCACCTGAGCCGTTCGATTGCTTCCGGCACCGTTTCGCACACTATGGCGCGCCGGTAGGGAAATGGTTTCCTTCCTACCTGAAGCGTATACGCAACATCAGCAAGTTCAATCTCGGGATGTGCCTGGAGATGGTCCGCCATGTTGCCTGTTAGAGATTCAAGGGCATTCTGGCTCTTTGCGGAAAGGACCAGCAAGTGATGCTTGCGGTCTGATCTCTGCCGGTCGAGATCAGGCGCTTCCTCCAGGATTACGTGCACATTTGTCCCGCCGATACCCAGGGATGTCACGCCTGCCCGCCTGGGAGTTCCGTTAGCAGGCCACTCGCTGAGGCGGGTATTGACATAGAACGGACTCGTCTCAAGCTCGGCTTTGGGATTGGGAGTGTCGAAATTCAAACTGGGCGGCAACGCCTTATGCTCCAATGCCATTATTGTCTTAATGAGTCCGGCCACCCCAGCCGCAGCGTCAAGATGGCCAATGTTGGTCTTGAGTGAACCGATGGCGCAATACGCCTTTTTTCCCGTGCTTGAACCATAAGCCTTTGCTAAAGCTGTCAATTCAATGGGATCACCCAGCAAAGTTCCAGTGCCATGCGCCTCCACATAATGAATAGTTTCAGATGGGACCTGGGCAACAGCGAGCGCAGAACGAATGACGGCAACCTGGCCCTCTACACTGGGAGCTGTATAACCAACTTTAGCGGATCCATCATTGTTGACCGCTGATCCCCGAATGACCGCCTGGATGGAATCGCCATCCTCAACGGCTTCGAAAAGCCTTTTCAGGACGACAACACCGCACCCCCGTCCCATGAGGGTGCCGTTTGCTTTGGCGTCAAATGCGCGGCAGTGTCCGTCGGAACACAAGTAACCGCCTTCTTCATGCAGATAGCCCTCTTTAAAAGGAACCGCAATCGAGACGCCCCCGGCCAGGGCCAGATCGCATTCGTAAGTTAGCAAGCCGCGGCATGCCAGGTGAACCGCAACCAGAGAACTGGAGCAAGCCGTTTGAACACTTATACTCGGTCCCTTTAGATTGAATTTATAGGAGACGCGCGTAGGCACATGGTCTTTGTCATTGCCGCCCAGCACCTGCATCATGTCCGCGGATTGCAGAATTTCAGCGTTGGTCAACAGGTTTCTAACATACGAGCTCATGATTGAGCTGGCATAGACTCCAGCCACTCCGGGATCATCTGAAGCGTAACCAGCATCCTCCAGTGCCTCCCATGCGCATTCGAGAAAGACGCGCTGCTGTGGATCAAGCATCTGCGCTTCGCGCGGCGTATAACCAAAGAACTGGGCGTCAAAAAGATCAGCGCCATCCAGATAGCCCAGGGCTCTCACGTAGTTGGGCCGGCGCAAAATCTCCGGCTCAATGCCTGCCGATAAAAGCTCTTCTTCCGTGAAGAAAGTAATTCCTTCTCGTCCGGCGGAGAGGTTTTGCCAAAATTCATCCACATTTCTGGCCTGAGGAAACCGGCCGGATTTGCCAATCACCGCAATGCTGGCAGCGTATTCTTCCTTATTCAGCTTCACGGCGGCCTCCTCTTACAGCGGCGAAGGCTTGCAACTGGCGATGGGCTCGTTCTACCGCTGCTAATTTAAGCGGAGCATCGTCCTGGGGACGTCCAAGATAATTTGCTAATGCGGCAATCGTAGGATAGGTAAAAAAGTCAACCACTCGCAGCCGGTTGCCGAATCGGCTCGCAAGGCGGGCTTGAATCTGCACAACCATGAGTGAGTGGCCGCCAATGTCAAAAAAATTATCTTCAACGCTCACTTTGTCTACTTTCAGGAACTCCTGCCAGATTTCGGCAATATAGCGTTCAGTTTCCGTGCGGGGTGGCACAATGTCTTCCGCGTTCCGCGACTTGACGCCTTCCACATCTGGCAGTTTCCTCCGGTCAACTTTTCCGCTGTGGTTCAATGGAAACTGGTCCATTTCGACAAATGCACTCGGCACCATGTACTCAGGCAAACGACGCCGCAGATGCTCACGCAGCTCGCCAATCTGTAGCCTGGCCCCCTTGCTCCCATTGCCATTCTCTTGCTTCGCCGGCCCGGCCACCACATACGCTACAAGCCGTTTGTCACCAGCCTTGTCCTGCCGTGCCATTACCGTTGACTGCAATACTCCCTCGTATTCCTGCAATGCCGATTCGATCTCACCCAATTCAATGCGGAACCCCCTTAGCTTGATTTGGTGATCCAGCCGGCCCAGGTATTCCATATTTCCATCTGCCAGCCATCGCGCCTGGTCGCCTGTCCGGTACAGTCGCTCTCCGCCTTTGGTATTCTTCTCGATGAATGGATTAGGCACAAAACGCTCGGCCGTCAATTCCGGACGGTTCAGATAGCCTCGCGCTAGTCCCAATCCTCCGACGCACAGTTCCCCGGCTACACCCAGGGGCGCAGGATTCCCCTGGTTGTCGAGTACATAAACCTGGCTGTTCGCGATGGGAGAACCTATTGGCGGATTTCTCGATTCAGCGGCAGCGCAGTGATACATAGTTGCACATACGGTAGTTTCAGTCGGTCCATAAGCGTTGATCAGTTTCCGTCCTTCGTGCCATTGCTTCACCAGCGAATCAGGCAGAGCTTCCCCGGCGGTAATCAGAGTGTGCAAGGAATCCAGGCCGGCATTCTGCGGTAGAACCGCCAATATTGCCGGAGGCAGCGTGACATGAGTAATTGCCTCCTTAATGAATGTGCGTCGCAGCTCTTCGCCGGCCATCACGCTGTCTCGCGGAGGAATACAGAGCGCAGCTCCCTGGCACAGAGCCATTACAACTTCCCAAATGCAGGCATCGAAACTAAACGAAGAGAACTGCAAAACACGGCTGCTCATTTCAACCTTGAAGCCACGCATTTGCGCCGTAACCAGGTTGCATAAGCCACGATGCTCGATCATCACGCCCTTGGGCAGGCCGGTTGATCCGGAGGTATAGATCACATAGGCCAGATTTCTTGAACTCAAGCCATGACTTGCCGGAGTAACAGGCTGCTTCTCCCACATTCCGGCATCCTTTATTAAATGGATCAGAAGAGGCTCACCTGCCTCGCCTGAAAGCAGACGGTGCGGGTTTCCATCGTCAACCAGCAATACTTGGGGCGCGCTGTCGTTCACCATGTACTGCAACCGCTCTTCCGGGTATCCAGGATCCAGCGGAACATACGCCCCTCCCGCTTTCAGCACTCCCATCAACGCCAGAACCATCTCCATGCCGCGCCCCACGCAGATACCTACGACTACGTCCGGGCCAACGCCCACTTGCTTCAGATAATGCGCTAGCTGGTTAGCACGCTGATTGAGTTGAATATAGGAAAGAGAATTTCCTTCATACTCAACAGCGGTGGCATTAGGTGTACGCTCTACCCACTCTGCAAACAGTTGAATCACCGTCTTGTCAGGAGTGGATACTGCCGTGGTGTTGAAGTCTTCCAAGAGCGCGTGGCGTTCTTCAGGAGTGAGAATTTCCAGAGAGTGGATGGGTGCATGCGGGGCAGAGACGATATTGTTCAACAATCGACAGTAGTGCCCAATCATTCGCTGGATTGTGGCTGCCTCAAACAAGCTGGTGTTGTATTCAACATAGCCTTCCATACCTGAACTGGTTTCTGCCATCACCAGTGATATCTCGAATTGAGCTGCTCCTGTGTGCACCCTAAAAGGAATCACCTTGGCCGCGCCTAATTCCAATATGGTCCAGGGCATGTTCTGCAGAATGAACATCACCTGGTACAGCGGCGAGTGCGTCAGACTTCGCTCCGGCACCAGCGCTTCCACCAGCTTGGCAAATGGCACTTCCTGATGCCCATACGCCTCCAGCGTCGTTTCCTTCACCCGCTCTAACAACTCGGTAAATTCCCCCGCTCCCCCCAGGTCTGTCCGCAACACCAGCGTATTGATGAAGCACCCGATCAGCCCCTCCAACTCCCTCCGCCCTCGTCCCGCGATCGGTGATCCTACCGTGATGTCATCCTGCCCCGTGTAGCGGTACAGCAGTTCCTGAAACGCCGCCAGCAACACCATGTACAGCGTCGCCCCGGCTTGCCGCCCCAACTGCTTAATCCCTTCCGTCAACTCCTGCTCCACCGTGAAGTAGGTCGTTGCTCCGTGCTGCCGTTGCATCGCCACTCGCGGCCTGTCACTCGGCAGTAGCAGCGGCTCCACCCCCGCCAGCTTTTCCTTCCAGTACTCCATCTGCTTCTCCAGCACCGGCCCCCTCAACAGTTCCCGCTGCCACGCACTGTAGTCCGCGTACTGGATTTCCAACTCCGGCAACTGCAAAGCCTTTCCCGTGCTGAAGTGGTTGTACACCGCTGAAACCTCGCCCACCAGCACCCCCATCGACCACCCGTCGCTGATGATGTGGTGCATGCTGAACACCAGCACATGATCCTCGCTCCCCAGTCGCAGCAGCTTCGCTCGCAGCAACGGTCCTCGCGCCAGATCAAAAGGCTGCCCCACCACCTCCATCGCCACTCTCTGCGCTGCTCCTTCCCGCTCCCCCTCCGCCACCTGGCTCAGATCCAGCACCGGCAGCGGCAGCTTTAAATCCGCATCAATGATCTGCTGCGCTTCCCCATCCGCACTCACGAAGCGCGTGCGCAACGACTCATGCCGCCGCACGATCTCATGCAACGTTCGCTCCAACAACTCGATTTGCAAAGAACCTTGCACCCGCACGGCCGCAGGCATGTTGTAGGCTACATTCTCCGGATCCAACTGGTAGATGAACCACAAACGCTCTTGCGCGTGCGACAGCACCAGCTTTCCCCTGTCCTCCAACCGGTGAATGGGTGGCATTTGCACCTTGGGTTCATCCACAGCGGGCTCCAGGCTTGCGGAATTCTCGGCCACTCGCACTGGCTGCTGCACAACCGAAGCCAATGCCTGAATTGTGCGATGCTGGAACAATTGATCGATGGAGACATGCAAACCCATCTCCTGGCAGCGCGCTGTCATCTTGAGACCAATCAGAGAATCGCCGCCCAGCTCAAAGAAATCATCATGAATCCCGATGGGAGCAACTCCCAGCACCCCTGTCCAGATGCCTGCCAACAAAGTCTCCGTGGCATTGGTCGGCGGTTCGATTGGGTGATCGAGTTTAGGGCGAGCATAAACGCGCTCAGCAGCGCCTTCTCCATTACGGGTAGTGGCTTTCTTAATCGGCTCAATCAAAGCCAAGTCCCGGGTGGAGATGATTGCTTGGGGACCGGGCTTGGAGCGCAGCAGCCGCCGCAGCACCTCAACCGCTTCATGCGGCCGGATTCCAGCAGGAGCGCCCTTGGCAGCGGGTGAGGCGGCGTTATCCTGATCCTGCCAGAGGTCCCAATTGATTGACAGCGTGAAACAATGACCGCGGCAGAAGTTGCGCCGGGCAAGGGAGTCAAGAAAGGCATTGGCTGCTGCGGACTCAGCTTGCTCCGCTTGGCCGGCAATGGATGTCAAAGAAGA
>DASZEU010000276.1:0-5422 GCA_035940535.1 Candidatus Angelobacter sp.
CCACGGAGACGCGGAGGCACGGAGAAAATCAAAAACCTTTACCGCTGATTTTCGCTGATAAACACTGATCCACATCATCTCTGCCAGCGAACGCGACTGCGCAGTTCAGAAACAGGCAAAAGAAAAGCGATGAAAATTTGCGCAGAAACGGGGAAATTTCGGATTAGTACTACGGAGACACTGAGAAAATACGGAGAAACCAGTTCGAAAACCATACACAAAACCTCACCGCAGAGGCCGCAGATAGCGCAGAGGACGCGCAGAGAAGAATTGGATTTAGATAGAAGAATCGATCTTAGTTTGACGATGAAAATTTGCGAGAAAGGTATGATTTCAAAGCACCTCGTAGCACAGTCAAAGCACAAGGTTTTTAGTGGTTCTTTTCTCGCTTGAGGGATTGCTGCTCGCGGCGTTGTTTGGCCCAGCCTTCTTTTATGGCTTGGCGTCCGCGACCGAGGGCCAGCGCGTCTGCGGGAACGTCATCGGTTATGGTGGAGCCAGCGGCGATGTAAGAGCCTTTATCGATTCGGATGGGCGCCACCAGGGTGGAATTGCTACCGATGAAGGCGCCGTCTTCGATTACGGTTACGTGTTTGGCTGCGCCGTCGTAGTTGCAGGTGATGGTACCTGCGCCTACGTTTACGCCCGCGCCAATTTCTGCGTCACCCAAATAGGCGAGGTGATTGGCTTTGGAGCCTCGGCCTAATCTGGCTTTCTTGGTCTCCACAAAGTTCCCGACGTGTGCGCCCTCGCCAATCTCACTTCCAGGGCGCAAATGCGTGTAAGGCCCCAGGATGGCTCCTGCGGAAACCGTGGCCTGATCCATAATGCAGCCGGGCCTGATGTGCACATTGCCGGCAATCTGGGAGTTGCTGATCACCGAATAAGAACGGATGCGACAATCGGAGCCGATACGCGACTTGCCCAGGATTTGCACAAAAGGTTCAATAACGGTGTCGGGGCCAATCTCCACTTCCGGATCAATTACACAGGTCTCAGGCCGGTATATGCTCACGCCTGAAGCCATCAGTTCGTTGCATTTGCGCGCGCGCAAGCCGGCATCGAGCGCGGCAAGCTCCGCAAGAGTGTTGGCCCCTAGAACTTCACTCGGATCGCCGGCTTTGATGGCTACTACATTCGCTTTGGCCCGCACCAGGATGGCAGCCATATCCGTGAGGTAAAACTCGTGGTGGGCATTCTCGGTATTCAGGCGGTCAATGTTGGCGAAGAGCGGTTGCGTAGCAAACGCGTAGATGCCGGAATTGATCTCACGTACTTTCTGCTGCGCAGGGGTGAGGGCCTTCTGTTCGACAATGGCCTTTACTCGATCACTGGTAGCGGAACTGCGGAGGACGCGACCATACCCAACCGGATCGTGAGGCTCTGCCGTAAGGATGGTCATGGCAGCCTTCCGGGACAGATGAAAGTCCCGGACGCGGTTGATGGTTTCGGGGCGAATGAGCGGCACATCGCCGGAAAGCACCAGGATATGTTGGTACTCTTCCACTGCCGGGCGGGCGCACATCATCGCATGGCCGGTGCCGCGCTGCTCCGCCTGAAGAACAAACTGCACGCCAGTATTTTTTACCGCATCCTGAACTTGCTGGGCCTGATGGCCGACGATGACAAAGATATCTTGGGCAGGCACCACCTGGGCCGCGGCTGCGATCACGTGGGCCACCAAAGGCTGGCCCCCAATTTCGTGAAGGACCTTGGGACGCTTGGATTTGAGTCTGGTGCCTTTGCCGGCCGCCATAATTACAATGGCAAACTGCTTTTTCATCGAATTACCGGACATGGGCCATCATTTTGCCGGAGGCGCCGGTGATTCGGGCGGGACGGCTTCCCGCAAATTCAGCCAGGCGCAACAACTCCTTGCAGAGCCGCCCGGTCGCATGACGCACGAAATCTCTTTCTTCCAGAAAGTCTCCGGTGATGCATTTAACTCCAAGGGCTTCAATGGCGGGAGTATTGACTTTTACTTGCTCGGCCTCTTCATGGCTGTACTTCTCCAACATTTGGGGCGAGACTGGCGTGGAGTTCACCAGAGCATAGTCGAAGATATTGTGCCGCGCATGACGGTAGATGGCCTGGATATGGTCGGGGGCTGTCATGTGCAGGCTCTCATTGGCCTCCGTCATAAGATTGCAAATAAAAACCTTGACTGCATGGGAGGCAGCAATCGCCTCGGGAATCCCGCTGACCAGCACGTTGGGAATCAGGCTGGTGAATAGGGAACCGGGACCCATGGTAATGATGTCCGCTTCAGCAATGGCTTTTAGGGTTTGATCCAGAGGCTGCGGATTCTCCGGGACTACATGCAACTCTATGATGCGTTTTAAGCTGGCGTTGATGTTGGTCTCGCCCACGATACGAGAACCATCGTCCATCAGGGCTTCCAATTGAACGTTGGAAGAGGTGGCGGGCAGCACGTTGCCTCGTGTAGCAAGGATCTCGGATGCATGTTTCACGGCATCGGCAAAATCGCCGGTAATGGCGGTGAGGGCCGCCAGAAACAGATTGCCAAAGCTGTGGCCTTCCAGATCGCCGGGGCTGGAAAAGCGATGGCGGAAAAGCTTGGAGAGCAGGGTTTCATCCTCGGACACTGCCACCAGGCAATTGCGAATGTCACCGGGGGGCAGGATATTCAACTCGCGGCGCAAGCGACCGCTGGATCCGCCGTCGTCGCTCACGGTAACCACTGCGGTGAGATCCGAGATAAAAGAGTCGCGAGGAGGCGTTTCGCCCGGCAAGATTGTATAGCGCTTCAATCCGCGAAGCAGCGTGGAAAGTCCAGTGCCGCCGCCAATGGCTACTAAACGATAGCCGCGCTTCGCCCGTTCTATCTTTTCCTGTTTGGAAGGCATCTTTAGCTCTTCTTCGGGTCAGAAGCAGAGGGAGATGTTTCGGTTGGTTCAGGATACAGCAATTCAGTGAACCGGGGGTCATCGGCCATATTCTGAAAGTCTGAGTCGTTGCGGGCCTGAAAGCGATTGTGAGGATTCAGGCGAATGGCTTCCCGCAAATTCTTCAAAGAGCCTTCCACCTGGCCGGTAAGACAGTCGAGGACGGCCAATCCATAGAATGCAAAATCAGCTTTTCCATCTTGCTTGAGTATCTTCTCCAGGTGAATGCGCGACTGTTCGTATTGTCCGGCATTCATGAGCGAAGCAGCGTAATCAAAGTGCTCCTCGGCGCTCTTGAATGAGGTGGAGATATTGGCAAGTTGCTGATTGCAGGTGCTTAGATGAACACGGGCCCGGTCCGCCAGTTCTTTGGGACCGGTGGCAATGATTTTCTCAAGGACGGCTTTGGCCTTGTCGAACTTATGCTCCTGCATGGCCTTGAGTCCGGACTCATAATTTTGCACAGCCTGTGTAAAACTGGGGTCCTGGGGAAAAGACGGTCGGGAAGGCGACGTAGGCGGTTGCTTACGACTCATGGCTTTAGAGCTTCTAATATACTTATTTTTCTTTAGTTTAGAACCTGAATGTTTAACACTTGCTGCCACTTTTTTCTTCATTTCATTGTGTCCTTACGGCCAACACGCCGAATAGCGGCAAACCAAGGCTGTGGAAAACCTAAGAAATCGCTAGCCCAAAGCACAAGGGCTGCTTGAGGGTAGCAGCCCTTTTATACGCAGAAATCTAAGATGCGTCAACTGCACCAAAGGTGGTGCGAAATTAGATTGGCGATGCGAAGCTATATGAAAACTACATTACATGCTCGGGATGTTGCAGGTCCAAGGTCTTAAAATCGCCCCGAATGATACCGTCGCGGATCATTTTGGCGGTCCAGCCCTTCTTGGACATCTGATAGGAATACAGGGCCTCCGCGATGCAGGTGCCGCAATTGGCTCCATGGGTGCCTTCAAAGCAGGAATGCAAGCTCTTGTGTCCGTGAGCGCGGTCGCAATGGCAATAGCACGGCATTTGATGCATTACGCCCGGAGCCTTGGCTGCGGCCCGATAGGCTTCCACCTGAGCGGGCGCGGTGAATCCGCCTTCACTCAGTTGCTTTTCCGTCAGAATAGCCGGAAGAACCTCACCCTTGGCGGGCGGCTTATCGTTGAAGGCTGGGACATCGCTCTGGCTCAATTGGGCCTGAGTCATGGCCGTGGCAAAAATGACAATACAAGTACCGATTATGCGTTTCATAATGGACGGTATTGTACTTCAGAACGCCTAAATCTGGGAAATGTTTAGGAACGTTAATTTCGCGATGGCTAGGCGGGGTCGAAGTATAATCATGCAGAGAAGCTTCTCGAACCGATGTCTGAAAACGAGTTAAAAACACCCGCAGTAGATGTGCCAACACCTCCTCCGGCTGACCGCCCCAGGCGCATCCTGTATTCCTGGATTCGGGACCTGTTTTTTTCGATCATCGTTTCACTTTTCATCATTCTTTTTGTGTATCAGCCGGTGAAAGTGGAGGGTGGAAGCATGGAGCCTAGCCTGGAAGACCAGGAGCGGATTTTTATCAACAAGCTGGTCTACAGGTTGGAGGCCATTGGCCGGGGCGACATCATCGTCTTTCGCTATCCGCGCGACCCCCGCAAGAACTTTATCAAGCGAGTGATTGCCATTCCCGGCGACCGGATCAGGGTCACCCATGGCCGGGTCTACCTGAATGGGCAGTTGATCCAGGAACCTTATGTTCCAGAGCAGTACCAGGACTCACGCTCCGCCGCCGAGATAACTATCCCGGCAGATAGCTACTTTGTCATGGGCGACCACCGAACCATGTCCAACGATAGCCGCGATTTTGGCCCGGTGGCCCGCGACTTGATTTATGGAAAGGCAGTATTTGGCTATTGGCCTGTGGAGCGGGTGGGAGTGCTGCACTGAACGTTCGGTTTCTTCCAAACTTCATCCACCAGATTTCTGGCTTGCCGAGTTGCCTCTTAATCTGACGTGGAATATTTATGCATTTTCGGGGTTCCTTCGGCGAACCTCAGGACAGGCTCTTCAGGCGCAAAGAGCGCGCCTTCAGGATGACAGCGCGTTTAGAGGGAGAAATTGCTGCTGACCCGACGAAAAGTAAGTAACATTAGGCTAAAGCCCGGTTGATTTTAAACGATTTGCGGCACGAGTAAACTTCCTTCGGCTTTTACCTCAGGACAGGCCGTGCCCACTCCAGAAACTCCCGGGTGTTCCTACCCTTAAAATCCATCAACACAGCCGAGGGCGGCTGTGCCACATTTTTCCTCCAAAGAGTTTCTGGTTCACGCAACCATCCCGACCGGGATGGTTGGGGCTGACACGAGTCTTCACGCAAAATGACCCACTACCAATGGCCTCATTCTGGCGGCGTGTCCCGTTCAACTAACAGAATCCTTTTCACCTGATTACGGTTCAGGTGCTGGGCATTTCCTCCAACGAGCACAATTACCTCGGTTGCTGAGACCGATTCCAAGTCTCCA
>DASZEU010000277.1:0-13813 GCA_035940535.1 Candidatus Angelobacter sp.
ATGGGAATATTTCTATCAGCAATCGACCTGCGAACCCAGCAACTCTATTTCTCCTCTCCCTGGCAGATAGCAGTAGTAATCGATCCAGTAATCCGCGAAATAGGGATTTTCCATGGAGTTCTAGGAGCCAAGCTAGGCGAGAGGAAATGGTTTACATATGTACGGAAACACCAATGAAACATTGCGTAGAAGCAACACGCATACAGCACGAGAATGTTTCCATGCACGAGAACCCCTCTATACCCCTGTCATTCTGAGGCCGCTCTTTGGCCGAAGAATCCCCACGCTGTATCACGTGCGATGTTGGTGAAGTACTACGATGCTGTCAGAGCCAATCCCTCGCATTATCGCCAACCCATCGCAAAAGCTGCCTAGCCCACTCAAACACCCACGCACCACAAGCATGTTGGGGATTCTTCGGAACAGAGTGCGTTCCTCAGAATGACAGGGGGAGGATGCGTCGGCCGTGGAGACTGCAATCAGGGCGTACGCAGTTGAGAAACATTTCCGTTTTGATAAGCATTCACTTTTGTCACACTCTCACCCTCAGTCATTCTGAGGCGTTCTTTGGCCGAAGAATCCCCACGCTGCCTCACCCACGACGTTGGTGAAGCACTACAATGCTGTCAGAGCCAATCCCTCAGAATGACAGGGGAATGATGAGTCGGCCCGTGGAGACTGCGATCAGGGTGTACTCAGTCGGCATTTGGGTCTCGAACCTGCCAAGGCAACTTGCCGATCGGTTCTCCCCAGCCTTTGGCCAGGTCTTCCCACTTGGGATTTGTCGATTCAATCAAGGCAATCTTTCTTTTCCGTGTCCACCCTTTGATCTGTTTTTCTCTTGCAATTGCATTCAGTACGTTAGAAAAAGTTTCGTAGTAGACCAGCCTGCTAACATCATATTTGCTGGTAAAGCCTGGTGTCTCTTTGCTTCTGTGCTCAAGCACGCGGCGAAAAATATTGTTGGTAACACCGGTATACAAAGTCCCTGAGTTACTGGTGAGAATATAAACGTAGTAGGTTCGCTCTCGTCTCGGCACAAGAGGGCATTGTAGCGCGACGGCCAGTATGGATGAGTCAAACACCTTGGGGATTCTTCGCCCAAAGGGCGGCCTCAGAATGACAGGGAGCGAGTGCATGGTACACACAAAAACATTTTACTTAGCTCCGGCGAGCAGGCTCTAACACATATAAGTCGAGATCATCCCCGAGCGCTTGCACGATACACACCTTCCTTGATTCTTCTCTCCGATCCACTCCCAGGAATGCTGGTGATAATTGGTTCCGCAGGCGCAATGGATGACTGTCTCGCCTTTCTGAAAAGCCGTTCCGTCCACCGGATCTGCGATCATGGAATTAAATACCGGTACAAACCGCGCCACTCCGTTCCTGGACGTTGCACTGCCTGCGAATGCCATATCCAAAACTTGCTGCGTCTTCTCCCTTAGGGATAGGCCCGGCTTCGGCAGATCTGCTAGTTGATTCCACTGAATCATCGCCTCGGCATTCTCTTCATTTTCTTTGGGGCCGCGCACTCGGGCGGCCTGGACGCCTTGCCGAACCAGAACCAACAATCCTGCTAGAATCGATAGAACCGCAACCGCGATCATGAGCAGCGCAAGTAGGTGGCTTGATCCCATTATGTTAATAATTCTTTACAAACATCTATCGTCTCTAATATAGCGGCCTATTCCTTGGAGTGTTAATGACTAATCTGGTTCGGGCAAACGCCTGAGAATCGTAAGTCTTTCTTCCGTAAGTAGGTATTTTGCTTGCGAATGCTGAGCCAAGGCTTCATTCTCAAATTGCGACCTCACTTTCTACTCCGCCAGCAGGATTTTTGTTCTCCCTGCGATCCAGGCAGGCCGACCCCTGGTCGAAGCATTTAGGGAATTGAGTTTTTGATGAGTAAGTGATTGAAAATCAAAGGCAAATTCTTTTAGTGCCAAAAAGGGATACCAAGGGAGATGTCGTTATCGAGTTAGATGATTTTTTAGCAAGACAGATAGAGAACCAAGATTGCCACTGTGAAGAAATACTAACTTTGCAGGACAATGGACACGCAATTAAGACTAATTTAGGTTACCAGACACGTCTCCTTATGATTCGGTGCGTTGCAGCACTGTGTTTCGTTTTGACAGTGCTGGTCGTGCTGGTTGGCTGTGGTGTTCCCAAGAGTGTGGCCAAGAGAGCTGCACGGACATCCCGTGTTTCCAGTGGAAAGCTGTTTCTCAACGTTTCTCTTTCCTCTACGGCCAACCAGAACAGTCCAGTCGCTGTGGACGTTTGTCTGATTAAAGACAAAGCATTTTTGAAAACCGCTCAGGGACTGTCTGCCAATGATTGGTTCGTGAAGAAGACGCAATTTCAGCGTCAATTCCCGAAGGCGCTGGAAGTCAAATCCTGGGAATGGGTGCCGGGACAGAGTGTAAGCCCAATCAACTTTGTGGTCCCGGTGGATACGCAAGGGGCAATGATATTCGCAAATTATGCCTCGGCCGGTCCACACAGCGCTCCCCTTCCGATCAGCGGCAAAGTAACGATTTTTCTGGACGACGAAGATTTCACGATAGAGGGCAAGTAAAAGCACCGTGGATAGCAGGCAAATACCGGAGGCGATTCAGTGGCATGAAGGCATGCTGCTGGCGCCACAACATCTTCAGCAACTGTCGCAGCGCAGCGAAAGCCTTGTTCATTATCACTTGCACACCATTGCGCCGTTTTTCTGGGGAATCCGCCTGCTTGAAATCGACCAGAAACTGCTGACCACCGGCGTCTTCCGTATCGTCAAATTGGAAGCGGTAATGCCCGATGGGCTGGTCGTTTCTCACCAGTCGGGGCAAGGTGGGGACCTCCAAGTCGCTTTGCAAAACCTGAATAACCAGCCGATCACCGTTCATCTGGCGGTACCGGCTCGCAGCCTGGTTGCTACCAAGGGAGACTTACCGCGCTATCACTCAGTGGAAGGCGATCCTATTGTGGATGAAAGCACCGGCGACGGAGAAATTACCATCCCGCGGCTCAAGCCTCAGGTACGTCTTTTCTGCGGAGACGTTCCACCAGCAAAATTCGTGAGCTTCCCGCTGGCCAAAGTGCAGTACCGCAACGAGGCCTTTGGTCTGACCGATTTCATTCCTCCCACAACCATCGTTCCGGTCGGTTCTGCTATTTGGGAGATGTGCTCTCTCACCGCCGCCAAGATCCGGGAGCGGGCGCTTTTTCTTTCCGAGCAAGTTCGCTCGCCTGCGTCGGCCAGCCGCGTACCGCTCATGCTCGAGACCAAGAACCGCATCCAGAGCCTGGTCTGCGGCCTGCCACAGTTTGAAGCTGTAATGAATACTGGCATTGTCCACCCGTTTGAACTCTATAAGGCATTCTGTGCGCTGGCCGGTCATCTGGCCGCTCTGGGATACAGCATGGTGCCTCCGGTGTTTGCCACTTACAAACACAATGATCTCTATGCCAGCTTCAACCAACTCCAGGAATTTGCCTTCACCATGATGGAAGAAGGCATTCCTGAGAGCTACATTGCCATTCCGTTGCAGCTCGTGAAAAAAACGTTCTCGGTAGTCTTCGATGGCGAATGGAAAGACCGCCGCTTGTTCCTGGCCATGCGGGGACAAACCGGAATGTCGGAAAAAGATGTTGTCGAATGGGGAGATCAATGCCGCATCGGCTCAGAAAGCGTGATGCGATCCATGCGCGACAAACGCGTATTGGGCGCAAGCCGGCAGTTGATTCAGAGTTATGAAGCGCTGGTTCCTGCGCGCGGCGTGATTTTGTTTGCACTCCAGTACGAACCGCAGTTCATCAGGCCGGACGAAGTGTTGCAGGTGGTAAACGACAATGAAGCCGCCGGCCTGCTTCCTGCAGAAGTTATTTTGTACGTCAAGAACACGATGGCCGAATCTGCTGCCGCGCTGTAGCGGCATTGGATGAAACGTGTTTTTGCCGTGGAAGTTTTCGGGAGCGAGTCGTTGTGCGTGGTAGGTATGTGTTCAGAGCATAGCCTGTCCTGAGGTGAGGTTGCGAGCCGAAAGAACCCTCGCAACTGAACCATTCGCACTCTTAAATCACTATTGTCCAATGGCCAGCCAATGGTTGGCGTGTCTGCATGTATGGCATATCCGGGATATCAAAATTCGCTGCTGCTCACTCAATTCAGGGAGTTCTACCAGGAGCTTGCCCGCCAGAAAGCGGTTGCCATCAACCCTGTCAGCTCGCTCTCGCAGCTTATTCAGGGCGAATCGCGTGATCCGCGGGTCCAGGCAGAAGATATTTGGCAACGTTTGCTGAGCCTGCTCGAATCCCAGGCCGAAAGAGCATCGCGGAGCGGCGGCGCTTTTGGGTATGAAGTTTACCGTGAAGCGCAATATGTAATGGCAGCCCTGGCCGATGAATTTTTCCTGAATCAGGAGTGGCGCGGCAAGGCAAGCTGGCCCCTGCTCGAAACCCGGTTGTTTCGCTCCAGCGGCGCTGGCGAAATATTTTTCAAAAAGCTCGACCTGTTATTGCTCCAGCGCGATCCCGTCTATGTCGATCTGGCAGCCGTGTACTTCTTCGCCTTGTCTCTTGGATTTCAGGGAAAGTACCGCGGCAACGATCCCAATAATTCCATTGACCGTTACCGGCGCCAGCTTTTTGCCATAATTTTCCGCTCCAACCCCGAGCTTCTTCAGGGGAACCACCATCTCTTCCGGCAGAACTATTCGCATACTCTGGTGGAAGGAAGGTCTATCAAACTGCCGCATCCACGCACTTGGTTTCTGCTTTTGGCAGCCATTCTTATTGTGTGGGTCGCAGTGACTCACTCGCTCTTTGTGCACGTGACTGCGCCCGTTGAGCAGCGCCTTTGCGACATTCATCCAGGCCCATGCGGTGGAGGGCAAAAATAAATGTCCACCCTGCTGGCCCTCTCACCCACGTTGCTTCTGCTGGGAATTGCCTTGCTGGTCCTGCTGATCATTGTGCTGATGCTGGTGCTGTTATGGCGGTCAAAAAGGAAGCAAGAAGAGGCTGAAGCTCAACAAACTCAGCAGGCCCAAGCCGCAGAGACTACCAAGCAGCCAAAAAATGCCTTGCCTGAGAAGTCTGCCGAAATCGAAACCCGGCTTTCGGTTTCCTCAGCGTTGCGCTTCCTGGAGCAGAATTCCATTGGCCGAGGCTTGCGTTACCGCAGCCCCTGGTTCCTGGTGCTGGGCGCTTCCGACTCAGGCAAGTCCACTCTCCTGGAAAACCCTGGCATCAGTTTGTCGTTGCGCGAAGGGTCCGCCGATTTTGGCGTCTCCCACGGTATCAAGTGGAGGTTCTTTGATGCCGGAGTGATTCTCGATGTTCCCGGCCACTTCTTCATCGGCGCGGAGCAGACCACTTCCGATGAGCGGAAATGGAAGGGCCTGCTGCGCAACCTGGTGCGTTATCGCCCCCAACGTCCCATCGATGGCGTTGTGCTCGCCATTCCGGCCACCGAATTGGTAGGTGACACGGCGGTATCACCGGCCGTGATCGGACAGCGAGCGACACACATCTTTAATAAGCTGTGGCAACTCCAAAAATGGACCGGGTTATGCTTCCCCGTCTACGTAGTCATCACCAAATGCGACCTGGTCCCCGGCTTCAAAGCGATGGCCAGACAACTGCCCTCGCAGTACAAGAACCAGATGTTTGGATGGTCGAATCCTTACAATCTGGAAACCGCGTTTGATTCATGCTGGGTCGATC
Organism: Candidatus Angelobacter sp.; assembly: GCA_035940535.1. GTDB lineage: Bacteria > Acidobacteriota > Terriglobia > Terriglobales > Acidobacteriaceae > Angelobacter. Next base: position 5,722 of record DASZEU010000277.1, read on the forward strand.
AAGGGTTCGAAGAGCTGTCCTACGATCTGGGCCGGCTGGAAAGCGAGATCTTCACCGAATGCAACGATATTCCCGACGTTGACAGCCTCTTTTTGTTCTCGTCGAAATTGCAGGAGCTGAGGCGGCCGCTCAGGATTTATCTCAACCAGATCTTCAAGAATTCTGCTTACCGCGAATCGCTTCAATTCCGGGGCTTCTATTTTATGGGCGATGCTTCAGACGAGCACGAAGCTCCCAAACCTGTCCGTGCATTGGCTGCGTCGGCTGCTGCCGGCTCTGGATCGCCCTACTCGCTACTGGCTCCTTCCACTTTTACGAGTACTGCGCCCGGCGAAGAAGTCATTACCGAGGAAGTGACAGGAGTTTCCTCCTTTGCCACCGAACAAAGAGAACACCAGCCGGTCTTTGTCGCCGACCTGTTTGAGAGCAAGATCTTTCCCGAACGAGGAATTGCGCATCCTGCAAGCAAGACGTATCTCTCCAAGAACCGCACTGTCGTGGCCCTGCAAATTGCCTGTGTGGTCACCACCGTGGTACTCACGATTGGGGTTTGGATCGGCTACCGCCGGCTGTCTGAGACTCAGCGAATCACACTTCCCATGCTCGACCGGATTATGGCCAGTGTTCGCGAGTCAAGAAGTTCGGAGCCAGGCTATGTATCGGAACAGGATAAAGACACCGCCTTCATCCTCATCGACGCCATGGAAAGACTCACCGGTCGCGGCTACCGTGCGTTGTTCTTTCCAACTTCGCTGACCGGTTCCATGGATGAACGGGTGAAGCAGGCCATGGTGCCCGCTTTCGAGCGCCTGGTCTATGCCACCTTCAGGCAGGAATTGCTAGACAAGAAAGACCGTCTTCTTAAAGAGATCATCAAGGGCAGAGATGACGATTCCACTTCCTCTTCTTCCCTGCCCTTAACTTCCGTCCAGCACACCAAGGGGTATAGCAGGTCATTGGAGTTAACGACTAGGCTCCTTGATCTGGAACTGAACATTGAGAGATATAACGAACTGGCGACGCCCGGAAAAGGCAATCCGCGAGATCTGATATTCCTCGAAAGTTACCTGCGCGGTCGCCAGCTTCCCTCTAATTTTGACTACGAAAAGAACATCTACTTCCGCGAAGCGCTTCGGTTGGGGTCGGGAGAGAGGATCGAACTCACTCCCAGCGACATCCAGCAGGCTTCGGCGAAGATGCGGCGCGAAACGGAGCGGCTGTTTGTCGAATGGATGGCGAACAGCACCATCATCCCTTACCTGCATGGACTCAAAGACAAGATCGACGCCCTCGACCGCCAGGAACTGCAAACCTTCGAACAACTGACTGACCTGAAGAACTCTATCGCGCAGGCGCAGGCCCTATTCAGCAGCTCTGATCTGCTATGGCTGGCGAACCGAAAGCTGGCCCAATTCGGCCCCATCAATGATGTAACCAAAGTCGCGATTGAGCGTTCCGCCTTCCTTGGTCCCAAGCAACAACTCGCAGATTACGTCGACCGGATGGCGGATGAAAATTATGCAGTGATGCAGGCCAAAATCCGCAATGAGCGCACCGGTCTCACCGGGCCATTGCTCAACCTCGACAACAACCTGGTCAAACTTTCTCCGGAAGCTGTGAACATCGGGGTTTTACTGCAAAAGTTCCTCGATCTTCCCTTTGTGAAACGCGAGGGAACCGAGGCTATCCGCACCAAGCTGCGTCCGGACGAGCGGCTATCCTGGAACACTGATTCGTTACAGGAGGCCATCAGCCTTCAGGATTCTTACAACCGCTTTCAGCAACAGGAACTTAACGACGCTCCGGCAAGTCTCCGTAATGCGTTCACAGAACTTTCATTAACCCACCTGGAAGCGAACATGGCGGATTTGATTGCCCGCGCCCAGAGCTTCACGACTGTTACGGCCTCGTCGGATGTTGACGAGAATATTGCCTCTGAAGTGCAGAATTTCCAGGAAGCCTCTGAACCCTTGAGCACTCTGCTCGGCGATTTGCTTCACTTGGAACTGACGGAAACCCACCAGCAGCTCTTTCAGGTCACCACCCGGCAAGCCGGCAATCTGCTCATGCGGATTGACCAGAGATATGAGGCGCAATCCCCTTATGCCGCCAACGTCAACAATTTTGAACGATGGACAGGCGAGAACACTCCCACCAGGGCCGGGTTTGAGGCGCATGGGCCCGAAGAGGTCGCGCAGTATCTGGCTTTCCAGCGCCAGCAGGTGCAGCAATACGCCGCCAAAGCTACGCCTCTCGTGAAATTCCTTGATGGCCGCATAGCCAGCGGCGGCAAAGAACCGGGCCGCTCGCTCTTGAAGTGGCAGCGCATCGTGGCCGACTTGCAAAAATACGCAGCGAAAATTCCGGGCACATCTTTGGCCTCTCTCGAAGATTTCATTGGCGCCGACATCGATAAGGCGTCGCCGGAGAATTGCCAGACCGCTTCTCTCACCACTGCTTCCCTGCCCGGCGGCGATTATTTTGTGCAGACGCGCGAGTCCTTGCGCCACGGGCTGTTGAACCGTTGCCGGGTTCTGTCGGAACAGAATGCGCTGCGCGCCTATACCCATGTGGCAAAACTTTTCAATGAACGCCTTGCGGGAAAGTTTCCATTTTCAACTCCTCCGCAGGAACAAATGCCCAATGAGGCCGATCCCCAAGACATTGTGGAATTGTTCCGGCTCCTCGATACCTACGGGAAACCGATTCATGCTGGATTGCGCAGCGGCACGTTTGGCAGTTCTTACTCCTCAGTGCAGGCGTTCATGGGCCAATTAGAGGGGCTGCGTCCTTTATTCACTCCGCTCATGGCTGCCGATTCCGATCCCATTCCCATTTTTGATTTTGTCCCGATCTTTCGCGTGAATCAGGGACGCGAGGTCAATGGCAATCAGATCATTGAGTGGACATTACAAGTGGGCGCCGACACATTCCACTACCATGATCCGCAACGCGCCGGGCGCTGGAGCTACGGCGAACCCGTGAAGCTGACTCTGCGCTGGGCCAAGGATTCTCCGCAGCAGCCTCTCCTGGGCTCTGCCGTGGCCGATAGCAAGGCCGGTACCCGCACCGTGACCTTCGAGTATCACGATAACTGGGCCCTTTTCAGGATGCTCAAATTGCATGAGCCTCCGTCCAATGACTTCGACCGCATGGCCGATCCCGAGCCGCAGACGCTGGTGTTTACGGTCAACGACAACAAGAGTTCCGATCCTGCGGCCCGGTCAACGGGTAACACAAGTCCCCAAGCGAAGGTGTTTGTCCGGATCAAACTGCGTCCACCGGGGAAACCGGAGAACCTGCGCGTGCGCATTTTTCCCATCGAAGCGCCCGCCTTGGAACAAGTCCAGGCCCAAAGCCAGAGGGATAGCGTAGGAGGCGATAACCAATGAGCCCCAGCGATCGCTTCAACTACAGCGCTTTGACCCTGCTCTCACCCATCTCCGCGAAGTCGCCCTCAGGAGAATCGTTGCGCTACGAGGGGCCTTACGACAAGATCATGGAAGCGCGGCGCGAAGAAGATGTCCTGGAACAAGGCGTGTGGAAAAGGGATCTGAAAAAGGCCGACTGGAATTTGGCCAATCGGCTTTGCCTTGAGGCCCTTCAGAACAGGTCCAAAGACCTGCAAATCGCGGCCTGGCTGCTGGAGTCATGGATCCACTTGCGCGGCTTTCCCGGCGTGCGCGCCGGATGCGAGGTGCTCGTGGGCCTGTGCCGCACATTCTGGGATTCCATGTATCCTTCGCTCGACGATCCTGAATATCGTCTTGCGCCTCTTCACTGGATTGACGAGAAGCTTTCCACTCAGCTTAAGTTCATCCCCATTACCAGCCCCGAAACCGCTGACACCTGCCTGACTTACACCCTGGCCGATTGGGAGACCGCCTTTCACCGGGAACAGTCAAAACACCAATCCCTCGCCAAAGACAGCCAGACGGTAACCATGGAGATGATCCACCAGAGCGCCTGGCTCACCCCCACGGCATTTTTTGAGGGACTCATCGAAGACGTGGGCGACGCTTTCAAATTCTGCAAAGAACTCGAAGGCATATTTGATCACGCCTTTGGCAAAGACAGTTGCAGCCTGGGCCAGTTTCGCAGCGTGCTGGAATCCATTCTTACCCTCATTCCCAGCGTGGCCGGAGACAGGGAGGCGGAAAGCGAAACTCAAGCTGAAGACGGCGCAACCTACGAATACGCACTGGAGCCGGTCATGAGCCATGAAACTGTTGCCATCCCCCTGTTGCCCCCCATACGCAGCCGTGCAGAAGCCTATCGCCGGCTGGCGGAAGTCGCCGACTATCTCATTCGGACTGAGCCTCACAGCCCCGCTCCGTATTTGATTCGGCGCGCCATCTCATGGGGAGGCATGACGCTGGAACAACTGCTGCCGGAGTTGGTGGCCAGTGACGCCGCGCTGAAAGACTTGGAACGACTTTTGAAGATAGAAACAGCCGTAAAGACCAATGCCGCAAGGAAATGAGAAATGCAAGAGAGTAGAGCGTGTTTCAAAAATGAGCTACTACGCGCGAAGGAGGACGTTTTGAAAGTAGCCCAATACCGTTCACTTAAGGAAACCATGAGCGTTTGGAGTTTGAATTGATCCAACCCCGGAGGGGTGCAGCGAAGTTGGCCCAGGGTGAAGCGCAGCGGAACCCTGGGAAATCTTCAGAATAATTTTTGATGAAGGAGATAAGAGGACTATGCCTGAAAGTACTCAACATAAACTGGATCGTATCCGGCCACCCCGGGTACAGATCACCTACGACGTTGAGATCGGCGGCGCCATCCAGAAGAAAGAACTGCCTCTGGTAATGGGGATTCTTGCCGATCTGTCGGGAAAACCCGAGGAAGCCTTACCGAAACTGAAAGACCGCAAGTTCGTTGAGATTGACCGGGACAACTTTAATGACATTCTGAAATCCATCGCTCCGCGCGTGGTGTGCCAGGTGGATAACAAGGTGGCCAAAGAGGGCGGCAAGACCAGTGTGGACCTCAGGTTCCATAACATGGACGATTTTTCGCCGCTCAGTATCGTCAAACAGGTTGAGGCACTGCGCAAGCTGTTTGAAGCGCGCCAGCGGCTCAATGACCTGCTCGCCAAACTCGACGGCAACGACACCCTCGACCACATGCTGCAAAGCGTGGTGGGAAATGCCGACGAAATGAAGCAGCTCCAGGCTGCAAACACCGGAGGTACCCCAAATGCCTGATCCAACTCCACAAGCCACAGCCACGGCCACTGCTCCCTTGCCGGTCGTAGACCGTTTTCTCCAACAGGGGAAAATCATCCGCGACGATTCGCAGCGTCAGTTTGCGCTGGCCTTGCTCTCCGAGTATGCCACCCAGGTCCTCGAACAGGGTATGACGGTAGGCAAAGATTCCGTCGTGGCCGGCATTAAGGCCCGCATCGCCCAGATCGACGAGACGATCACCGCTCAATTGAACGAGATCATGCACGCGCCTGAGTTCCAGCAGATGGAAGCCTCGTGGCGTGGTCTCCACTACCTGGTCATGAACACGGAAACCGGCACCATGCTCAAGCTGCGCCTCATGAACGTGACTAAGGCCGAGTTGCTGAGTGACATGGAAAAGGCCACGGAATTCGACCAGAGTGCGCTCTTCAAGAAAGTCTATGAAGAGGAATACGGTACCTTTGGTGGAAATCCCTTCACCGTCCTGGTTGGCGATTATGAGTTTGGCCGCCATCCTCAGGACATCGCTACCTTGGAGAAACTATCCAGCGTAGCCGCGGCCGCCCATGCGCCTTTCATCGCCTCCGCCAGCCCCAAGCTCTTCGATATGGATAGCTTCACGGAACTGGGAATTCCCCGCGATCTGGCCAAAGGCTTTGAATCCACGGAACTAGTCAAGTGGCGTTCCTTCCGGGAATCGGAAGATTCACGCTACATCGTGCTGACTCTTCCCCACGTTCTTCTGCGCCTACCCTACGGTCCCGACACGGTGCCCGTGGAAGGCTTCGATTTCAGGGAAGACGTTGACGGTCGTGACCACCGCAAATATCTCTGGGGAAGTTCCGCTTATGCACTGGCGCAACGCGTCAACAACGCGTTTGCTCTGTACAAATGGTGCGCTGCCATTCGTGGTGTTGAAGGAGGAGGACTGGTCGAAGGCCTGCCCGCCCATACCTTCAAGACCGATGAAGGCGATATCGCCCTGAAGTGCCCAACGGAAATCGCCATCACCGACCGCCGCGAAAATGAGTTGAACAATCTGGGGTTCATTTCTATCCTGCACCGCAAAGGCACCGACCAGGCGGCTTTCTTTGGCGGACAGACCACCAATAAACCCAAGATGTACAACACTAATGAGGCCAACGCCAACTCCCGCATCTCCGGCATGTTGCCGTATATGCTGGCCGCTTCGCGCTTTGCCCATTACATCAAGGTCATCATGCGCGACAAGATCGGCAGCTTCATGACCAGGGAAAACGTCCAGAAATACCTAAACACCTGGATCGCCGATTACGTCCTGCTCAACGACGATGCTCCGCAATCCGTGAAAGCCAGCTATCCGTTGCGCGAAGCTCGCGTTGACGTTTTTGACATTCCAGGAAAACCCGGATGTTACCGTTCAGTTGTCTTCCTGAAGCCCCACTTCCAGTTAGATGAACTGACCGTTTCCATCCGGCTGGTCGCGGAACTACCGCCTCCGGCGAAATAAGCTGTTCGGCTCAATGGGAGTGAAGGATGCATCCTTCGCTCCCGCCAAAAAAATTGAAAACCAGCGCCTGCTACGGCGCGAGAGGAGATTAGACAATGGATGTACTTATTCTCGATTGCGGCGATACCGTAAAAGGGGAATCGACTCTTACCGACTATAAAGACAAGATTGAAATCCTGTCTTTCAGCCATGGAGTCGCTCAGCAGATTACTGGTGACCAGAGCAACCAGAAACGCACGTCTGGCAAGCCCAATCACCAGGATTTCACCGTAACCAAATATGTGGATCTGGCCACGGCCAACCTGATTGACTATTGCAATCAGGCCAAGCCGCTGGCCACCATCAAGGTCACAGTCGGACAAAATGAGAACGGCACAGTTAACCCCATCCTGGTCTACACCATGAGCAACGCCTTGGTTTCTTCGATCTCGGTAGGCGGTGGCGGTGGTGGAAAGCCGCAAGAGACCGTGACTTTCAACTACACCAAGATCCAATGGGACTACAAACTGCAGGCCGCCGCGGTCTCCGACTCCGGTAAGAACTCCGCCAAGTGGAGCCTGGAAACCAACAAGGCTGAATAGGTGCGCGAGCCTAAACCAATCCAAGGTGCGAAGGCGCTGCTCTTCGAACGGCTGGTGGATGAAGATCCACACACGCCGGGAGAAGCGCAGCCCTTCCGCATCTATGGTGTGGCGGCTTTGCGCGAGTCTGTAGGCAGGGAGCTAATGCGCCTGCTGAATACCCGCTGCCCTCGTCTGGAAGGTCCGGTGGATGAAGCCGACCGCACGATCCTCGACTACGGCGTCCCCAGCTTTTCACATATATCGGTCAGCAGCGAGACCGACACGCGCCAGCTAGTGCGCATCCTGGAGCAGGCCATCACCGTCTACGAGCCAAGACTGCGTAACGTGCAAGTCACAATCGAACCATCAAAAACCAGCAAGACCACAGCCGTCGGCTCGATCGAAGCCATGTTAGTCGTGGGCAATGTAAACGAGCCAGTATCGTTTCCGTTAGTTCTGTCACCAAAGCGATCAGAAATCATACTCGTGGACCAGAAAGCATTGAGCAAATAAGAAAATTTATAATTTTTAATTTCTAATTTCTAATTTTTAACCCATAGCTAAGCACGAATAACGAAGCACGAATAACTAAGTCACTAACGCCCAAAAGCTACTAGCCAGCAGCTAGTAGCTAGTAGCCAAATTAGAAATTAGAAATTAGAAATTATGTTGACCGACCAAGAAGATTTCCTCCGCTACTATCACGGCGAATTGACCTACCTTCGCCGCATGGGAGCGATCTTTGCCGAGCGTTATCCTAAGCTCGCTGGCCGGCTGGAACTCTCTCCCAACGACTGCGCCGATCCCCAAATTGAACGCCTGCTTGAATCGTTTGCTTTTCTTAC
>DASZEU010000278.1:0-14416 GCA_035940535.1 Candidatus Angelobacter sp.
CCAGCGTCCGGTAAGGCGGGCCAGCGCATAAGCCGCGGGTACGGCCAGAAACAGAGTGATGGCTACTACGACCACGCCCACGAATGCGGTGTTGCCGAGCCACTGCACGAACCTGGTTGCAAAGAGCAGGTTCAGGTTCTCAAGCGTCGGCTTGGCATTGAAAATGAACGGATTGTTCTCGACGGTGTAGAGATCCAGATTTTGTTTGAAGGTGGCGATCACCATCCAGTAAAACGGAAATGCCAGCAGCACGGTGAAGACCGCCAGCACCAGCGCCTTCAGCGTGGTTGGCCATGCGCTCAAGCTGGCGAAGGCCTGCTGAGTGCTTCGGCGGTTCAGGTAATAAATAACGAAAGCAGAGATAGCGAATTGGGGAAGTAAAATAGCAGCCAGGGAGTGATCATGCTGAGGCACCGCATAAGCAAGCAGTGCAACCAAGCTGCCAGCAGCGTTCAGTACAAGCAAGAGAATCAGGACAACTCGCGCCCAATTGCGAAGCTTCCAGAGTCCGATGCCAGTCAAAGCGAAGACCAGAGCTAACAACAGCCGCACCGCAGCCGCCAATCGCCCTAGATGTGGAACGATAGCCAGCAGCAGATGAGCGATTGAGGCTATCCATAGCAGAATGCTGATGATGGTGATGCTTGGGGGTCTCTGACTCATCACGTGGCCTCCGTTCGATGAGCCACCCTCAGCATGAGGTAGGCCACTACGACCAACACCGGCACCAGAAACACTGAAATCGCTGCTCCGGCCGCCAAATCGCTGCCTTGTATGCCGGTAGCGAAGGCCAACGACGGCAACGTCTGGGTGGAATCGAAAGGCCCTCCGGCTGTCAGGATGTAAACGACTGTCATGTCAGTGAAAGTAAAAATGGTGCCGAACAGCACTGCAACGCTGATGATCGACCTCATCATGGGAATCTTGATCTGGAAAAGAGTTCGCCAGAAGCCTGCGCCATCAATGGCGGCAGCTTCGGGGATTTCTTTGGGGATGGCCGTCTGACCTGCCAGCATGATCACCGTGGAAAACGGAATGAGTCGCCAGCAATGGACCAGGATGACCGAAGCCATGGCCAGCTTTGGTTCTCCCAGCCACATAGGCGCGCCGTAGGGCTTGAAGATATGCAGCCAGACGAGCAACCAGGTGATCACGCTGTAAATTGAGTCCAGAATCCACTTCCAGCCAATGGCTCCCAAGGCGATAGGCGCAACCCAGGGCAAAAGAATCAGGTAGCGGACCAGGCCCCGTCCACGGAACTTACTCTCCAACGCGGTGGAGAGCATCATGGAGCAGCAGATCACAATGGTCTGCGCGACGATGGTGAAGAAGATCGAGTTTTTTATCGCGGTGCGGAAGCTGGGACTTTGCAGGATGCTGCGAAAGTTTTCCAGCCCGACGAAATGCAGCTCCGAGGTCCCGATGCGGGCATCGCTGAAGGCATAATACAGAGCCAGCACAAAGGGTGTGCCGATCAGGAGCGCGATATAGAGCGCAGCCGGAGCAAACATCGCAGTCCCCAGCATTGGACTCTGGGCTGCGCCGGCGGACTTGATTTTGGTGCTCCGTAGCGCCGAGCCAGTCATCGCCATGCTAGCTTCCTCGCTGGAACTTTCTTCTCGGTGGTGCGGTCAAAATATTTCAAGTGCCGTTCGGCCACGGCAAACTGATAGGTAGCTCCAACTTCAAACGAATGTCCCAGCAGGAGGCGGGCGATCACCATCTTGCCCTCGACTTTTCCGCCACCCAGCGTTCCGGCGAGGATGAACTCCGCGCCCAGGTATTCAACATTTTCTACGTGGAAGTTGAACAGCACTTTTTCTGTGTCCGTGACGGTTTCTGCCAGCCTGAAGTGTTCCGGGCGAAAGCCAACAATCACGTCCTCATTTTCCAGCAGGTTCATTGGCGGGGATCCAAGGAAGGTGGCGACGAAGGTGTCCGCCGGATCGTCATAGACCTCCTTGGGAGTCCCGAACTGACGAACCACACCTTTATTCAGGACGACGATTCGATCTCCCATGGCCATGGCTTCTACTTGGTCATGGGTGACGTAGATAGTGGTCGTGCCTACGCGCCGGTGAAAGCGCTCCAACTCTTCGCGGGCGGCAAGGCGCAGCTTGGCATCGAGGTTAGAGAGAGGTTCGTCCAGTAAAAAGACCGAAGGCTCGCGCACAATGGCGCGGGCCAGCGCCACCCGTTGCCGTTCGCCGCCTGAAAGCTCACGCGGCTTGCGATGGAGAAGTGACCCGATGCCAAGGAGAGAGGCTGCCCACTCGACCTTCTGCTTGTGCAGGTTGCTTGGTACTTTTTGTGCCTTCAAGGGAAACGCGATGTTCTTGTACACAGTGAGGTGCGGATAGAGGGCATAACTCTGAAACACCATAGCGATACGGCGTTCCCTGGGGCTTAGATTGTTGACCACTTGTCCACCGATGAGAATTTCGCCGGCCGTGGGTTGTTCCAGGCCGGCGATCATCCTCAGGAGAGTGGTCTTGCCTGAGCCGGATGGCCCCAGGAAAACCAGGAACTCGCCTTCGCGAGTTACCAGATTTACGTTATTAACAGCTCCCAGCTCTCCTTGTTTAAATACTTTGGTTAGGTCCCGGGTTTCAACGACGGCCATCAAGTCCTCGTGATTTGAGCTACTCCAATTGAATGGGCGCAGCCTTGACTCTGCGCCCCGCCAGGGCTAAAGCCCATTTTCTGAATGCGTTCTTTTCCCCGGACTAAAGTCCGGGGCTTCCACCGCTTTGATTCTCAATTACCCATTTACCAAATTCCACCTATTTCATTCTCTCGAAGATACGCTTGTACTCTAGCTCGGCTGCCTTGGCTGCATTTTCAGGGGTTTCATCGCCCCGCGCCACCTTGGCAAACATCGTGGGAATCAGCCAGGTCCTGAAGGCTTCATCAATGGCTGAGGTTGCGTAGCCCGGGTAGCCGACGTTGGTGGCCCAAGTTAGTACATTGCCCAACACCTTGTACTTATCCGGAGGATTGGCTCGGGAATCGTTGCTGATCTCCTTCTGCAGGTTAGGAACGGTACTGGGGAAGCAGGGGAAATTATAGAACTGGCCGGCAACAAAGCCATCGTGAAAGACGTCGATGTAATCGATCAGGAACTGCTGTGCGCCTTCCTTGTTGTCCGCGAAGTTCCATACGACGTAGCAATCCATCACGTGCTCGGCGGCAATACGCCGCACTGGCCCCTTCAGCGCCTGGCTGATCATGATCTTGCTGTCGATGGGCATGTGGTCTCGTTCAGACTGGCGGGTAATGGAGATGGCATTGGCCACGTAAGAAACCCGTCCTGCGAGCATGGCTTGGTTGTTGGAGGGAGGGGTCCAGGAAAATACCTCTGGCGTTTCCGATTCCTGGTAGAGCGCCTTCATAAACTTGAGCGCTTCAATGGTCTGCTTAGAGTTGATGGTTACGTTGCCGTGTTCATCCTGTTCCGAGCCGCCAAACGACCACAGCAGCGCGCGCATGGCCATGCTGGTGTCGAGTTCCTGGGAAAGACCCAGGCCGCATGGATGGCCGTTTTTATCGCGAATCTTTTTGGCGCCGATGCGCAGATCCTCCCAGGTATCCGGACCGTTGGGATAACCGACTTCAGCCCACCAATCCTTGTGCCAGTTGCCGGGATCGGGAGCATAGGAGTCGGAGAACGCGAAATACTTCTTGGTCTTGGGATTGAAGGTGGACTTGTGGGCTAGGTCAATCTTTTTTCCGTGCTTCTTCTCCACCTCTTGATAGACGTGGGTCATATCAACGACGCTGCTCTCGTAGGCTGCGGGCGGAGAAAGGAACATGAAAAGGTCGTGTCCCTTGCCGGCATGGACCTCAGCCGCAGCCTTGGCGGGCAGGTCGGTGAGGTTTACGTGGTCAACAATGACGTTGGTGTTGTGTTTGTCTCCCCATTGCTTAGCAAAGGTTTTGTCGAACCAATCATCATAAGCAGGAACAAAGTGGGCCCACTGCATGATCTTGAGGGTCTTCTGCTGAGCTGCGGCCCTCTCGGGAAACAGGAAAGCAGGTCCGAGTCCGGCCCCTACAGCCCCAGCGCCTGCGATCTTGATGAAGTCTCTGCGCGATACGCCTTTCCCCTTCTTTTTGCTCATAATGTGTTGTCTCCTCAATCGAACTATTTCAGTGCCAGCAAGCGGTGGCGCCTCAGTGGAATTAAAGAACGTGGGTCGCCTGCTGCCCTTGATGCGAAACACGATATCCTATACCGCCGATAGACGCCAGTTGCAAATAAGCCCTTATTTCTTCACGCCTTTCATATCGCGTCCGCCCTGGTGCAGCACCATATAGGTCACCTGGCCTTTATCGTTCCTGACGAACTCCACCTGCGCATCCACTACTTTAAGGAAGAACATGTTTTCGGACTCGGCGAAGAGTTGCAATTTGGACTGGCCAGTGGCTTGGGTCATGAGATGACCGTCTTCCACAGTCATCACGATGCTGAACTCGGGGGTAAATTCATAAGTTCCGGCATAGTCCGCAAGAATCTTGGGTGACACGGTTACCTCTTTGCGCTCTGAAATCGGAATGAGTTTTACACCGTGGGCAATGTCGGCCAGCTTTGCAGCGATCTCTCCGGGGAAACGTCCATTCAGGTTTCCCAGCACAGCGACGATGAGCTTGTCGTCGGGATAGTAAGAGAGTTGCGTATTGAAACCCTCAATGCCTCCGCCATGCTCGATCACTTTGTGTCCGTGATTGGTGGAGACTGCCAGCCCAAACGCATAGTCTTGCTTAAAAGGCGTAGTCATCTTCGCGAGTGAGGCCGGTGAGAGAAGTTTTCCGCCGAATAGGCCCTCTTCCCAGCGCATCAAATCTTCTGTGGTGGAATAGAGCGCGCCCGCAGAGAAGGGAATTGTCATGTGAATGAAGCCTGCGTTCACCGGACCATTCGTGCCCGGCGCATAACCCGCAGCGCGGTGCGCAATGACAGCAGAATTGGAGTCGTAACCCGAATCCTTCATTCCCAGCGGAGTAAAGATATTCTGTTGCACAAATTCGCTGTAACTCTGGCCGCTGATCTTCTCGATGAGATATCCGAGCAAGACGTACCCGGAATTCGAGTAGTTCCATTTTTCTCCGGGCTGGAACTCGAGCGGCTTATCGCGAAAGCGTGCCACAAGGCTCTCGGGGGTTGCGGGAGCGGCCTCACTGGTACGGTAGTCGGGGAAGCTGGTAAAGCTGGGAATCCCAGACGTATGGGTGAGCAGATGAAAGATCGTGATCTTGTCCCAGGCTGCAGGCGCATCGGCCATGTGTTTCTTCACCGGGTCTTCAACTTTCAGCTTGCCCCGCTCTTCCAGCAGCAGGATTGACGCCGCGGTGAACTGCTTGGTGATTGAACCCAGCCGGAATTTAGTGGTGGTGGAGTTTGGTATCTCCCACTCCAGGTTGGCGTAGCCATAGCCCTTGCCGAGCAAGACCTTGCCCTGCTGCGACACCAGGACTGAGCCCATGAACTGTTTGCTCGTAACATAGGACTGAACGAGCTCTTCCATGCGGGCGGCGGTATCCTGTGCGAAGCAGGCACTGGCCAAGACGACGATGATCGCAATGCGACGAAGCATACTTTTTCTCCTCAATTGGCCGATCGGCGTGCGTCTGCGCAATCCGCGGTAAGCGGCCAAAGAAACTAGACCCTCGAATAGTCGGGCCGCCACTTCAAGATGGCCTTCTTGATGTCCGTGTTGCTTAACTTCTCATCGAGGGCGCGTTGGACCAGTCCTGACAATTCTTCATCGGACGCAAAACGCAAGGCGACCATTTGCTTATCCTGGAGCTCACCAATGCGGGAACGCAAGGGCTCTTGCAGCACAGACATGAGCCGCAGCCGTTCTTCAAGGCGGATCACGCGGTCCTGTACGCGAATCGCATAACCCCGAATGCGGGCCATGGCCACCAGCAAGGCAAGCATAACGATGAAAAGCCAAGCGTGGGTAATGATGTAGTCCAGCCGGCCCGAGAAGAGAGCACGAATAAAGTAATAGCCTGTGATAATGACGTTGATCAAAAACACAATCGCCACAAAGAAATGAAAGGGCGGATCATAGCGCGTGTGATTTGCGAACGTCTGTGGGTTGTTTTCCATGATGGTCCTCCAGAACTCTCAGCCAAAGTAGATGTCAGGTTCGGAAAGCTGCAAGAGAGCATACATTAAAACATTACGCAAAGGACGCTAAGGGCGCCAAAGGAAACCCAACTTCACCAACGGCACCAACGGTACCAACGGTACCAAAAACCCTGCCAACCCTTCATTGCCTGTGCCTTGAAATGGTATTTTTTTCGCAAACCTGTCATTCGTCCGGCTTGGCGCGAGACTAGCACTCATCAGCGCCAATCAGTTCAAATCAGCGTTCATCAGCGTTGAACTTTTGGTTGCGGCTCTGCTGCACTGCGGCCTCTGGTTGGTCTTGGTTGCGGCTCTGCTAAGTGTGCTTGTCTTGTTGCGAATCTAACACTAATCTAGGAAAACGCAACGAATCGAACAAGGAAGGCGAGGGTTGATGAATATGAAACGGGTGACGTGTGCCTTTGCGCTTTTTCTGGCGCTGGGAATGATCTTTGGGAACCGAAGCGCTGCCGCTCAACTCGTCAGTGCGAAAAATACTAGCGCGATCCCAAATGCATTGCAGGCTGCTGCGCAAACCAAAATTCCGGGAGCTGCTTTGGGTGAGTGGCAAGGCACCATTGCCAGACTGCGGCTTGTCTTGAAATTGGATCGCGCCGCCGATGGCGCCGTGAGCGGCAACCTGGTCAGCCTCGACCAAGGGAATGTCACGATTCCCATTGAGACCGTCTCCTTCCAGAATGGCGCATTGCGGCTGGAGATGAAGCTCATCAGCGCTGTTTATGAAGGCAAACTCAGTGAAGATGGCGCGGAGATTGGCGGTACGTGGCTGCAAGGCGGCAACTCTGTTCCGCTGGTATTTCGCCGGCCGGGAGCTGTTGTGGTTTCGCGGCTCAAGCCAACCACCATTGGCCACGTTCAGTTTGAACCCTGCCGCACCGATGACGGCAACACCGAAGGGCTGTGTGGCAAATTTGAAGTCTATGAGAACCGGCAGACCCGCAGTGGGCGCAAAATTGCCCTCTATATTATGGTGTTGCCGGCGCTCACCGACAAACCGGCGCCCGATCCATTCTTCCCGCTAGGTGGTGGACCTGGGCAAAGCGCAGTCGAGGCATTCCCGGCGGCCGGATATGTGACGGCTCTGCGACAACAGCGGAATGTTTTTCTGGTAGACCAACGTGGAACCGGGCACTCGAACCTGTTGCAGTGCCAACTGAAAGATCCTGGAAGCGCGCAGTCCATGGTGGGCGATTTCTTCAACCTGGAGAAGCTGCGGGCCTGCCGCGCAGAGCTGGAAAAGCGCGCCGATCTAACTCAATACACCACCTCCATCGCTGCCGACGATTTGGACGAATTGCGCGCTGCCCTGGGATACGACAAGATCAACGTGTTTGGAGGTTCCTACGGGACGCGGGCCGGACTGGTCTACCTGCGCCGCCATCCAGACCATGTTCGCACGCTGACTTTGGAAGGAGTCGCGCCGCCACAGTACAAGATTCCGCTCCCGTTTGCCAGGACCATCCAAAAGTCTGTTGAGCACTTGATTGACGCCTGCGCTTTGGATGATGCCTGCAAGAAGAGCTTTCCAGACCTGTCATCGGAATTCAAAACCATTGTTGACCGGCTGGAGAAATCACCTGCGCAGTTCGAAATAAGAAATCCAGCCGTAGGAAAGATGCAAACCATTACTCTTTCGCGGGGCATGTTTGTAGCTAATTTACGCGGAGTGCTCTATATCCCCGCACTGGCCGCCCAATTTCCGTCGATGATTCACCATGCATTTAAGAATGATTGGTCAGCCTACGCAGCCGCGGTCCTGAACCTGAATACTGCCTTTGAGAAAGTTCTTGCCCGTGGCATGTCGTTTTCCGTTCTCTGCGCTGAAGACGTGCCGAACATCACGGAGACGGAGATCAAGGACGAAACGGCAAACACGGCCCTGGGCGACTTTCAGGTGCGTCTGTATCAAAAAGCCTGCCAGGAGTGGCCTCGGGGCAACATACCGAAAGATTTCTTCGCCCCCATACACTCCGATGTTCCGGTGCTGCTGATTTCAGGCGTGCTCGATCCGGCCACGCCCCCAGAAATGGCAGAACATGCCGCCCACGATCTTGCCCACAGCCGGTTGATCGCGATCCAGGAAGGCACGCATGGCACAGGCTCCCCGTGCATCGATGGGCTGATCACAAAATTCGTCGTGCAAGGCTCGGTCGAGGGCCTGGACCCAACTTGCACGAATGAGATCCATCTGCCTCCGTTTGGCCCGCGGTAGGGAGCAACAAAAACTTTGGCCGCTGATAGGCGCAGATAAACGCTGATAAACCGTCGAAAACTAGAGTCAGGTGGCTTCAAATTACAAATTAGAAATTACAAGTTATAAATTAAAAACCCCCCTGTGTCTTACTTCAAAGCCAAGCCAATTGTATGTTCACGACCACCCGTTCCTGAATTATCAGTGTGGATCAGTTCAAATCAGCGTCATCAGTGTTAAGGGTTTGATCTTTGGTTTTCAAATTAGAAATTATCAATTAGAAATCTGGTTTAGGATGGTGCGTAAATTCCGTGTCCAAAGGAAATCCTGTGTTCCAAAACAACTTACTTTCCGGCAAGAAGATCCTGATCACCGGCGGAGCCACCGGCCTGGGCAAGAGTATGGGCCGTCGATTCCTCGAGCTGGGCGCATCTCTGTGCATCTGCGGACGCCGCGAGCAGATACTGAATGAAGCCGCCGAAGAGCTTCGGACCTCTACTGGTGGCGTGGTGAAAACCTACGTCTGTGATGTCCGCGATGCCGAGCGCGTAGAGGCCATGATCGAGAACATCTGGAAGGAAGGCCCTCTCGATGTCCTGGTCAATAACGCTGCCGGCAACTTCATCTCCCGCACCGAAGACCTTTCGACGCGAGCCTTTGAAGCGGTGATTGGCATTGTCTTGATGGGAACGATCCATTGCACGATGGCCTGTGGCCGCCGCTGGCTGAAAGCAAGGCGAAAGGCAACGGTCCTCAACATCTCTGCCACGTACGCCGAACTCGGCACCGGTTACGTAGTGCCCTCAGCCATTGCCAAAGCGGGCGTCCTGGCAATGACCCGCAGCCTAGCGGTGGAATGGGGCCGCAAAGGTATCCGCTTCAATGCCGTCGCCCCCGGCGCAATCCCCACAGAAGGAGCCTTTTCCCGCCTGCTGCCCATCAAAGAACTCGAAGAACACGCCAAAAAGCGTAACCCCGTAGGTCGCTTTGGCAAGCATGAAGAACTTGAGAATCTCGCTGCTTTCCTAATCAGCGACCAGTCAGAATTCATCAATGGGGAATTCATCACCATGGACGGTGGCGCCTTGCTCCAAGGGGCTGGATCGTTCAATCAAATGGGCGATTCGTTGACCGATGAGCAGTGGAAGGCGATAAAGCCGAAGAAACGCTAAAGATAAAGGCGGCTGAATTTAGCAGCCTTAAACTCACACTCTGCTTATTGTGCGAACACGCCAGAACAGAACTGATCCATTGCTGTCATGATGTTCTAATAAGATCCGATCTATAAGTTCCCATTATAGAACGGTTGTGGGGATATTTTTATTTATCTTGTATGCTTTTCTTGCACTATACCACGTCTCATACTATAGTACAGTGCCTCGGTGAGATTTTAGGCTAACGGGCAATTCCCACAAATGGGGAGGTATCGTTGATATGGCAGAGAGACGCGTTGACCCAACGACGATGCAAGTGGTAAAAAAAGCTTGGGCTTCGATTCTGAGTAAGCGGCAAGAAGATCCACAAACTAACGTCATTCACTTTACCGATCACGAAAGTGATACTGGCTTTCTCAAAGATGTTGATGCTTTAAATGCTTTACTGGAACCTTATCTTCTTGCGCCAACAAGCTTTGTCGATCCACCACTTCCACTCTCGGATCTAGAAGATCATCTGAAGACGTGCGTTCAAATAATATCCGCAAATGCAACTCCAGAAAATAGCAATTATCGAGGATTTGCCGCGACTCCCTATCCATATTTTCAGTCGATGATCGACTTCGTGGACTCAGCCGCAGCCTTCTTAAGGCTGGTCTGCAACTATTGTCAGGTTTTGAGAATACCTGGAAATGACCGGAGAGATAAAGACAAGGAAACCAAGATCGAAACGCTGCTCAAGAACCCATTCACCTCTGCGATCGATTTTCTGATATCCGCCCATGTCGGTGACGATGATGGATTAGGGGTTCGATGGGAGGGAATAGCGAGACAAAGCGATCAGAGAGGAAGATTTGCAAGTCTTTTTTTCACAAATGTTGCTGCAGTGGCACTTGCAAAGACGCTCGACACTAGCCCAGTTAGTCGCTGGATAGGGCAAGACCGCCGGGAACAGATTGAAGGACTACTCCAGAAAGTACCCAAATGGGTTATTAATCAATATAATCCCGCTGCCAAAAATTTCTATATTGATGCAGCTAGGGCGGTAGCGCCGGCCGTCGGCGTAGTTTATGCACTTGAGATACTCTTTGCTCTCGGAGATGCATCTGACGAAGCTCAGAAAAAATGCTGCATGGAAAGCTTGAGGGAAATTACATTGAAAATGAAGAATCTCTCTCAAGCCTCAGCGCTCCAGATAGATGTCTTCCATTCAATTCCATTGTCGGGGGCATCGGGCGTCGCTTTCTATGATGATCGTCGATATATCGGCTCATTTCTGTCGGTGCTTGCGCTGGCCAAATCCAAATATCCGGACGTCCAGGATGAAGATTTCTTCCACGCTATTGACATTCTGCTGGAAGGCGTCAGAGAAGAATGGATAGATGAACCAACCGGGCTTTGGGACGACGGAAGACCATTAATATGTTATACACAGGATGCCTTGGTAGGCTTGGTGACACATGCGGTATACGGACAAGTGGATATGATTTCAATGCGAGAAAATGAGATGCGAATCGCAATTCAGGAAGCGCTGCGATCTGAGGATATTACCACGGTCATGCTGTCTTTCATCAAATCGAAATCACAGTCTCCGAAATCACTTTTTGGCGACAAAGTGCGAGCAAAGGAGGCCGGAAGATAACCGGCATTATCTGGAATGGCTCAGACGATAGCTTTTTACTCTTACAAGGGCGGCGTTGGTCGATCTCTTGCCCTTGCAAATGCGGCAGTTCTCTTAGCGCGAAGGGGGCGACGCGTTGCATGCATTGATTTCGATTTGGAAGCAAGCGGCCTTCATACGATATTTGGGATTGACGTCCCAAAATCACAAATTACTGTATTGGATATTCTCGCGCGAGCCGACATTCAAAGATCGTCAGCATCTATCACGAAGTCCTTGCCACGTTCTTTGCCAGGGTCTCTATCCGGGCCGCTTATGGACCTCACAAAGCACGCCCAAATAAGTAGCTCGACTGGTAAATTGTTGTTACTGCCTACTGTTTCAGAAATCAGCAAAATACATGAAGCATTAGAACCTCAACGTGATCTTCCGATGCTGTTAGGGCGCATCATCGAGCAAATCGAGAATGCGTACAATCCACATGTGATTTTAGTCGACAGCAGAACAGGCTTTGCCGAACTGGCGTCTCCTCCCATTCGCAAGGCTGATCGTTTAGTATGCGTGCTCCGTCCTAATCGCCAAAATACTGATGGATTAAAAATGCTGCTGGATATCATCGCCGCCATGCAAAATCCACCAAGTACATTTTTGCTGCTATCCCAAGTACCAGAGATTGGGATCAATGATGTCCGAATAGCGGCTTTGGAATCGAAGTTGGGTTCTGGCCGTAAGTTTGACAGCGTCATACCATACGACCCGGATTTAGCATTTGAGGAGTATGTCGCTGCGGTTCATGCGCCTCACTCGGCTTTAGCTAAATCCTATGAGCCATTGGCTCAATGGTTATATCCTCAGCCAATATCAAGAAAAGCTAGTAGCACAAAATAAATCTATGCGCACTGATCGATCAGAGTATTTCGATCCTCTCTATGAAACCATAACCCTAGAACAAAGGGGGTTGCCGTCTCGACGAACATTTCTCAACGATCAGCAAAAAGACCCTCTGAATCCCAGAGACTTTGTCCAGACCGCAGAATTTGCACGATTGGCGTTTTTACGCCAAGCTGGATTAGCATGGCTTGTATTTCCTTCGGCATCTCATACTCGTTTTGCACACTCGCTCGGATGCTGGTGGTTGGGCCGGGTCGCTGAAACATTGATTAGGGTCAAGTCTGGACCTAATGACAGTGAGCCTCTGTGGATATGGCTCAACAACAGGCATCTGCGTGAAGAATTCTATCTAGCTCTTTTATTTCACGATATTGGACACGGTCCCCTAAGTCATGTACTGGAGCACAACGAAGTCTTTATCACTGGCCTTGGAAATATTGGAATTTCCGAGCATGACCATGAACACAGAGGTGCTGCACTGATCCGCGGCGATGAGCCGATTTCTTCGGCATGGTCGACTCGAGCACCGCATCGCTACGGCGAAGGAGTTCAGACCTTTGAAAGTATACGTCGAAAACTCAATGAGTTGGAGGGCTTGGTTTGTTTGAATGCAGTATGTTATTTGATGACAGGAGATGATCGATATCTTCGTGAGAGTTCGCACCAAAACAAACGAGATCTTCCTGTCGTCAAGGAACTCGTTAGCGGCGTACTCGATTTGGATCGCTTGGATCATTATGCTAGGGATTCCTATTTCTCTGGCCTCCACCAAGTTTCGATGAATCTGAGAGGCTTTCTCAGCAATCTACGAATCATCTGGGATTCCGCTGGAGCCGATGAACGCCCGCTTCTATCTCTAACACCAGAGGGTGCATCATATGCGGCAAGCCTATTATTCAACAAACGATTGCTCGTTTCGACTATGTTTCGGAACAGCGACTCAGTTTCATACCACACCATGGCTAACTCAGCCCTCACTTCGCATTTGCATCAATGGAATGGTAATCCCAAACTGCAGGGCAGCAAATGTTTAGAAGTTGCGCTTTTGGACGATGAAGAGTTTTTGCAATCGATTTGCACTTCTTTAGATCCGTCAGCCAAGTATCTCGCCCAACGAATTAGGTCAATGCAACCATATGTTCTCGTTCGACGGCACGCGAATATTGATTTAGGTGCTAACATTGGGCGCACAAAATCTCGACTACAAAAATTCATAAATTCACGGACAACCCGAGAAGGACCGGATTTCCTGCTTCATTGCGATAAAGGTTTTGACAAAATTTCGTCCACAAGAAGCTCTCGGGACTGGCTTGATGCTTCATACATGGTTATTGAGACGAAGGGCGGGAATCATGTTCCCCTCGTGAAGCATCCGGAGTTTGCCGCTGATTTTAAACATCTGCAGGAAAGTGATAGGGTCAAATATCTATGGATTTTTGCAAGGAATGATGAGGTCAAAGATGCAGCTCTTGGCGATTTGGACTCCGTGGTAAAAACCGTTGGCGCGGGATCTCACTAATGAAAGGGATTGACAACCTCTACGCAATCGTGGAGCCGCTGAGCAGCCAGCCTGAGTGCCTTACGTGTGATCTTTGCGAGAGAAATGTGGGATTGGTCTATCTGATTAACGATGAATCGAGCCGAATCAAAAAAGATGGTCATCAGGTTGCGCGCACTTCAGAGGGCGTTGAGTATCTGTCTCGCTCACAATCGAAAAAAAGTGCAACTTGGTGCTCTTGTTTTGATACTGCTAAAAACCAGTGTTCTATTTATCCCATTCGGCCGCTGTGTTGTAGACTTTATCCACTCGATCTAATGAAAATTGACGGTGAGTTGTGGTGGATTGTTCATGCTGAATGTCCAATTGCGGAACGATTCGATAAGGAGCGAAAGCTCGACGCACTTTCGTCAATTACGATTGGTCTTGAAACCGTGCTTTCCCCTGAACAGTTACGTGGATGGCGCAAGATCGATGACACCAGCCAAACTACGGAGGCATTTATTGGCGATCAGTACCGAATACATAAATTGAGACGATTTGGCTCATCCGTGATTTTCCCTTGAATTTTTTGCTGAAATGGAGTGGATACTTAGGTTGTTCAGGAGTTCCTGGGGCACACTTCAATTGCAACCACGCAGCGCTACACACATATCACGAAAGAGCACATGATTGGCGTGCTGCGCAAGCATCATCCTTCGTTGGGCTTGCGGGCCAAGAGTGAGATTCCCGCATAATCCTCGTTCGAGTCAACAGCGACAAAAGGAGCAAACGCCTGGTCGCCCCTTACGGGGCTTGAGATTAATCGTGCAGCTATCGCAGGGTTCCGCTGCGCTCCACCCTGGGCTAACTTCGCTACACCCCTCCGGGGTTGGATCAATTCAACTTCAAACGCTCCTGGTTT
>DASZEU010000279.1:0-2999 GCA_035940535.1 Candidatus Angelobacter sp.
AACAGCCCGGACGGCATCTCAAGATCCAGGCCGCCGTTGGCCGCTGCTACGGCGTCGTAGGTCGATGTCCAGTCCGACATGATGATGCCGTTGAAGCCCCACTCCTTCTTCACCACGTCGGTGTTCAGATAGTTGTTCTGGGTCAAGTGCACGCCGTTCGTCAGGTTATAGGAATCCATGATCGCCCCGACGTGCGCTTCTTTCACCGCCGCTTCAAATACCGGCAGGTAGATCTCGCGCAGAGTGCGTTCATCGATAACGGAGTCAGTGTTGTGGCGGTCAAACTCCGAGTTGTTGCCCATGAAATGCTTGATGGTGGCGCTCACGCCCTGGCTCTGCACTCCCTTGATGTAGCCGACGGCGATGCGCGAAGCCAGGAAGGGATCTTCGCCCAGGTATTCAAAATTTCTGCCGTTCATGGGCGCGCGATAGATGTTGACTCCGGGACCCAGGAGAAAATGAACGCCTTTGGCCCGCGCGTCCCTGCCGATCTCAGTTCCCACTTTCTCGGCCAGAGCGGGGTTCCATGTGGCCGCCAGGGCTATTCCGCCAGCCATCGCGGTAGCAGGGCCGTCATTGCGCACTCCCAAGGGGCCATCGGCCATCTTGAGCCGAGGCACATTGAGCCTGGGGACACCGCGCACATAAAAATCATCGACGCCGCCCAGCAAATCTATCTTCTCTTCAAGGGTCATCTGGCTGAGAATGGAGTCGATTCGACGCTCAATTGGATTGGAAGAGGTGGAAGGAGATTGTGCAAATCCTGAGAGCGCAAATAAGACGACAATTGCAGGACCGATTGCGGTTCTTCTTAGGCTATGAAGCATGGGGTAGTCCAAAGATCATTTGCCAGTGGATTACGATCTTAACGCATTTGGGCGCTTTCGAACTCGCCGGGAACGCTTATTTACGCTACAAAAGCGCATGCAGATGCCAGATAGAAAGGGCCTAACCTACGTGTCTCTCCAGCGGAACAGGGTAAACCCGTACTTCTGCTTTCGAGGAAAGGTCACCGTAAGGTGATCCGATGGAAGTGCGGGCCACAGAGGAAGGAGAAGCCAAGGCCGCTCGGTAGCGGAGCGGATACGGGCTGCGTCAGAAAAATCGACACCATCCGCCGGACTGCGCAAGCAGGCAGACTTCCTTCTGGTCTTTCCCACGAGAAAACTTGATTAAGGATCATTAATGGAAAGCCCCATAGGCATACAGCTCTGGATGTGCCTTCGATGGTGGCCTATGCAGGGTTGGGGAAGCCTCATTAATTCTCAAAGGAACACGCCCCTGAAACCTTCCGAAAAAAGCAATTCCGGAGAAGTAAGTTGACCGGGCTGACCATAGAATTTGTGCTTCTTTTTGACAAAAGGGTCAGGCATCAGTCTTGCTTGGCATCCAGAAAAATGAAGAGGAGAAACTATGAGGTCTTTCAATCAGCGTTTGTTCTTGGGCTGTCTTGCTATTTTGGTGCTGGCGATAGCGCCGGCTTATTCGCAAACAAATTTTCCGGGAAAGGGTGATGACACCACAACCTCGCTCGGAAGCTTCAAGATTCAGATCGCGACCAACTTTCAAGCCGTTGTCAATGGTTGTCCGGGGTATGATCCCACCACCCAAACCTGGACTAGCCCCACTATGTTCGATGGCTCAACCCTGATTGGCCGCAGCGACGTTATCACCGACGGCAGCACTGCCGATCAGAACGGGGTGCCTGTAGGCAGCGCCAATACGCTGGTGAGCGAGAATATGCTCTCGGCGCCGCCTGGGTGGCCCTGCCTTGGCGACACTCCCTGCGCTGCCGGTCCCGGCACACGCGAAGTCCACACTGAAGTTCGCAAGCTGGACCTGATGGCTTTTGCATGTGGCGCTACCGCTGGCCGGCCGGCGGTACGCGCCGGAACTGCCTACAGCGCTCCCATCAAGATCAGCCCGGGTGAGGTTGAATCACATGCTGCGCCCGGCGGTAGCCCCGATTTTCCTGCATCCAGCTTCTTCAACATGTTCGTCCAGGTTGACCTGCCGGCCTGTGGACGGCTGCCCGCCTCGACCGTGCAGAACAATCTTCCCCTCATCGTGAAGAACAACCATCTTACGGCGTTTCCGCCCAGAGTTATCTATCTTCACGACCAAAGCAGCAGCGTGCCTGTTGTGTTCGTTCCCGGCGGTCCCTTCGCGGGCCAGACTCTTGGCTACCTCGTATTAGCCGGGCATGGAGCTGGCTTCAGTTGCGCCCAATCCGATGTAGACGAGTTCAATAGCTTCATGGCAAGCCAGCCGGTGAGCAACTGTCCCGGTAACTCCTGCGCCCCGCCACCTCCTCCCACACCGACTCCAACTCCAACTCCAACCGGAGGCGGATGTGCAACTGTGAATGGAATCGTAAAGTGCATTACGCCAACACCAGATGCTGGCGCCACGCCGAGAAGATAGTCTTTTGCCTGATCGAGTATGTGGCGGCGCGCTCCAGCGCCGCCACCACTCGTAGAGTTATCAGTGTTTCTTTCCAGGCTTATCCCCTGCTGAACGTTCGTCGCTTACGCCCCCGGTTGTCTGGCGCTTCTTCTGAAAGCGAGTTTTTCTCCCGTCGGGCATCTTCGGCAGCAGATCCCAGAGGCGTTCGAGAAAACACCGATAAATCAAGCTTTTGTGCTGAACGAACTGCAATCGCAGGAAGGCGCACAGCCTAGCAGTTGAAACTATCTCTCCTGGTATTGAACCCGCCCAGCCTCCACCACATTTTGTGTCTTGACACGGACGGAAGTGCGGATATCATATTAGGCGAAATAAAAGCGAATACATCGCTACGGAAGCCATAAGGAAAGCGCCAAGGTCTGACACTAGGACACTACTTTTCGGCCACCTCGACCCTTATAGTAAGCCCAGACGAGAATTTAGCAAGTAGGAGATATCCACAGTAGTCGGTCGCCGCGCAGCTGTGGAAATCTCAAGAATGTTGGGTTGGCTGTCCGGCTAGAATGGCGGTCAGCAGGCGTCCCGCGGTCATG
>DASZEU010000280.1:0-5415 GCA_035940535.1 Candidatus Angelobacter sp.
GCCATTGTTGCCTCCACTCAGGTGACTTTGGTTAGAGACGCATCAGTGTCCAATTACTGCTGCGTCTCGCCTTGTTTATACACCACCGGTTATAACTAGCGCAACAAAAAAGCGAATAGAGGACGAAAAAATTATTGTATAGCCGTTGTCACTCTTTCAGGGCAGCCTCAACCCCCTATGATTCTGAGCCGCTAACCCCAATACTGTTCACTTAAGGAGCCTGGAACCTCACTCAATCAACAGTTCGCACCCAATGGAGAGAATAAAACCAAGTATCGCCCCTACGGGGCTTGTCATTTATCCCTAACCTTTCCCAGCACTTACGTGCTGGGCTACTCTCTTCCGCCCTTGCAGGGCTGGTTCTTCCAAGCTCCGAACGTTATTTCCATTCCTTAAGTCCAGCCCCATCCCAACCCTCGCGCCCGTTCCCAGTCCCAATTTGGACTCTCCCAAAGGCTCCAGCCGATCCGCGTTCATTCGCGCAAATTCGTGGCAAGAGGTCTTCGTACTTTGGCTGATTGCTAAACGCATCAATCCAACGCCAGTCCAAACAAATTCGCAATGCGCTCCAGTTCGGATTCGGGGTAGCGTAAGTTCCATCCCTTGCGGATCGCAATAGGATCATTCAAGAGCCGCTCATAGATCATCAGAACTTCTGGCTGAAAGAGGAATGCTGTGATGTATGCTGGTTCCCCTTCGGCTGCTTGTTCGTAAATGGCTTCCAGCGTGGGATGCTGCTCCTTGATGAATCTGTCTAACCTCTGAACAATCTCTCCCGTGCTCTCATTGTAGAGTGGAGCAAGTGAGCGCAGAACTTGCAACGAGAGTTCAGCATCAGGGCGCCGCGAACTTAACGTGAAATAGTGCCGTTCGAGCACCTTGAGGAGCTGCATGCCTTCATCTGCCGGCAGCTCCCGATTGAGCCGGTCAAATTCTCTGTCTGCCACTTCAATTTGTCCTGCCATAAGATTTACTCTTCGTTTGATGTCTTCCGGCAAGCCGGCCACGGCATCGTCATTCTTATAGACCGTATCGTGCGATATCTCGGACCACAAATGCTGGGCAAGAGTCCGTACCTGTAGTTCAAGCCAGAATGTATCGCCCGGAAAGGTTCCATGGTCCGGATCACTTTTTTGCAAGCGAACGCCGTCCAGGTGCACGCTTTGATAACCCACCCGGTCGATACCCAGGCCCGTTCGCTTGTCGTCCACAGTGTCGCAATGAAGTGTCTTCTCTATCACATCCAGGACGTGCGGGATGTCTGCCCTGAATCGCACGATGACGCGTGCCCCAACTTTATCGGGCAAAGAATCATAGTCATGCTTAGGTTTCTTGATCAGCTTCTTGACCAGGCTATCGACTTCCTTCGCGCGAGCGGAAACATCGAACCACAAGCCGATTGGCTTCAATGCCTTCTGCAGCCGGGAGCTCACTAGATTTGCGAACTCAACATACTTAGGCCGTTCTGCAATCCACCGCTTCCGCGCTGTATCCACATCCATCATTTAACTTTGACAACCGAATCATTGACGATGATCTGCTCGGGGCTGACTACAACCAGCTCCGCGCTTTCCTCTGGGACCGAAACCGTCACGCCTTTGGCGGTCTCGTAGACACGGCGGCGCAACCGCTTCTCGATATCACTCAGATCTTTGGTAAAAGCTGTGGGCGACACCTGCTCAGTTTTGAGATGCTCACGGAGGTTATTCTGCTCGGCCTCTGGAATATACTCCTCGATGAATTGTTTCGGCGAGAGAGTCTTCTTATGTGATTTCAACTCCGATTGCAGCGACTCGTAAATATCACCCTTCGAGGCCGGGTCGCTCACCGATTTGTTCACGAACCGCACTACCGATTCGTAAAACCGATGGGTTGCCACCCGAGGCTCCTCTACGAAGGTACACCCCAAAAACCGTAACCAGAACTTGGCAAAGTCATCGCTCGAACCCACGCTGAGCTGGCTATCGCAAGCTCCCGCGCGAAAATCATCATCGCCCTTTCCGGTCCTCACGAACATCGATGTCTTGAATAAACGAGTGCCATCCGTGAGCACAAGGTTGTCAAATACTGACAAAGCAAATGTTTTCTTGCCTTCTTGGTTGTCACTCAACTCGAGCTGTCCACCGCGCTCGCGTTCCAATTTCATGAGCACCACACAGGGCAGGCTGTTTGCGGTGGCGTCAATCATGCAGAGCAATCCAGGAGAAATAGAACCCAATCGCTGCTCGAAAAGATAATTGGCAAGCCGCTGCGATGATTCCACGAAGACGGGAGCACTACTATGTTGCTTCGTCAAACCGCGCACCTCACCTGGTACAGGTGAGGCTGATGTCTCACTGAACTGAATGGGATAAGCACTCTTGGAACCAAGCACTTTAATGAGCTTCGTCTTCAGGTGGCCTTTTCGCGGCGCGTCAATCTCAGTTTCAACTTCCGATAGTGTGGGTTTCGCCGAGCCACCCTTAACAGCTTGGGGAATATCGTGGAAAATAACGCGGCGAACGACAACCGTTGCCAAATCTTCGCTAGTGATCAAAAAAATTCCCTCGCATCCGGAGAGCTGTGTTAATCACAAGATTTTGACAGAAACTCAAGCATTTGCAACGAAATTGACGTAACTCCTTGATTTTGTCTCCCTGAATGCTTGCCCATCGGCGTTCATCAGCACAATCAGCGTCATCAGCGGTAAGTTTGTACTCTTGGCCGCCGAGCCTTAATCCCATTCGCGATAGCATCCCTCTGCTGATAGAACTTCTGCAATGCCGCATCGATCTCTGGAGTACGCTCCGCCTTTTCTAAAGCCCCAATGCGTTGGTTCACGCCATACACCTGATCGTTGTAGAGCTTCATCTCACTCTGGGTAAGCCCGTCCGTTGCGGTTGCAGCAGGCTTGATCGTGCCCCGCTCCCGGCCTTGCTGAATGCGCTCCATCATCCTCAGCCCCTTGTCCCACTCCGTTGCCTTCTCTGGATCGCCTTCTTGCGCAGCCTGCATGACGGCGCGGTCATACAGCGTAAGCTGTTTTTGCGGCGATTGCGGGCCAGATGGAGCAGATTCATTGGCTGTAGCATCGGTCCGTTGCGTGTTCGTGCTCACATTCTGAGTGCTGCCGCTCTTCGGATTCATCAATTGGTTATGAAGCTGCTCATCCCGTGTCCGCGCGGAGTCCAGCGTTTCCAGCCACGAGTCCGAGGCAGCCGCGTCATCTTCTCGCTGCTGCTGGTCCTGGTAATAGCGCCGGTTCACCGCTCCTGGACCTACATAGACCGTTGGCAAATGGCTATTTGAAAAGCCGCTGCCAAAGTTGACCAATGATCCCAGAATTCTTTGACCAATTCCCATGCGGTACTTAGGATCGTGGCGGTCGACGGGAACGCGCGCCTGCTGGTTCACCTGACGCTCTTTCTGCGCCTGATTGCCGAGCCACTGACGAGCGCTATCCGTCAGGCTCCCTACAATCTTTCCCATAGCTGCCTGATTGTAGGATTCCATGCCAGGAAGAGCTCCAATCACCGGCTGCGTAGACGAAGATCCAGAATCAGACGAAGCAGTATTCATAATCTTCTGCCCAACCGACGAACTGTCCGGCTGCTGCACAGTTGAAGTCTGCGCCTGAGGCTGGCCTGAAATGATGCCTCTGGCGCCGGGTGGAATTGCTCCAGGATAGGAATCTGCACGCTCTCGCTCCGGCCAATAATTCGATGTGTCATCCATAAGTGTCTCCATAGAAATAGCAGTTAGTATTTAGCACTCAGCGTTCAGCCAAGAAAAGATCACCTGTGGCACAGCGAGGCAAGCCGCAATCAAAAGGTCAACACTGATGAACGCTGATTGGAACGGATCCCGTTGATGGGTACTAGTCCGGCGTACGCCGGACGAATGAAAAATAGGTTTGGTTTTCGTTGTGGTCCCTTTTACGCTGCGTCCTGCGCGGTGCAATGTTTCTTTGGCTGAATGCTCTGCTAACTGAATGCTATCCGTGAGGTGTAAATCCAGCCCCAACCTTTGCAGCTCCCTCAGCCAGCGCTGGCGCAAACGTGTCCCAGAACCCCGGCATTCTGGCCGCATTAGTGGCATTGCCCATCGCCGATGTTGCTCCACCCAGCGAGGTGGCGTATTGATTGCCGTAGAAGCCAGGGATCTGTCCGCGCGCCTGCATCACTGTCTCTTGCCCGTGGCCCAGCGCTCCGATACGCGCCAGCAGCGCTTGGTTCAGGAAGTTGGCTGTATCGCGCTGCCCTTGCCGGCTTGCTTCTTCGGTTGCCGCGACCATCTGGGGAGTAGTGCCTGTGCCGGTCCGGCTGCCGACATCAGAGAAATAATCCTGAAGCGAGTTCTTGCCACCTGCGGTTACGCTGGTTGCCAGATTATTTTCCGTCGTATCGAACTGCCCGCCCGGTTCAAACTCAGAATTGATGAAATTCTTATAGTCGTCAATAGAATTGCTGAAATCAGTGATGGCCTTATTTTCACTCCCCAAGCTGGCCTGCGCATTCGCCTGGTTCTGCTGGGCCATCTGTTTGGAAGTGTTGTAGGCATCTTTCGATTCACTGCGTCCCATAAGTGTCACTCCTTGTTAGCTGTTAGCTTTCAGTCATTAGTCATTAGTCATTAGTCATTAGCCTTTAGTTCTTAGCCATTAGCCTTGAGAGCCGTTTTGAATCACAAATTGCAACATCATTGTTCATATTCTTACCTTGATTTTCCTCTGTGGACTCTGTGGTAAAAAGGCTTTGAAAAGCTGGTTTTAAAAATTACAAATTAGAAATTACAAATTACAAATCCCTCAATCTCCCAGCTCCGAAAAATCACACCCAAAGATCTCAAACACGGTCCACTTTCGAATCAAAGGAAACCTTCTCAAGAACCTGGCCATAGATTTCGCGAACTTCTTGGGCACCAATCCCCATCCGGTGCGAACGCCATGCGCCTTCAGCCAGTGGGACAAAGCCGCCATCTCTGGCGCCAAAGAGCGCATAACATCTTCATCACCAGTGACGATGCTCAACTCCGCTACTGCTTCCACATGGTAGAAGCCGACAACTTGCCCATCTCTTTCCGCAATTCGCACCACTATAGTCGGCGATCGCGTAAGATCAGGACGGTCCACCTTCACCCCCGTGCCCTCAAACCGTTTCTCCTGCTCATCCCACAATTCATGCAGACGTGGCAAATCAGATGGAAGCGCATCTCTCCAAAGAATCATCGTGGTAGCTCCTAACATTAGCGGGGTGCATGGACATGGGGTGCCCCACCCTTCGCGTTTGCTGCGAAGGGTGGGTTTCAGTGCGGTAGATCGAAAGGATATTGCTTTTATTCTCTGGTGTCGGGCAGATATCAGGTTTTGCTTTTAAAATTTGGCATCAGTCATCTTTGCCTTTGACCTTCAATTACCCAATTACTAACTTCCCCAAT